>VBEO01000126.1:0-11573 GCA_005881825.1 Chloroflexota bacterium | reverse complement strand
CCGGCTGCGCTCGCTCGAGGTGCGGCCGGAGGTGCAGGCCCGCTATGACGCGGCCCTCCAGCGGCGGGTGCGGAAGTCGGTCTGGCTACTGGGCGGGTGCTCGAGTTGGTACCAGGACTCGGCCGGTCGGGTGCCGACCATGTGGCCCGATTTCACCTGGAAGTTCTGGCTGGCCACGCGCCGCTTCGACGCCGGCGCCTACCGAATGGCCTAAACTCCGCTCCCGGAGCGAACGTGCGTTCGGATGAGGTCGGGGCGGAGGCCCGGCCGAGAGATTCGGTGGCTGGGTGGCTCAGATGCAAGAAGCCGCCGAGCACCGCAGGGAGCGCATCGGGTGATGCGCGACCGAGGAGCACAGAAGGCGACGCAGCAGATGGGCCGCACAGGCGCCGAAGGTCCGGCTGGGAT
This sequence comes from Chloroflexota bacterium, assembly GCA_005881825.1. GTDB lineage: Bacteria > Chloroflexota > Dormibacteria > Dormibacterales > Dormibacteraceae > CF-28. The sequence goes on along the minus strand of VBEO01000126.1, from coordinate 11,165 downwards.
CTCCGCACCGACCTCCGACCTGCGCCTCAGCCCCGGCGCGCGGGCCGCGGTCGCCCGGCGCTGTGGCGGCGCCTGCGAGGCCTGCGGCCTGGAGTGGCCGTGGCTGCTCTACGTGTTCCGCGTAGACCCGGCGGGTCCGGACGGCGCGGCCAACCTGCTCGTGCTCTGCACCCGCTGCTCGCAGGGCCGCACCGGACCTTTCCGGCCCCTGCTCGGCGAACCCTCAGTGCGGGAACGGCTGCGCGCGGCCAACAACCGCCGTACGGGCGCCGCCAAGCTGACGGCCGCCCGCCGCCGCCGGCTGATCGCTGCGCGCGGCGGCCGCTGCCAGGTCTGCGGCGTGCCGGGCAGCGAGCGCCAGCTCGACGTGCACCACCGGCGCGGCATCTTCGCGGGCGGCGACGACGCCGAGGAGAACCTCATGGTCCTCTGCTTCGCCTGCCATCACCACCTGCGCCCGTGCGAGGCGGGCTGCGGCCGCTGGGCCAAGCTGCCGGCCCGCCTCTGCCGGCGCTGCCAGACCGAGCGCCTGATCAGCAGCTGGGTTTAGCGGGTGACGTGGGCCGAGACCGCCAGCCAGCGGCCTTCCCGGTGCGCCCAGACGTCCGTGTAGCGGCCGCGCCGCTGCTCCCCGCCCGCCGTCGTATACGAGGTGGCCGCGTGGATGATGGCCACGTCGCCCAGGATGCGGATGCGCACATCGGTGGCCGTGAGGCCTGTGATCGTGACCGGGCGCGCGGTCTGCTCCAGGAACTGCCGTTTGTCCACCAGGGAGCCGTCGGGGTTGCTGCAGAGGAAGTCCGGGGCCAGGATGGCGTCGAAGCGCGCTACGTCGCCGTTCTGCACCGAGGCCACGTAGTCGCGGTTCAGCGCGGTCAGCTGCTCGAGATCGCTGTCGACCTTCAGCTCAGTCATGGCGCCAGCCTAACCGGGCCGCGGGTCAGCCGACGATCTGGTCCGGGTCACCTCCGGCTTGATCGTCCGGGTCCGCTCCGGAGGGTGCGCCCTCAGCCTCTGGGCCTCCGGAGTGAGCGTCGGCCATGACCGCCCACAGGCGGCCATAGAGACCCGGCCAGTCGCGCCATAGCGCAGGTATTGCCATCGAAGCCTTCATCGGGCCCAACGGGGGTGACCCCGCGACCTTGCGGACTCAGCGAACGCTGAAGGGCTGTGATCCGCGCCCACGCCGGCGGCTCAGCTCGGCGCGCCCGCAATCGCGCGCCTCGGCCACGCTGGCGTGCTCGGGATTGCAGGTGCACTGCCAGGTCCAGCGCCCGTTGCGGCCGACCAGCGCGCCGCGAAATCCAGTCTCGGTGCGGGTGTGCGAGACATGGAGGTCGCCGCGCAGGTGGTCGGGATCGTCGGGCCCCACAGTCGAACATTAGTTCGGTCCATGGCAGCAGGTCAAACTGTCGTCGTAAAGCCCGCCTTCTGCATCTCGGCCTGGTAGCGGACCCGGTAGGGGTCCAGCTGCTGGTGTATGGCCGCGTTGATGGCCTGCGCATCAAAGGCTTTGTTGACCGCGTCGACGTCGGCCCGGAACCCCGGCTCCAGGCGTGCCAGTGCGGCGTTGTCGTTGCTCTGCAGCGCGGCCAGGGCCTGCTCCATGTCGGCCGCGAAGCGGCTGAGGGCATCTATGAGGGCGCGCATCGGCGGGGGGGAGTTCACCCCCTGTGCGGCGGTGGCGGTCGACTGCAGCTGCTGCTTCAGCTGCGGAACCAGCGCCGCGGCCCCGGAGACGTTGTTGGCCTCGACGTAGGCGTTGATGTTGTCGATCTCCAGCACGGCGGCCAGGATGGCGTTGGAAACCTTGGCGTGGTTGTCGGCGATGGTCAGGAATTGCTCCGCGCTCTCGAAGGCGTCGGTGGCGGCTTCGACGCGGGTTCGATCTCGGTCGAGCTCCTGGCGGTTGGTGAACAGGAGCGGATTGCGCGAAGCAGCGCGCAGCCGGTCGCGCTCCTGCCGGAGCTCGGCCAGCTTGTTCTCGACGGTCTTGATGGCGCCGCCCAGCTTGGCGCGGTAGTCGCCCATGGCGGTGCGGGCCTCCTGCAGGCTGTTGATGTTCCTGAATTCGGCCTGGAGCCCGGGATCGGTCAGCGAGTCCCGGACCGCGTTGTTGCGCTGGCGCACCGACTCCAGCTGCTGCTGCGCCGCGGCATGCTGGGCGGCGGTCTGCCCGGTCGAGTAGGCGAAGACGGCGGCACCCGCGAGGACCACCAGAACGATCGCGATGAGCGCCGCCACGAGCACCCGCCCGCGCACGAATTCGAGACTACGCGGGCTTCACGCGTCCGTCACAGTTGCGCGCCAAGCTGCGTCAGGATGGAGCCTTCAGTGGCCGGTCCCGTGCTGGTGGTCGACGATGACCCCAAGATCGTCTCGCTCGTGCGCACCTACCTGGAGCGGGAGGGGATGCAGGTGGCGGTGGCCCACGACGGGACCTCGGCGCTGGCGGCGGTGGCCGCGGCGCCGCCCAGCCTCATCGTGCTCGACATCATGCTGCCCGAGCTGGACGGCCTGGCCCTGATGCGGATCGTCCGCGAGCGCTCCGACGTGCCCATCGTGATGCTCTCGGCCCGCGGCTCGGTCGCCGACCGGGTCCACGGCATCCACGAGGGCGCCGACGACTACGTGCCCAAGCCCTTCTCGCCGGCCGAGCTGGTGGTTCGCGTGCAGGCGGTTCTGCGCAGAACCCGGCGCGCCGAGCGCGACGGCGTCGCGCACGGCATGCTCACCTGCGGCGACCTCGAGATCGACCTCGACCGCTTCCAGGTCCGCCGCGGCGGCCGCGTCGTGGCGCTTACGCCGGCCGAGTTCCGGCTGCTGACCGCGCTGGTCGAGGCCGGCGGCCGGGTGCTGACGCGGCAGGCCCTGATGGACGCGGTTTACGGGACGGCGGAGGGCGAGGCGCTGGAGCGCACCGTCGACGTGCACATCGGGCGCCTGCGCCGCAAGTTGGGCGAGCCTGCCGAGGACGGCCGCTACATCGCGACCGTGCGCGGGGCCGGCTACCGGGCCCTGCTGGATTAGCGAGATGAGCCGGCGGCCGCTGGGCGGCCTGGCCGCCCGCATCACGCTGGTCTCACTCGCGGTCGCCCTGGCCGCCATCGCCCTGATCGCCGCCGGCGTGCTGGTCGTTGCCCAGGCGACCTTCAAGAACCTGATGATCCAGGCCGGCAGCTCGGCCGGCCATGCGCAGGACATGTTCGACCGGGGCGTGGAGGTAGTCTTCCTGGCCGCCGCCGCCATCGCCGCCGTGGCCAGCCTGGTGCTGGCGGTGCTGCTCGCCCGCCGCCTGGCCCGGCCCATCCACCGGATGGCGCTGGCCGCGCGCCACGTGGCCGAGGGCGACTACGAGACCCAGCTGCCGGTCGTCGGTCCGGACGAGCTCGCATCGCTGGCCGAATCGCTCAACCAGATGGCCGCGCGCCTGGCCGAGCAGGAGCGGATCCGCGCCGAGTTCATCGTCAACGCGGCGCATGAGCTGCGCACGCCGCTCACCAATCTGCAGGGCTACCTGGAGGCGCTGCGCGACGGCGTGATCGAGCCCACCTCAGAGCAGTTCCGGTCGCTGCATGAGGAGGTCGAACGCCTGGTGCGGCTGGCCCGCTCGTTGGAGGCGCTGGCCGACGGTCCGCCGTCCGCCGATGCGGCTGAGGCTGAGACGGTCGACGTCGCCCAGGCCGTGCGCTCCGCGGTCGAACTGGTGCGCCCGGCCTTTGACGCCAAGGCGATCCGATGCGAGATCCAGGTGCCGGGGCGCCTAGACGCGCGCGCGCACGCCGACCAGCTTCCGCAGGTGCTCTCCAACCTGCTCCAGAACGCCTCCCGCTACACGCCCGAGGCCGGAGAGGTTCGCGTCGTGGCGGAGCCGCGCCGGACGCCACCCGCGGCGGCGCCGGCATCGGCCTCGCGATCGTGAAGCAGACGGTGGAGGCGTGCGGGGGCCGGGTGGGCGCCGAATCAGGCGCCGGGCGCACCCGCTTCTGGTTCAGCCTGCCGGCTTAGTGGCGCGTCACGATGCAGGGTCCCGCGGTCTGGTTGGCCGCGCGCAGCTTGTTCACTGTGTTGTCGTCGGCGTAGGCGATGTGCGCGCAGCCCTTGGGGTCGAGCGCCTCCTGGATGAAGTCCAGGAGGTTGCGGTTGGAGCTGGGCGCCAGGCAGGCGATGCCCAGGTTGCAGATGTCGCCCACGTGCATCGGCGTCTTGGTGATCTGCGTCACTGCCCAGGTCGCCCCGGCCGTCCCCGCGCTCAGGTTCAGCGACTGGGCGGCGTAGAGGTTCCAGCTGCAGGTGGGCGGATAGGTGGGCGGGTTGCCCGGCGCATTGGGACCGGCGCAGCCACCGGGGTCGGCCTTGCCGAAGGCGTCGGTGGGGAGGATCTCGTTCGTGCGCAGGTAGGCCACGTCGACCTTGCCCGGATCGCCGGCGGCGATGGCCGGGAAGAAGTGGGTGCCGGTCTCCGATGGCGGGTTGACGCGGTACGCGGTCTTGGCGCTGCCCGGGATCAGGCCGCCGCCACCGTCCCAGGTGCGGCCGCCGTCGCTCGACCAGATGACGTACATGTCGTACTCGCAGCTGGTGTCGCTCTGCACAGTGCCCACCGTCGATTCGGCGGAGCAGGTGGCCGGGTTGGAGTTGGCGTTGATGGCGAAGCCGAAGTAGGGGTTGCCCTGGTTGTCCAGGGTGAAGCCGGCGAAGGGCGTCGAGGAGTCGTGGCCGATGCCGGCGTCGAAGGCCTGCTGCGGGGTCCAGGTGGTGCCGTTGTCGTCGGAGTAGGAGATCCAGAGCGTGTGGAAGGACTGCAGCATGCTGACGTTGCAGCCGGTGGCGTTCTGGGCCAGGTCGGCGGCGATCCAGGCCACGAAGATGCGGCCGGCGTGGGGTGTGCCGGGCGGCGCGATGCCGACGCCGGCGGGCACTGTATTGCATAGCGTGTAGCCCTGCGCGACCACGGTTCCGGTGACGGCGCCGGGGGTCACGCCAGGCGAGGCCAGAACCTCCTGCGGCGGACCGAAGGTGGCCCCGCCGTCGTGCGAGATGTTCACCCAGATCTGGCTGGGTCCGTAGAAGTCGTGGTACATCAGCACGACCTCGGCCTGGGACGTCTGGGTGGCGGGGGGCAGGATGGAGGCGGCGACCCAGTCGCGGTCGACGCCGAAGGGTGAGCAGCTGGTGCCGCACGTCTGGGGGATGGCGCCCTCGCCGTGGGTCCAGCTCGCACCGTGGTTCACGGACTTCCAGACGTCGGCCTGGAGCGGGGCCACGCCTTCGCTGCCGGCCAGGTTGCACAGATAGACGGAGTTGGCCTGGTCGGTGGCCAGACAGTCGTCACCGCTGTTGGGATCGGCGGTGGTGACCTGGGTCCAGCTGGTGCCGCCGTTGTTGGAGCGGTAGGTGATGGTGCCGCCGCTGGGGGTGGTGTCGTAGAGGACGCCCTGGGTGTCCGAGACGATCGAGGGTTCGCCGCCGTAGGCGCCCACGTTGGCGATCGTGTAGTTGGGGGTTGAGACCGCGAGCGCCGTGCTGCTCGCGAGGGTGAATGGGAACCCGAGGACGAGCACCGTCAGTGCCCGACGCAATCTCTTCATCACACGCTCCCGTAGTCGATAAGGCTGCAGCCACGCTAGCAGGGTTCTGGATAACGCAGCAAGCACAAGATCCTTCGGAGCCAGCTTTGCTTGCGCGCATACTGGCCGGCATGCAGTACTTCGGAGAGGCCACCGAGAAGCCGATCGCGCCCGGCCGCATGGTGAACATCGACACCGACCTGCCCGAGGTCGAGCTGGCGCCCGGAGTGCGCTCGCGGCCGCTGGTGGGGGAGAACCTGCTGGCCAGCTTCGTCCGCTACCAGCCGAACTCGGTGGCGCCCATGCACGCGCACCAGGAGGAGCAGGTCTTCATCGTCCTGGAGGGGGAGCTGGAGATGACGCTGGGCGGCGAAGTGCGCCTGATGAAGGCGGGCGACGCGGCGCTTATTCCGGCCTGGGTGGAGCACACCGTGCGCTCGCTTTCGTCCCCGGCGTATCAGATCGACGTCTTCAGCCCACCCCGTAAGGCCTTACTGGAGCGGCTCGCCGAGCTTTAGCGTTCCGGGGTTGCCCAAACCGGTACGTCGTCGTACTTTTGGCCAGAGGCATGCGCACACCCTTCGGCCACGTCCGTCTGTGGGGTCCCCTGCCCGTCCTCGCGGCACTCTTCCTGGTGCTCAACGTTCCCTCGCAGGCGGCCGCGGCGCTCTACGCGGGACCGACGCCGCAGCTGGCCTGCGACAGCCAGTCGCTGCCTGAAACCGGCACGCAGGGCCGCGTTCCCAAGGCGGAAGTCGACAGCGGCCGCGCCGCCCAGGGCTACCGGTGCAACACCGCGCAGGTCGGTCGCTTCGGCGATTCCGGCGGCTTCCGGGTGGAGCGCTACGTCGACGCCGCCGGCCACGAGTGCGCCTTCTACGACACCACCCTGCTCTTCCCGACCAACGCGCGTACCAACACGCAGGAAGGCCTGGGCGTCTACGCGATGGACATGACGGACCACGCGCACCCCGTGCACACGGCCACGCTCTCAACTCCGGCCATGCAGTCGCCGCACGAGTCGTTGCGGCTCAACCAGAAGCGTGGCCTGCTGGCCGCCGACATGGGTTATCCGACGTTCAACCCCGGCTTCGTCGACGTCTACGACGTCTCGAAGGATTGCCGGCACCCGGTGCTCGACTCCTCGACGCCGATGGGGATCCTGGGCCACGAGAGCGCGTTCTCGCCTGACGGGACCGTCTTCTACGTCAGCTCGACCGGGGGCCATACCCTGACCGCCGTCGACCTCACCAACCCCAAGCTGCCGAGCATCCTCTGGACCACCACCGCGTACGACGCGCACGGCATGAGCGTCAGCGGCGACGGCAACCGGCTGTACATCGCCGACATCGGCCTGCCCGGCCTCACCATCCTCGACGTCAGCGGGATCAACGCCCACCACCTGAACCCGCGTGTTCCGGTGGTCAGCCAGCTGACCTGGCCGGAGGTCAGCATCCCTCAGAACGCCATTCCCTTCAGCGAGCACGGCCACCAGTACCTGGTGGAGGTGGACGAGTACACAAGCTCGACCACCAAGCCCACTGCCGGCTCCATCCAGGACGGCGGCTACGATCCCAACGCCAAGGTCGGCGCCGCCAGGATCATCGACATCCAGAACGACGCCCACCCGTTCGTGGTCTCCAACATGCGGCTGGCGGTCAACCAGACCGCCGAGCGCAATGGTGACGAACAGAACGACTACGGCGCCAAGAGCGGCGTGCAAGGCTATGCCGGCCACTACTGCAATGTGCCGACCCAGGTCGATCCGGCCTACGTCGCGTGCAGCTTCATCCTGAGCGGCCTGCGCGTCTTCAACATCCAGGACGTGCGCAACCCGTTCGAAATGGCCTACTTCAACGCGCCCTCGACGCCGCCCAGCCCGGCCTACGTGGGAATCAACGGCGGCAACTTCGCGATGAGCTCGCCGGCCTTCGACCCCGCACTAAATGAGGTTTGGTACTCAGACGGCTTTTGGGGCTTCTACGTGGTGAAGCTGACGGCGGGGGCGTTCGCGCACACGCAGGCGCACCCGGCCACGACCTGACAGATTCAAATAGGCGAGGAGGCGCGCCTGCAGGAATCGAACGTGCCTTGCGGTCCGGAGTTCAGGGATGTCAGCTTCAGCTTGACAGATTCGTATTCACGGCTGTCGTTAGTGGGCACCGATTTCCACAGCTTAGCGGCCCAACTGTAGTAAGAACTGTAGTAAGCCATCGCTCTTGATTCAGAATTCACAGGAGGAGCTCGAGGTCTCGCAGGGCGTCCTCGGCGGGCAGATCAGCAAGTAGTTTTTCCAGGGCCGCGACCAAATCGCCGACGCCCGCTCGCCGAAGGCTATGGCTGCGTCCGGAGACGAGCACGATCCCGTAGTGCGCGATGCCCATGGTCAGATGGCGTGCGTGAAGGAGGCGAAAGTCCCGGATGTCGTTGGTGACCACGGCTCTTCGATCTGCAACAGCCCGCGCGAGGACATCCTCATCCGCGACTCCTCGGAGCTCCGTTTCCGAGACCGCGACCACATCGTGTCCGCGCCTCCGGAGCTCTTCGGCGACTTTTACTGAAATCTGCTCATCAAGAAGAAGCCTCACCCGCCTTTCTTGATGGTTCGGCGACGCCGGAATGCCGCCTCGGCCTCGTCCATCATCCGGCGGTTGGTTTCGATCCAGTCATCGATCTGCTCTCGATGGTCCGCGTAGTAGGCGGCCGCAGCCTCAACCAGTCCCTGCCGCAGGCTCAGGTACTCAGCAGTCGCCTTTACATCTCCGTTCTCATCAAGAAGGACTTGGATCACCTCCCAGACGTCAGGGCCACCTGCAAGCGCAGGGCGTCGTCCTGCCGGTCCGTCCCGGAACACGATTCCGGGATAGGCGTCCATCGCCAAACCCTCCTCGACGTACCGGTCGGCAAGGGCCGTTTTCGCGATGCCTGCGCGCTTCGCACGCTGTTCGAGCTCGGCGAGGGTCCTTGAGCTCTTTGGGCGGAAGGTCAACGTCTGTCCCATGTTGTAAGACAGTGTACACGGAACGGCTGGCAAGGAAGCTTGCAACTGGGAGCTCGCCCCCGCCACGCCGGCGCTACCTCCGACGAGCTGAGGACCTGACCCCGCGGTCAGGCCTCAGCGCCCAGCTCAGGCTCCGATGGCCTTGGTGGCCCCTGCGATGGCGATTCGCTGCGGCTGGGCCTTCGCCACCTTCGGTACGCGGACAGTCAGCATGCCGTTCTCAAACTCAGCAGTGATGTTCGCCGAGTCGACCTCCTTGGGCAGCTCCAGCTGACGGCTCCAGTTGCCCCATAGTCGCTCCTGGCGGATGAACGTGCCCAGGACCGGAACCGGAGCAGCCTTGACAGCGATTTTGAGCAGGCCGTCCTCGAAGGTCACGTCGACACCGTCTTGCGGAACGCCGGCGACACTTGCGTGAAGCTCGTAGGCATCCTCGGCTTCAAGGATGTCGACCGGCAACGAATAAGTCGGCGTGCCCGTCTCCGGACCGACGGTTCGGTAACCGAAGAACCGCTCGAACATGCGGTCCATGGAGGGAGAAGCCGTCATCAGGTCATAACCTGGACCTAGCCAATGCAATGTAGCCATAGGGGCCTCCTTAAAAGGTGAGTCGTGCTTGTGGGATTTCGGAGTGTTTCCCTTACAGCTTTTCTACCCAATAGCCGAGGGTCTCAAACTGGGCGCTATCAGGCCCTGGCGGAGCCGGAGGATAGTGGCCTGAGTCTCGGTTCGGCCGGCTGCCAGCGGCCTGATCGTGAGCCTGTAAACGCACCAAGACCCAGGAACCCCCAACCTCCTCCGATTGCTGGTCCTGGGTCATGACTAGGCCTGAGGCGCACGGAACCTGCCGTCGTCCATCACCCCGCTAACGCGGGCTTGGCCTACGACGACTCTACACCTCTTGGGGAGGTTACAGGGTGTCGCGCCTGGCCGGCGGGGTTGGCCCGCAGCCATGTCTCACTCATCGGGCCGTCAGCCCCTTAGACCGACCAAGCCCCGTCGCCCGTCTCGGACGAGCACTTCACCTGGGCCTGACCGGTGTCTGCGAAAGCCTTGCCCGCCCGCAGATAGCCTTGCGTCCACCGGTGCTTTGCGGTCGGCCGTGCGGTGGTCGGGGCCCCCGAGCGGATTGCGGGACCCCGGGCGCAGCGGGCTTCTGGTCGGACACCGATCTGGCCGAACCAACCCACCTTGCCAGCTTCCCATCTTGCTGGGTTCCTGTATCATCGTGCAATGAGTGTGAAGGTCACCGTCGAGCTTGACGAGAGAGTGCGTCGAGCCCTGAAGCAGGCCGCCGTCAACGCCGGTAGACCCGAGAAGGAGATACACGAGCAGGCCCTGCGCAGTTACCTCCGCCTAGACATCATTGACCGGATCGGCGAGACGGCCGGCAGCCTTTCCGAGCAGGAGGCCACCCGGATCGCCAACGAAGAGGTCCACGCCGCGCGACGGGAGCGGAAGGTGCGTAGTCGGCGCTAGCCAGCCATGATCACCGTCGTCCCGGACACGACGGTCCTCGTCTCGGCGGCGATTTCGCGCCAGGGGAACCCGTTCCGGCTGCTCCTTGCCTGGCAGGAGGGCGAACTGAGCCCCGTCGTCTGCCCGCATCTCTTGGACGAGCTGACGGACGTCCTCCATCGCGACCGGCTTGGGCGCTTCATCTCGCGGCAGGAGGCATCCGAGTTCGTGGACTACCTCCGAAGAACCGCTGATTTGCGGTCCGATCCACGCCTGGTTATCGGCCTAGTTCCAGAGGATCCCGACGATGACTACCTTGTCGCCCTCGCTCGAGAGGCGGGCGTCGACTACCTCGTCTCCGGTGATGATCATTTGGTCCGGCTACCTTCGCCGCGACCGCCCGTCGTGACGCCTGCTCAGCTTGTCGACAGGCTCGATGAGCTTCGCAAAGCCGGAGCGCTCGGGCAGTAAACCTGAGCTCAACATCCGCGACGACCCAGAGCTAGGCATGAGCCGTCAGTATCGGCGGGGACCAGGGCTGTGGCAACTTCAGCCGCAACGTCGCCTTCACTCCGCTACTACGGGATCACCCGCCAGAGCTACTACCTATGGCTTCGCCGCTATGAGCAGTTCGGAGCTGAGGGCCTGCGGAATCGTTCCAAGCGGCCGCTAGTGAGCCCTAACGCCACCAAGGCGGCGGTGGTGGGCAAGATCCTCTACCTCCGCCAGCACTATCACTTCGGACCGGCCAAGATCGCCATGTACCTCAAGCGCTATCACGAGGTCTCGGTCAGCCCGTCTGGGGTCTGGAGGATCCTCAAGCGGGTCGACATGAACCGGCTGCCGACCTCCCAGCGCTACATGCGCCACCGGGAGCGTTGGAAGCGCTACGAGAAGCCCCAACCGGGTCACTGCGTCCAGCTCGATGTCAAGTTCATCGAGCCGATGAAGGGCGTGCGCAAGAAGCACTACCAGTTCACTGCCATCGACGACTGCACCCGGCGGCGGGTTCTGGAGATTTACGAGCGGCTCAACCAGAAGACCGCCATCCAGTTCGTCGACTACGTGCTCGAGAAGCTGCCCTTCAAGGTCGTCCAGATCCAGACCGACAACGGCGCCGAGTTCCAGGCCTCCTT
>VBEO01000083.1 GCA_005881825.1 Chloroflexota bacterium | reverse complement strand
CGTGCGCTGCCTGGGCGGCGACGTGCAGGCGCGGCTCTGGCCTCGCAACGACGAGGAGCGCGTGCTCGCCGGCGAGGAACTGGAGCGCAAGTACGGGGTGGCCGACCTGGCCGCCGAGGAGCTAGCGGTCGCCATCACAGGGATCACCGGCGGCCAGCTGCTCAAGGGAGTCTGGTATGGGTCCACCCACGCCGAGACCCACTCCCTGACCATGTCCACTCGCCGGGCGACCGTGCGCAGCATCACGACCAGGCACCACCGGGTGGGCGAGCCGGGCTAGCGACCCCCTCCGACCCCGCCTCCGGCGGGGCCACCTCCCCATGAATGGGGAGGACTTGGCAAGGGCATAAACGGGTGGTCATATGACACCTCCCCGCCCCGAACCCCCCGACGAACCGGCCTGGGGCGGGCACCCGCAAGGCCCACCTCCACCACCGCCCCCGCCGCCGGCCACGGCTCCCTACTATGGCCCGTCTCAGGGTTACCAGCCGTTCCAGCAGTACTACGCGCCCGCCGCGGCGCCGCAGCGCAGCGCCCGCCAGCGCCAGGGCATCACGGGCGCCATCATCACGGCCCTGCTCGCGGCCTGGAGCTTCTTCAAGTACGGCGGCCTGTTCCTGCTCAAGTTCGGGGCCGTCAAGACCATCCTCACGCTGCTCCTGAGCTTTGGAATCTATGCCTGGCGCCTGGGGCCGCTGGCGGCGGGGGCGCTGGTGACCATGATCCTGCTGCACGAGATGGGCCACGTGGTCGAGATCCGGCGCCAGGGCATGAAGGCCACCGCCCCGCTCTTCATCCCCTTCTTCGGCGCGGCCATCTTCCAGCGCCAGCACGCCACCGACGCACTGCACCAGGCCCAGATCGGCATCGCCGGCCCGGTGGCCGGCACCGTGGCCTCGATCGCGGCTCTGGTGCTATTCACCGTCACCGGGTGGGAGGGTTTCCTGATCGCGGCCTTCTGGGGCTTCTTCCTGAACCTTTTCAACATGATCCCGTTCGGGATGCTCGACGGCGGATGGGTGCTCTCCGCCGCCTCCAAGTGGTTCCAGATCGCGGGCGCCGTGCTCTTCCTGGGAGTCCTGGCCTACACCGGCTGGTGGGCAAATCCCTTCGTCTGGCTGATCCTGATCATCGGCGCGCAGTCGATCTACCAGCGCTTCCGCAACGACCGCCTGCCCTACTACCAGTCGGTGCCCCTCAACGGGCGGCTGCTGATGGGGTTCTCCTGGCTGGCGCTGGTCGCGATCCTGATCTACGGCCTGGAGCAGACGATCTCGATCATCCGGCCGCTGACGTAGAATTCGTCGTTCGTATTCGAGGTTCCAAGCAAGAGTGAAAGCCCAGATTCATCCCACCTTCTACGAGGACGCCGTGGTGACCTGCGTGTGCGGCAACACCTTCACCACCGGCTCGACGCAAAAGGAGCTCAAGACCGAGATCTGCTCCGTCTGCCACCCGTTCTACACGGGCCAGCAGCGGATCGTGGACACCGGCGGTCAGGTAGAGCGGTTCCGGAAGCGCGCGGCCAAGTCCGCCTCTAACTAAGCCTTGCGGCCGCCCACCAGACCGGATCTGCGGCGCCCCATGCGGACCATCTGCGGTGTCAGCTTGTGCGCTCCTCGGTCACGCAGCAATGGCTGCGCTCCCTCCGGTGCTCCGCCCTTCCTTGCATCTGGCCCACCTGTGTGCCGCATCTCTCGGTCCAGCGGCCGGCCGCAAGGCTAACAGGGGTGCCTCTCCCCGAGGAGGCTCCGCCCGCAGAGCCGCAAAGCCCAGCCCAGGAGAAGTTCTTCTATGGCGGGCAGGCGGTCATCGAGGGCGTCATGATGCGCGGCCGCCAGCACTACGCGGTGGCCGTGCGTCTGCCGCGCACCAAGGAGATCGTGGTGGAGCGCGGTGAGCTGTCCGCGCCCATCTACAAGCACCCCTTCTGGAAGCTGCCCTTCGTGCGCGGCCTGGCGCTGCTGGTCGAGCAGCTGCACCTGGGCATGAAGTCGCTGATCTGGTCGGCCAACATGAACGCCAGCGGCCAGGACCTGGAGATCGGACGGCGCGAGATCATGCTATCGATGGCCGCCGCGCTGGCCGGCAGCCTGCTCCTCTTCATCGGCCTGCCCCTGCTGCTCAGCAGCTTCGCCGTGCACAAGACCAGCAGCTTCCAGTTCGTGGTCCTCGAGGGCGTGATCCGGGGAGTGCTGGTGCTCGGCTACCTGTTCGTGATCGCGCTCCTGCCGGATGTGCGCCGGGTGTTCCAGTACCACGGCGCCGAGCACAAGACCATCAACGCCTTCGAGGCCGGCTGGCCCCTGGAGGTCGCCCACGTCAAGCGCGCCAGCCTGCTCCACCCCCGCTGCGGCACCGGCTTCCTGGTCGTGGTGCTGGTGGTCAGCCTGGTCGTCTTCTCGCTGGTGGCCCTTCTCCATCCCAACTTCTTCTGGCTGGTGGCCTCACGCATCCTGGGAGTGCCGGTAATCGCGGGCGTGGGCTTCGAGTGGATCCGCTTCATGGCTCGGCACCAGCGCAACCCCGTGGTCAAGGTCATGCTGTGGCCGGTGCTGGGGACCCAGAAGTTCACGACCCGGGAGCCCGATGCCGAGCAGTTGGAGGTCGCCATCGCCGCCTTCAATGCGGCGCGCCAGGGCGAGGAACGAGCGGCGGCTTGATCGACCGGCTGGAGGCGATCGTCCAGCGCTACCGAAAGATCCAGGAGGAGCTGGCCAGGCCCGAGGTTGTCAGCGACCACCAGAAGCTGGCGGCGCTGGGCCGGGAGCTTCGCTCCCTGGAGCCGCTGGTGGACACCTACGGGCACTACCGGGAAGCACAGGACGAGCTGGCCGAGGCGCGCGAGATGCTGCGTGGCGAGAAGGACCCGCAGATGCAGGAGTACCTGCGCGGCGAGGAGCATGGCGCCGAGCAGAAGCTGGTCGACCTGGAGGAGGACCTCAAGGTCTTGCTCCTGCCCAAGGACCCCAACGACGACCGCGATGTGATCGTCGAGATCCAGGGGGCCGAGGGCGGCCAGGAGGCCGCGCTCTTCGCGGCCGACCTCTTCCGGATGTACTCGCGCTGGGCCGATGCCAAGAGGTGGCGGGTCGAGATCGTCGACGTCCAGGAGAACGGCATCGGCGGCTACGACCGCATGAGCTTCGAGGTGCACGGTGCCGGCGCCTACTCGCAGCTCAAGTACGAGGGCGGGGTGCACCGCGTGCAGCGGGTGCCCGTCACCGAGTCCCAAGGGCGGGTCCATACCTCGGCCGCGACGGTGGCGGTGATGCCCGAGGCCGATCCGGTGGAGATCGAGCTGCCCGAGAAGGACCTGAAGATCGAGACCTCGACCTCCACCGGCCCCGGTGGACAGAGCGTCAACACCACCTACTCGGCAATTCGCATCACCCATCTGCCGACGGGCATGGTGGTCTCGATCCAGGACGAGAAGTCGCAGCTCAAGAACAAGGAGAAGGCGCTGCGCGTCCTGCGCACCCGACTTTATGAGCGCAAGCTGGCCGAGCAGCAGGCCGCCCAGTCGGCGGCTCGGCAGTCGATGGTCAAGTCGGGCAACCGCTCGGAGAAGATCCGGACCTACAACTTCAAGGACAACCGGGTCACCGACCATCGCATCGACCTCACCCTGCACAAGCTGGATCGGATCATGGAGGGCGACCTCGACGAGCTGGTGACCGCGCTGGCGTCCGCCGAGCGCCAGCGGCTGCTGGAGTCGGACGGCTCCCACGAAGCGTGACCATGCTGGAGGTGCTCCGGCGCGCGACCGGGTACCTCGAGCAGCACGGATCCGGCTCGCCCCGCCTCGACGCTGAGCTGCTGATGGCCCACGTCCTGGGCCTGCGCCGGCTCGATCTCTACCTGCAGTTCGAACGGCCGCTGAGCGACCCAGAGCTTGCGCCCTACCGCGAGCTGATCGCGCGCCGGGGCCGGGGCGAGCCCGTCGCCTACCTGGTCGGCCGCAAGGAGTTCATGAAGCTGGACTTCGAGGTCACGCCCGAAGTGCTGGTCCCCAACCCGGACACCGAGCCGCTGGTGCTGCGAGCCATCGAGTGGACGCGCGCGCGCGGGGGACCGGTTCGGGCGGTCGACGTGGGCACCGGCAGCGGCTGTATCGCGGTCGCCCTCGCTCATTACGTGCCGGCGGTCAGCGTCTGCGCGACTGACGTCAGCGCCGCCGCCCTGGAGGTCGCGGGGCGGAACGCCGAGCGGTTGGGGGTGGGGGAGCGGGTGGCCTTCACCCAGGGGTCGCTGCTGGAGCCGGTGGGCGGGGCCGTAGACCTGGTCTGCGCCAACCTGCCCTACCTGGCCGCGGGTGGCTCCTACCCCACCGAGGTGCTGGCGCAGCCGCGTCAGGCCTTGTTCGCCGGGCCACGCGGCTCCGAGCTGGTCGTGGAGCTGCTGGAGCAGGCCCCGGCGCGGCTGGCGCCGGCGGGCGCCGTCCTGGCGGAGATCGATCCGGTGCTGGTGGAGGACGTCGTGCCAGTGGCGGAGCGCCTGTACGCCGGCCACCGGTTCCACCGCGACCTGGGCGGCCAGGTGCGTCTGCTCGAAGCGTGGAAGTCGTAGACGTCCACCGGGCCACTCAGCTGATTCGTGGCGGCGAGGTGGTGGCCTTTCCCACTGACACGGTGTACGGGCTGGCGGCCCTGCCGTCTGCCGCCGGCCAGATCTACGCCGCCAAGGGCCGGCCGCCCGACAAGCAGCTGATCGCGATGGCGGCCGGGGCGGACGCCTTCGAGGCGCTGGTCGAGGTCAATCCGACTGCCCGCGCGCTCATGGACCGCCACTGGCCCGGACCGCTCACGCTGGTATTGCCGACCAGGTCCGGCGACCCGCCCACCCTGGGCGTGCGCATCCCCGATCACCCACTGGCCCTCGAGCTGCTGAGGGCGGTGGGCCGGCCGGTTCTCACCACCAGCGCCAATCGTTCCGGCGATCCGCCGGCGTTGACCGCCGCCGAGGTCCGACTGCCCGGCGTCACGGCGGTGCTCGACGGCGGCCGGGCGCCGGGCGGCGTGCCCTCGACGGTGGTCGCGGTGGAGGGGGACCGGGTTCGGACGATCCGGCCGGGCCCCGTCGAACCCCGGTAACCTGACGCCATGGCCACGACCCAGCCGTCCGGGGTCCCCGTGAAGCCTGCTTCACGGGGTGGGGAGACGCTCACGTTCAAGGCCCTCGACAAAGAAGATCCTGAAGTCGCCGAGCTCATCCGGCAGGAGTACCGACGCCAGGGCCGGACGCTCGAGCTGATCCCCTCCGAGAACCTCGCCAGCCCCGCCATCCTGGAGGCGCTGGGCACGCTGCTCACCAACAAGTACGCCGAGGGCTACCCCGGCAAGCGGTTCTACGGCGGTTGCGAGGTGGTGGACGAGATCGAGCGCCTGGCCATCGAGCGGGCCAAGCGCCTCTTCGGCGCCGAGTTCGTCAACGTCCAGCCCCACGCCGGCAGCCAGGCCAACCTGGCCATGTACATGGCGGTCTGCAAGCCGGGCGACAAGGTGATGGGGTTGGACCTGGGCTGCGGCGGCCACCTCACCCACGGCAGCCCTGTCAACTTCAGCGGCAAGCTCTACGAGATCCACAGCTACGCCGTCGACCGCACGACCGAGCTGATCGACTATGACGCGGTCCAGAAGGAGGCCGAGCAGGTGCGGCCCCGCATGCTGCTGGTGGGCTACAGCGCCTATCCCCGCGTCATCGATTTCGCGCGGATGCGTCAGATCGCCGACTCAGTGGACGCGGTGATGGTCACCGACATGGCGCACTTCGCGGGCCTGGTCGCGGGCGGCGCCTACGCCAGCCCGATCCCGCACAGCCACATCGTCACCACCACCACACAGAAGACACTGCGGGGAGCCTGGGGCGGCATGATCTTCTCGGCCACCGAGGAGTGGGCCAAGAAGATCGACAGCTCGGTCTTTCCGGGCACCCAGGGTGGGCCCCTGGTGCACGCCATCGCGGCCAAAGCCGTCTGCTTCAAGGAGGCTTTGAAGCCTGAGTTCAAGGAATACGCGCGGCGCGTCATCGAGAATGCCGCAGCTCTGGCCGCCAAGCTCCAGGACCGGGGGCTGAAGCTGGTCTCCAACGGGACCCACAACCACCTGATGCTGATCGACCTGCGGCCTCTGCGTATGCGCGGCCGTCCCGTGCAGGACGCGGCCGACACCGTCGGCATCACGATGAACAAGAACGCGATCCCCTTCGACGAGGCGCCGCCCTTCAACCCCTCCGGCATACGTCTGGGTTCACCCAGCGTCAGCACGCGGGGCATGGGCGCCGAGGAAATGAGCGAGATCGGCGACTGCATCGGCGACCTGCTGGAGAACATCGACGATCCCGTCAACCGGGACCGCATTCGGGAGCGGACCCTCGATCTCTGCAACCGCTTCCCGATCCCGTACGCGCTCGACTGACCGGCGACGTTGCTTCTGTTCTCCCTCTACAACCCGGGCAATGAGCAATTTTTCTCCCGGGAATTCGTCGACGCGGTGGTCAGCCACCTGGCCCCGGCAGTCCCGCCGGCCCTGCTCGCGATCGCCCTGGCAGCGGTCCTGACCGGTCTCGCGATTCCGATCGCGCGCCGGCTGGGCGTGATGGCCGTTCCGCGCGATCGAGACCTGCACAAGCGCCCCACGCCGGCGCTGGGCGGCCTCGCCCTCTATGCGGCTTTCGGGGTGAGCGTGCTCCTGCTGGCGCCCGACGAGGTCGAGAAGATGGGAATCCTGGCCGTGACCGGCGCGGCGGCCGTGATCATGGTCCTCGACGACCGCGTCGGCCTGCCGGCCTGGTTGAAGCTGGGGGTGCAGACGGCGCTAGCGGTGGTGGCTGCCGCAGCTTTCGGGTCCGACCTCCAGATCAGCTACCTCGGCGTCCCCGGGGACGGCATCGTGGAGCTGGGCCTGCTGGCGCTGCCGCTCACGGTGGCGTGGCAGGTGGGCATGGCCAACACCGCCAACCTCATGGATGGGGTCGACGGGCTGGCAGCCGGTGTGGTCGGCATCGTGGCCGCGGTCCTCCTGGTGGCCGCGGCGTCGAAAGGCCAGACGGACGTGGTCGCCTTTTCCGCCGCCCTCGGCGGAGCCTGTGCGGGCTTCCTGCTCTGGAACTGGCACCCCGCCCGCATCTTCATGGGCGACTCGGGCTCCAACTTCCTGGGCTTCGCGATCGCATTGATCGCGGTCCTGGGCGTGGCCAAGATCGCCGCGGTCTTCGCCTTGCTGGTCCCGCTGCTGGCGCTCGCGGTGCCCATCGCCGACACCGGCTGGGCCATCGTGCGCCGGCGCCGGCGCCGGATCTCGATCGCCCACCCCGATACCCGGCACATCCACCACCAGCTCCTGGACTTCGGGCTGACCCAGCGCCAGATCTGCCTGCTCTTCTACTGCTGCAGCTCGACGGTGCTTGGCGATTTGTTCATCCGTTCGACGCGACGCATCCCGGCGCCCGGCCTGGCCCGCCTGCTGGGAACTCGGGTGGTTGGTTAGACTCAAGCGCGGGAGATGACGCCCGCCGGAGGCAAGCCGGGCTCCGGCCCATCGGGAAGTGAGCTCGCGGGCCTGAGCGTCGCGGTGGCCGCCGCCGTCATCGTTCCACTCGTGAGTGGACTGCTGATCGACGGTGCGGCGCGCAAGTCCCCCCTTTTCCTTTTCCTGGGTCTGGCAATCGGGATCATCGCGGCTGCGGCGGTCGTCTACACGAGGTTCAGGCGCTACTTGTGACTCGACTCGATGAACCACTGGGCATCACGGTCGCCGGCTGCGTGGCGATGGCGGCACTGGCGGTCGTCGGTGGATTCGCCGCCGGGCGCCCGGGCCTAGGCGTGGCCTTCGCGGCGGGCGCCCTGCTCGGGGCCGCGAACGGATTCCTCGCGCGACTGGCACTGCGCGCGGAGGTCGATTTCAGGGTCACCAGTGCCGGACGGCTGGCCTTGATGACGACCGTCGCGCTCGCGGTGGGCGCGCTGCTGGGTTGGATCTACACGCCGTTCGTGCTGGGCGGGGTGGGCGCCTCTCAGCTGCTGCTCGCGGGTGCGGCCGCCTTTACCGCCGTGCGCACAGCACAGCGATGAGATATCTCGCGGAGGCGCCTCCGGGAACGCACCCGCTGGTGCCTGTGTGCGGCGACGGCAGCTTCTCGATCGTGGTCGGCAAGTTCTACTACTGCGCCTTCACGATCGACACGCTGACTTCGACCTTGCTTGCGGTCGTAGTGACGCTGGCGCTTTGCTTCCTGATCGCCAACCGCCTCAGCCACCGCGTCCCGGGAAAGCTGCAGATGGTGCTCGAGTTCCTCCTCTCTTACGCGCGAGGCATGCAGAAGGATCAAGGCGCCGAAGACGCGGCTTTCATCCTGCCCATCGCCGCCACCATCTTCGTGTACATCCTGGTCGCGAACTGGTTGGACTTCTTGCCGCTGCCGCACCCCTACTTCCGTCCGGCGACGGCCGACATCAACCAGACGTTCGCCCTGGCGACGTTCGTCATCCTGGTCGTCCAGTACTACAGCTTGCGCACCCTGGGGCTGCGCGGATATCTGCTGCGCTTCACGAAGCCTTTCGATGCCAATCTGGCCTTTCGGATCGGCTTTATACCGATCAACATCATCGAGGAGCTCACCAAGCCCATCTCGCTGTCCCTGCGGTTGTTCGGCAACATCTTCGCGGGATTGCTGATGGTCTACCTGCTCACGCTTCTGCCGATTTTCGTGTCTCCGATCCCGCTCATCCTTTGGAAGGCGTTTGACGTGTTTTTCGTCGGGACGATTCAGGCCTTCATATTCATGTTGCTGACCATCATCTACTTCGGCATGGCGCGGGAAGGTGCCGAGGAAGAACACCACGGCGGCGGCCACGCGCAGGCCGCGCTACACAGAGGAGGACAGCCAGTCTCATGAACCACGCCATCGCGGTCGCCGGAGCAATGATCGCGGCCGGCCTTGCCCTCGGCGGCGGCGCCATCGGCGCCGCGGTCGGCGACGGCCTGGCCGGGAGCGCCACCATCAACGGAGTCTCCCGGCAGCCGGAGGCCCAGGGCCGGCTCACCACGATCATGTTCCTGATCATCGGTCTGGTGGAGGCGATGTACTTCATCAACCTCGCGCTCGGCTTCTACTTCATCGTCGGCGTCGCGGCCAGCGTGGGAGGCTGAGGCCCTTGGTATTGGCGGAACAGGCTCAGCTCCTGGACCTCAGCCTCTCCTATCTGGCGGAGGTGATCGTTTTCGTGCTGATGGTGCTCATCCTGGCGCGCTGGGTGTATCCGCGCGTGCTGGAGGCCGCCGAACAGCGCCAGAAGGCGATCGGAGCGGAGTTGGAGGCGGCCGAAAAGGCGCGTCAGTCAGCCGAAGGTGAGCTCCAGAACGCCCAGAAGCGCTTGGATGACGCGCGCGCTCAGGCCGAGGAGATCATCGCGGGCGCCTCGAAGTCGGCCGACCAGCTGCGCGAGGAGCTCAGGCAGAAGGCCGAGGAGGACGCCAAGCGGCTGGTCGAGCGCTCGCGGGAGGAGATCGTGGCCGAGCGCCAGAAGGCGCTCGACTCGGTGCGGCGGGAGGTCGCCGAGCTGGTCGTCGAGGCCACCGAGCGGGTGATCGGCGACTCGCTCGATGGCGAGCGGCACAGGAAGCTGATCGACAACGCCATCAAAGAGGTCGCGGCCGAGCGTGGCTAGTGGCACCGCCCGGCGCTATGCCCGGGCCATCTTCGAGCTGGCCCAGGACAACGGCGAGATCGACGCCTGGAGCCGGCGCCTGCAGGTGGTCCGGGCGGTGCTGCATGACCCCAAGGCGCAGGCGGTGTTCAGCAACCCGACCATTCCGCCGGCCCAGCGCCTGGAGGTCCTCGAGGGACTGGGCAGCCGGGCGATGGGCAAGGAGGGCTTGAACCTGGCGCGTCTGCTGGTCGCCTCCCGAAAGGTCGCCGCGCTCGATGGGATCATCGAGGAGTACGAACGGATGGCCGACGAGGCGGCCGGCCGCGTGCGGGCCCTGGCCACCACGGCCGTCCAGATCTCCGACGCCGACCGGCGGCGCCTGGGCAAGGAGCTGGGCGCGCGATTGGGCAAGGAGGTGCGGCTGGAGGCGCAGGTCGATCCCGCGATCGTCGGCGGGGTGGTCCTCCAGTTCGGCGACCGGGTCATCGACGCCAGCGTGGCGGGCCGCCTGCAGCGGCTGCGCCGGCGGCTGGTCACGGCTTGACGGCCACTGTGTAAAGGAAGATCGAAAAAGTGGGAATCAGCGGCACCGAGATCGGAGAGGTCATAAGAAAGCGCCTGGAGGACTTCGACGCCGAGATCGTCTCGGCGGACGTCGGCAAGGTGATGACCGTGGGCGACGGCATTGCCCAGATCTACGGCTTGCAAGGCGCCATGGCCGGCGAGCTTCTGGAGTTTCCGAGGGACGTCTACGGGATGGCCCTGAACCTCGAGCAGGACATGGTCCGGGCCGTGATCATGGGCCCTTACGAGCACATCCAGGAAGGCGACGAGGTCCGCACCACGGGCCGGATCGTCGAGGTGCCGGTGGGCAAGCAGCTGGTCGGCCGCGTCGTCAACGCGCTCGGGCAGCCGGTCGACGGCAAGGGAGCCATCAAAACCGAGAAGACCAGCCCCGTAGAGGTGATCGCGCCCGGTGTGATCACACGCCAGCCGGTCGACACCCCGGTCCAGACCGGCATCAAGGCGATCGACGCCATGATCCCGATCGGCCGCGGACAGCGCGAGCTGATCATCGGCGATCGCCAGACGGGCAAGACCGCCCTGCTGGTCGACACGATCATCAACCAGAAAGGCAAAGACCTGATCTGCATCTACGTGGCGATCGGCCAGAACCAGGCTTCCATCGCCCGCGTGGCTGCCACCCTGGAGGAGCACGGGGCGCTCAGCTACACGATCATCGTCGCCGCCAGCGCCTCCGAGCCGGCCCCGCTCATCTACCTGGCGCCCTACTCCGGCTGCGCAATGGGTGAGTTTTTCCGCGACAGCGGCCAGGACGCGCTGTGCTGCTACGACGACCTCACCAAGCACGCTTGGGCCTACCGCGAGATGTCCCTCAACCTGCGCCGGCCGCCAGGCCGCGAGGCCTACCCGGGGGACGTCTTCTACCTGCACAGCCGGCTCCTGGAGCGCGCGGCGCGCATGAACAAAGACCACGGCGGTGGGTCGCTCACGGCCCTCCCGGTGATCGAGACCCAGGCCAATGACGTCTCGGCCTACATCCCGACCAATGTGATCTCGATCACCGACGGCCAGATCTTCCTGGAGACCGACCTTTTCAACGCCGGCATCCGGCCGGCGATCTCGGTCGGCATCTCGGTCTCGCGGGTGGGGAATGCCGCCCAGATCCGGCCGATGAGCAAGGTGGCCGGCCAGATGAAGCTGGAGCTGGCGCAGTACCGGGAGCTGGCGGCCTTCACGGGCATCGCCTCCGACCTCGACCCGGCCACGCGCCGCCAGCTCGACCGCGGGCAGCGGCTGACCGAGCTCTTGAAGCAGGACCAGTACGAACCCGTCCACGTCGGCCTGCAGGTGGCGGTGATCTACGCGGGCACCCGGGGGTTCCTGGATAAGGTGCCGGTCAACCGCATCCGCGAGTGGGAGCAGCAGTTCTCGCGCTTCGTGCGCTCCGAGCACGCGGGCTACCTGGACACCATCGAGAAGGACAGGAAGTGGGACGACGCGACCGCCGCCGCCACCGAGGAGATGATCGAGGCGTTCAACCGCCAGTTCGGGGTGGAGGGGGAGCAGAAGCAACAGAAGCAGGAGCCGGAGGCTGAGCAGCCCAAGGCCGGGCAGCCCAAAGCCGAGCAGCCCAAGGCCGAGCAGCCCAAAGCCGAGAAAGAGGAAGCGCCGCCGGACAAGGAAGAGGCCCAGCCCGAGCCAGGCCCAGAGCAAGAAAAGAAGGAGTAGCGGTTGCCCTCAGTCCGTGACCTACGCGGTCGCATCCGGGCCATCAAGAACACGCAGAAGATCACCAAAGCCATGCAGGTGGTCGCGGCGACCAAGCTGCGCCGCGCACAGGCTGCGGTGCAGGCCACGCGTCCCTACTCAGAGAAGACGATCGAGGTTCTCCAGACCACCGCGGCGCTGGCCACCGAGTACAGGCATCCCTTTCTCGAGCAGCGCGAGGGCAAGCGCGGCGTGATGATCCTGGTCACCGCCGACCGCGGCCTGGCCGGCGCGGTCAACACCAACACCATCCGCGCCGCTGCGCGCTACATGAACCAGAACCACCCGGACCAACCGCGCTGGGTGACGCTCGGACGCAAGGGCCGCGATTTCATGATCCGTTACCGGCGCGATGTGATCGCCGACGCCAGCGGCCTGCCTGACCGGCCGCCGCTGCACACCATCCTGCCCGCGGTCGCGGTGGCACTCCAGGAATATCTGGAGGGCCGCACCGACCGCGTGGTCCTGGCCTACGCGAAGTGGATCTCGACCATGCGCCAGGAGGCGGTGGTGCGCACGCTGGTGCCGGTCGAGATTCCCGAGCGCTCTGCGGACCAAAAAGCTCCCGCCGCCGACTACATCTACGAGCCCGACCCCGAAGCGGTGCTCGACACCCTGCTCCCACGCTACGTGGAGACACAGGTCTACCAGGCGGTGCTCGAGAACCAGGCCAGCTTCTACTCGGCGCAGATGATCGCGATGCAGAACGCGACCAACGCCGCCGGCGACTTCATCAGGGACCTGACGCTGCTGATGAACAAGGTGCGGCAGGCCACCATCACCACCGAACTCATGGAAATCGTGGGCGGCGCCGAAGCGCTGCGGTCGGCGTCCACCTAAGGAGCAACTGAATGGCCAAGACCAAGGAACGTAAGAAGACCGCGGCGATCGGTCAGATCTCACAGGTGATCGGCGCCGTGGTCGACGTCGAGTTTCCCGCCGGCGAGCTGCCCGAGATCTACGAGGCGATCATCGTGAAGTCACGCGACGGCCGCGAGGTGGTGATGGAGGTCGAGCAGGAGATCGGCGACAACGCGGTGCGCTGCATCGCCATGGACTCGACCGATGGCTTTCGCCGCGGCGACCAGGTGCGCCGCACGGGTTCGCCGATCACGGTGCCGGTGGGTGTAGAGACGCTCGGCCGCCTCTTCAATGTGATCGGCAACGCCATCGACGACGAACCGGCGCCCGAAGACACCGAGCGCTGGCCGATCCACCGCGAGGCTCCGTCGCTCGAGGACCAGCAGGTGACGGTCGAGATCCTGGAGACCGGCATCAAGGTCATCGACCTCATCTGCACGTTCGTGAAGGGCTCCAAGATCGGGCTGTTCGGGGGCGCCGGCACCGGCAAGACGGTGATCGTGCAGGAGCTGATCCGGAACATCGCGCACGAGCACAAGGGGCGCTCGGTGTTCGCGGGCGTGGGCGAGCGCACGCGCGAAGGCAACGACATGTACCACGAGATGTCGGATGCCAACGTGCTCGACAAGACCACGCTGGTGTTCGGCCAGATGAACGAGCCGCCTGGCGCCCGCGCAAGGGTGGCGTTGTCCGGGTTGACGATGGCCGAGTACTTCCGCGACACCGAAGGCGCGGACGTGCTGCTCTTCATCGACAACATCTTTCGCTACATGCTGGCCGGCTCCGAGGTGTCGGCGCTGCTCGGCCGCATGCCCTCGGCCGTCGGTTATCAGCCGACGCTGGCGACCGAGATGGGCGCGCTGCAGGAGCGCATCACGTCGACCAAGAAGGGGTCGATCACGTCGGTGCAGGCCATCTATGTGCCGGCGGACGACATGACCGACCCCGCCATCCAGACCACGTTCGCCCACCTGGGCGCGATCGTCACGCTCGACCGGGCGCTGACCGAGATCGGCATCTACCCTGCCATCAACCCGCTGGATTCGACGTCGCGCTTCCTGGACCCGCGCGTGGTGGGGCGCGACCACTACGAGGCGGCGCAGGGCGTCAAGCGCACCATGCAGCGCTACAAGGAGCTGCAGGACATCATCGCCATCCTGGGCATCGAGGAGCTGTCGGAGGACGACAAGACGATCGTCGCCCGCGCCCGCAAGATCCAGCGCTTCCTGTCGCAGCCCAACTTCGTGGCCGAGCGCTTCACGGGCCGCCCTGGGCGGTACGTGCCCGTCAAGGAGACTGTGCAGGGGTTCCTGGAAATCCTCGAAGGCAAGCACGACGACCTGCCCGAGCAGGCCTTCTACATGGTCGGCAACATCCAGGAGGCGCGCGAGCAGGGCGAGCGCCTGGCCAAGGAGAACGCCTGAGCCGATGCCGTTTTCGCTGCGCGTGGTGTCGGTCGAAGCCTCGCTGTTCGAGGGCGACGCCGACTTCGTGCTGGCGACCGGTGGGGAAGGGGAGCTGGGAATCCTGCCCGGCCACGCACCCCTGCTAACCACCCTGGCTCCGGGTCCACTGCGCTTCGATGCGCAGGGCAAGCGCGAAGAGATCTTCGTGGGTGGTGGGTTCATGGAGGTGCTGCCCGACCGGGTCACCGTCCTGGCCGATGTCGCCGAACGAGCCGAGGACATCTCGGTCGAACGGGCCGAGCAGTCGCGCAAGGAGATCCAGGACCGCCTGAGCGCGGCCCGGGAGCTGACCGCGCAGGAGAAGCTGGACATGGAGGCCGCGCTGGCGATGGCCGAGGCGCGCCTGCGGGTGGCGCGCATGCGCCGGGGCGGTTAGGAAGGGCGTTGCGCCGGCGCAACACCCTTCGCGTGGCGAGTCAGTTGGCGTTGCGCCGGCGCAACGCCCCTTAACAGGCGGCCTTCCGCTGATGTCCTGGATCTCGGCATCGTTGGCGCATGCCGAGACCGCTCATCCCCTTGCAGCTGACCAGCCGGCCGTTCACGGTCGATGAGGCGCGTGCTGCCGGGCTGTCGCTGAAAAGCCTGGCCGGCGATAGCTGGCGCCATCTGGGTCCTGGGACATATGCGCTGGAGAAGCTGCGAGTCGACCCATTGCTTCTCCTCCGAGCCGCCCGGCTGCGCGTCCCGGGCGAGGCCGCATTCTCAGGCCTGACCGCAGCCTGGCTGCACGGAATCGATGTAGCACCCTGCTCGCCGATCCAGGTCACTTCGCCGCAAGGTCTCGGGGTGTCCGGCCGCTCCGGCCTGCGGGTGTCGCGGGCAAGACTGGATCCCGGCGACGTGGTGCTCCAACGGGGCCTGCGCGCCACTTCGATCTGCCGGACCCTTGCCGATCTGGCCCGTTCATTGCCGCTGCGTGAAGCGGTGGCCGTGACCGATATGGCGCTGCGCGACGGTTTGGTCGCATTGCCCGCGCTGAGGGCCTACCCGGTTGGTCGGGAACTGCGCTTCGCTCGTCTGCTCCGGGTGGCAGAGCTTGCTGAGCCAGGATCCGAATCGCGAATGGAGTCCTTGCTGCGGATGGTGTTGGTTCAGGCGGGCTTGCCGCGACCACAAGTTCAGGCGCCTCTACGCGATCGCGGCGGCAGCGTGTTCGGGCGGGCAGACCTCTACTACCCGAGCCACCGGCTGGTCATCGAGTACGACGGAGGCACGCATCGCCAAAGCCTGGTGGAGGACGACCGGCGTCAGAACCTCATCCTCACCTCCGGTTACGACATCCTTCGCTATGCCGCGCCTGACGTACTCAATCGCCCGGAGTCGGTCGTGGCGCAGGTGCGCGGCAGGCTGCAAGGGCGTTGCGCTGGCGCAACGCTGGCGTCCTAGCCGCGCCAAGGGAGCTGCGCCGGCGCAACGCCCTTCCGAGGCCGTCCCCGGGCGGCAGCGAGACGCCTGGGTGCGCGGCTAGCCTGTAAGCCCGTGCCGGCCCGCAAGCCCCTCCACCGTCAGCGCGACACCGTGCTCTACGTCGAGGGTGGCCGGGCCCTGAACGGCCGTGTGTGCATCAGCGGGGCCAAGAACGCATCGCTGCCGATCATGGCGGCGGCCCTGCTCACCGACGAGCCTGTGCGCCTGCACAACGTCCCCGAGGTGGCCGACACCGACCTGATGCGGGAGATCATCCACCAGTTGGGCGGGCGCGTCCGCTCGCTCGGCGGGGGTTCCCTCACCATCACCACCCACCGGCTGGCCAGCCAGGTCCCCGACGAGCTGGGCAAGCGGATGCGGGCGTCGATCGTGCTCCTGGGCGCGCTCCTCAGCCGAACCGGGGCCGCGCGCCTGCCCAAGCCCGGCGGCGACGAGATCGGGGCGCGGCGGGTCGAGCAGCACATCCGCGGACTGCGCGCCATGGGCGCCGACATCCACGAGACCAAGGCCGACTTCGTCGCCAAGTGCCGCCATCTGAAGGGCGCGCGCGTGGTGTTCGACCTGCCGACGGTGACCGGGACGGAAAACATCATCCTGGCCGCGGTGCTGGCCGAGGGCCGCACCGAGATCTTCAACGCCGCCCGGGAACCGCATGTCCAGGACCTCGCCCGATTCCTGGTCAAGATGGGGGCCCAGATCCACGGCATCGGCACCGACGAGCTTGTGATCGAGGGCGTCGAGCGACTGCACGGCGCCGAGCACCATGTGATCCCGGACTACCTGGAGGCCGGCACCTACGCGATCGCGGCGGCCGCCACCGGCGGCGACGTCACCCTGGAGTGCAGTCCACCCGAGGACCTGCGCCAGGTGCTGCTCAAGCTGGAGGAGGCGGGCGTGCAGATCGAGGTCGGGGAGGGGGAGTTCAGGGTGCGGCGCCCGCGGCGGACGCCGCTCAGGCCGGTCGACATGGGCACCTGGGTTCACCCCGGCTTTCCGACCGACCTCCAGGCTCAGTACCTGGCGCTGATGACGCAGGCCCGCGGCGAGTCCGTCATCTCCGAGTACCTGTTCGAGAACCGCTACCAGCACGTGCCCGAGCTGATGCGGATGGGCGCGCGGATCAGCGTCCACGGCCGTACCTGCTTCGTCCATGGCCCCACCGAGCTGCACGGGACGGACGTGGTCGTGCCCGACATCCGCTCGGGGGCGGCCCTCGTGATCGCTGCTCTCTGTGCGAAGGGGGTCACCGAGCTGCACCATGCCTGGCATGTGGACCGCGGCTACCAGGACCTGGCCGGCAAGCTGAGCGAGATCGGCGCCCACATCGAGCGCCGAAAGCCACACCAGCGCAAGGCCGCTCCCACAACCGATCGCAGTTACGAATAGATGCTCGCCAAGAAGATCGGCATCGACCTCGGCACCAGCACGGTGCTGATCTACGTGCGTGGCGAGGGCATCGTCGTCAACGAGCCCAGCCTGGTGGCGGTCAACCGCGACGGCACCCGCATTCTGGCCGTCGGCGGCCAGGCGTTCGAGATGGTCGGCCGCACCCCGGAGACGATCCAGGTCGTGCGCCCGATGCGCGACGGCGTGATCGCCGACTTCGTGGTGACCGAGGGCATGCTCCACTACTTCATCGGCAAGGTCCAGGGCCGCAACCGCCTCTTCAAGCCGGAGGTGATGATCTGCGTGCCCTCCGGCGTGACCAGCGTGGAGCGGCGCGCGGTCACCGAGGCCGCGATCAGCGCCGGCGCCCGCCAGGCCTGGCTGATCGATGAGCCTCTGGCGGCCGCGATCGGAGCCGGGCTGCCGATCAGCGAACCGCGAGGCAACGCCGTCTGCGACATCGGGGGCGGGACCACCGAGATCGCCGTCATCTCCCTCAGCGGCATGGTGGTCGCCCACTCCGTGCGCAGCGGCGGCAACCGGCTCGACGAGGCGGTGATGGCCTACCTGAAGCGCCGCCACAACCTCCTGATCGGCGAGCGCACGGCCGAGGAGATCAAGATCGCGGTCGGTGCCGCGGTCGCGCCGCGCGAGCCGCTGAGCCTGGAAGTCAAAGGCCGCGACCTAGTCTCAGGCCTCCCCAAGAACGTGGTCGTGACCTCAGGGGAGATCACCGACGCGCTCCAGGAGTCGCTCACCGTGATCGTCTCGGCGGTGCGCGATGTGCTCGAGCAGACGCCGCCCGAGCTGGCCGCCGACATCTACGAGCGGGGCATCGTGCTCACCGGCGGCGGCGCGCAGCTGCGGGGTATGGAGCGCTACCTGTCGATGCACACCGGGATCCCGGCCATCGTCGCCGACCAGCCGCAGACCTGCGTGGTGCGCGGCACCGGCACCGCCCTCGAGCAGTTCGAGGTACTCAAGCGCAACCAGCTCTACCTGCGGTAACGCCTCCGGCAGGTCTGCACGTCGCGGTAGACGGCTCCGGGCTGGCCCGGCCGCACGCCGGGGTGGGCACCTACACGCGCGAGATCCTGACGGCCATGCTCACCACGCGACCCGGCCACCGGCTCACGCTCTGGCTGCCGGCGGGCGTCCAGGCGCCGCTCAAATCGCCGCGCTTGGCAATCCGAGAGATCCCCGCGATCCGCCTGCTCGGCCGCCATTGGAGCTGGCCCCGCAGGGTGCGCCGCCAGCGGCCCGATGTGTACTTCGGACCGGCCGGTCAGGCGCCGCTCGGTGACGTCGGGGCGCCGGTGGTGGTCACCGCCCACGACCTCGCCATCTACCAGCACCCCGAGTGGTTTCCCGGCGGCCAGCCGCTGAGCACCCGGTTGGTCGTGCCGCGATCCATGACGCGGGCTCGCACCGTGATCTGCGTCTCCCGCCACACGGCAGCTGACGTGCAGGCCATCTTCGGCGTCCGCGAGCCGCGCCTGGAGGTGATTCCAGAAGGCGTCAACGCGCGCTTCAGACCCCTCGACGGGGAGCGCACCGAGCCGGTCAAAGCGCGCCTGGGCCTGCCCACGCGCTTCTTGCTCTTCGTGGGGACCATCGAGCCCCGCAAGAACCTGGACACCCTGCTGGAGGCCTGGGCAGAGATGCGGCACCGCCCGCCGCTGGTGGTGGCCGGGGGCTTCGGCTGGCGCTTCGAAGCCACGCAGCAGCGGATGGAGCGGCTGGCCGGCGCCGGACTTCACCACTTGGGTGAGGTTGAGCCCGCTGACCTGCCTGCGCTCTACTCGCTGGCCGCGGCCCTCGCGCACCCCGCCTGGTATGAGGGTTTCGGGCTGACGCCGCTGGAAGCCATGGCCTGCGGCACCCCTGTGCTGTGCTCCAACGCCAGTTCTCTGCCCGAGGTGGTCGGCGACGCCGCACTCACCCTGGATCCGGGCGATGCCGGCGGCTGGCGGCAGGCCCTGGAGCGGTTCTTCGAAGAACCCGCGCTGGCCACCGAGCTGCGCCGAAAAGGCCTTCTGCGCGCGGCGGGCTTCAGCTGGGAGAGCGCGGCCGAGCGCACCTGGCGGGTCATCGAGCGAGCTGGCCGCGGATGACCTGGACGACGCCCGCCGCAGTGCGGTCCCAGCTGAAGCGACTGGCCTGGCGGCGGCCCGCGGCCACCACTCGCCGGCGGCAGCCTGGATCCTCGATCACGCTGCGCAGCGCATCGGCGAGCCCGTCCACGTCGTCCGGCGCAGCTGCGTAGAGCGCGGCCTCCCCACCGACCTCCGGCAGAGAGGAACCGCGGACCGTGACCACTGGCAGCCCGCGCAGCATCGCCTCCAGGATCGGAAAGCCGAAGCCCTCATAGAGGGAGGGGAAGATCAGCGCGGAAGCGCTGCGGTAAAGGAGCTCCAGGTCGCCCGCTTCCACCCGTCCCAGCACCCGCGCGCGGCCCGAAGCTAGCAGCCGGCCGGCCAGCCGGGCGTCTGCGATGGGCCCGGCGCTGACCAGGCTGAGGCCGGGCAACCGCTCCACGGCCGCCAGCGCCGCAGATTGGTTCTTGCGCGGCTCGACCCGGCCGACCTGGAGGGCGAAGGGACGCGCGACGCCGAGCTCCGTGAGCCGCGCCTCCCGCACGCGCAGGCGGGCTGGCGGCGGGGTGGCGCCGGGGTGCACGACCACGACCCTTTCAGGGTCGGCGCCGTACAGCTCAACCAGATCTCGGCGGGTGGACTCGGAGACTGCCAATACGAGGAGACAGCGGCGCAGCGCCCAGCGCGTGGTCCGCCGCAGATACCAGCGGTCGAAGGAGCGGTACGCGTCCGGGAAGCGCTCGAAGGCCAGGTCGTGGACCACGGTCAACGTCCGGCCGGGCGCCAGGTATGGCACCACGTGCGAGGGCGCGAAAAAGAGGTCGGGCCTGCGCTGCCAGAGCTCCAAGGGAAGCCGCGTTTGCGACCACAGCCGGTTGCCCGGCAGCACGGTGAGGTCCAGCCCGGGGATGGCGGGCCCCGGCCGCGAGGCGTAGAACACCCATTCGAGCTCGGATCCCGCGGCCGGCAAGCGGCGCGCCAGCTCCCGCGCGTAAACCTCTGTACCGGTTAAAGAGGGCCGTGTGAGCGGATTGGCGTCGACCGCGATCGTGAACGGCCGATTCATCCCGCGTAAGCTACGGCTCAATTCAGATGCCAATGCGCCCGAACCTGGGGCGGGTGGGTGCAGGTGCGCTGATCGCCATCGCTGCTCTGGCGCTGGCCGGAGCGAAGGGCGACAGTTCAACCTCCACCTTTCACGCTCAGATAGACAGCACACCGGCGAACAGCTCCGTGACGCTCTCCTACACCCGCCCGCCGCAGCCCGCCTCGGCCGATCAGGCCAGGCCGGTGGTGCCTCTGGGCCGTGGCGCGATCCAGGTCCCGATCCTGATGTACCACTACATCCGGATCAATCCCGATCCCTCGGACGCGCTCGGCGCCGACCTCTCGGTGACGCCGGACAGCTTCCAGCAAGAGATGGACTGGCTGCAGGCCAACGGCTACCACCCGGTCGACTTCGACGACCTGCGCGCCTATTTCTTGGGCGTGTCTCCACTGCCGGCCCGGCCCGTGATCCTGACCTTCGACGACGGCTATCGAGACCTCTACACCACCGCCTTTCCGATCCTGCGCGCGCACAACTTCAAGGCCGTCGCCTATCTCGTGTCCGGCTTCCTGGGCTTCTCCAACAACGTCACCCGGGAGCAGGTCCAGGAGATGGCCCAGAACGGCATTCAGATCGGCGCCCACACCCTCTCGCACATCGACCTGACCAAGGCCTCAAATGACGAGCTGACCCGTCAGCTGGTCGACAGCAAGGCGGATCTGGAGACTCTGATCGGGCACCCCGTGGTGGACTTCTGCTATCCCGCCGGCCGCTTCGACGGCCGGGTGGTAGCGGCCGTGAAGGCGGCCGGATACCAGACAGCGACCACCACTCAGCCCGGCACGCAGCACTCCGTCGCCGACCGCTATGCGTGGACCAGAGTGCGGATTCGGGGCGACGAGGGACTCGACAAGCTCGCGGCTGACTTGAGCCCGCAGGAGCCGACCGTGATGATGAGATTCGCGCCGAGCCCGCAGCCGATCCCCGTCATCCCGCGCCTGCCGCTCGTCTATCCGCTCGAGCTGCCTCGGTTAGTGCTTCAAGAAGCCGCCGAGCAGCGTCCGCTGCCCTGAACTGAGCGGCGGCGCGCAGCGCGCGGGCCGCCATCCGATTGCGCTCCTCGCGGTTGCCGGCCAGGAAGGCCAGTGCCGCCGCCCAACCGGACGCGTCCTGGGGACTGACCAGGATGCCGGCCGAGCCGATCACCTCGGCGCCGGCGCTGCCGGGGGCGACCACGGCCGGAGCGCCGCAGGCCATCGCCTCCAGCACGGCGGAGGCGTTGCCCGCCCGGGGATCGGCGTCGACGGCGGCGACCGCTCCGCTCAGCGCCGCCCGCAGCTCGCCTTCGGGTAGCGCCGCCGCACGTATCAGCCTCTGGCCGGACAGCCCTGGCGGCACCTCGCCCAGGACGACAACCCAGGCCCATCCAGGTCGTGGCGCTGCTGGAACCGCTCGACCTCCGCGCGCTGAGCGCGTCGAAACCCACCGGGGAGCACTGGCGGGAGCCGTACGAGCCGTCGCTCGGGTACCCGGAAATAGCCTCGCAGCGCATGGGCCACCGTCTCCGAAGGCGCCAGCAGGCGGTCCGATTGGCGGGTGATCCAGGCGGTGGTCCAGCTGGGCCGGATGTCGTGGACGGCCGTCCAGGCCGGGGGGCCGAAGCGGGGACGGCCGCCGCCCAACGCCAGAACAACGTCGGCCGTCTTCCATTCGTCGGTGAGCCAGGCGTGCTCCGGGGCGGCCGCCACCAAAGCCTCCCCGAACGCCCGCGCCCAGCGCTCGGGCCCCCGCGGCCGCAGGTCGAGCGCGATTCGGAGGGCCATCAGGCGGCAACGATAATCAGCCGCCATGAGAGTCCTCGGCGTCCGCGTCGACTGCGTCGACATGGAGGCCGCGGTGGCCAGGATCGCGGCCCTGATCGAGGCCGGTGGCCCCTGCCGGCTGGTGGCCACGGTCAACCCCGAGTTCGTGATGCACGCGCGCCGCGATCCCGAGTTCGCGCAGATCCTGGAATCGGCCGAGCTGGCGGTGATCGACGGCTCCGGTGTGCTCTGGGCCGCGCGCCGTCAGGGCTGCGAGCTGGGCGAAAAGGTGGCCGGCGTCGACCTCGTCCTGCGCCTGGCACGGCTCTGCGCGACTCGGGGCTGGCGCCCGTTCCTGCTGGGAGCCCAGGCGGGGGTGGCCGAGGCCGCGGCTGGGCGCCTGGCCGAGCGGTTCCCTGGCTTCCAGGCCGCCGGCGCCTATGCCGGTGAGGCCGGCCCAGCCGGCGACGCCGAGGCCGTGAGGCGCATCCAGGCCGCCCGCCCCGACCTGCTGCTGGTCGCCTACGGGCATTCCCGCCAGGAGCGGTGGATCGCGCGCAACCGGGAGCAACTGCCGGTCCCGGTGGCGATCGGCGTGGGCGGGGCGTTCGACTTCGCCAGCGGCCGCCTTCGGCGGGCGCCCGCCTGGATGCGCCGGCTGCACCTCGAGTGGCTGTTCCGGCTGATGCTCCAGCCCTGGCGGGCGCGGCGGATGGCGGTCTTGCCTAAATTCGCACTGGCGGTGCTTCGCGACCGCTAGTCTTCAGCGCCGTGCCCGGCGCCCCCGAGCTCTCCGTCGTCGTCCCGGGTTACAACGAGGCCGAGCGGCTGCCGCCCAGCCTGGAGAAGGTCGTGCCCTGGCTGGAGGACTCAGGGCGCGAGTTCGAACTGATCCTGGTCGACGACGGCAGCCGCGATCGCACGCTGGAAGTGATGCGGGAATGGGAGGCGCGACACGCGGCCATCCGGGTCGTGCACCAGCGGCCCAACCGCGGCAAGGGCCGCGCCCTGGCCACGGGCGTCGCGGTCTCCCGGGGAGCGCTGGTGCTGGCCAGCGATGCCGACTTCTCGACGCCGATCGAGGAGCTGCCCAAGCTGGAGGCCGCGCTGCGCGCCGGCGCCGATGTGGCGATCGGCTCTCGCGCCCGGCCAGGCTCGCAGATCGAGGTTTCCCAGCCCTTCTACCGGGTCCTCGGCGGCCGAGCGCTCAACCTCGCCATCCAAGCGGTCGCCCTGCCCGGGCTCTGGGACACGCAGTGCGGCTTCAAGCTCTTCCGCGGTGACCTGGCGCGGGACGTCTTCGGCCATCTCCACACCGACGGCTTCGCCTACGACGTCGAGGTGCTGTGGCGGGCGCGCCGCGCGGGCTGCGAGGTGGTGGAGGTACCGGTGGTCTGGCGGCACATCGAGGACTCCCGCGTATCGCCCTTCCGCCACTCCTTCCAGATCCTGCGCGACGTGCTGGCCATGAGATTGCGCCGCTGAGCCGCTCGTCCGAGGTTCTCGTCGTCCTGCCCACCTACGACGAGCGCGAGAACCTGGAGCGCGTGGTGGCCGGCGTGCGCGCCCAGGGCTGCGACGTGCTGGTCGTGGACGACGCCTCGCCCGATGGAACCGGCCGGCTGGCCGATCAGCTGGCGGCGGCCGACCCAGGAGTCAGCGTTCTCCATCGGCCGCGCAAGCTGGGCCTGGGCAGCGCCTACCTGGCGGGCTTCGGGCGTGGCCTGGAGAGGGGTTATCAGCTGTTCGTCGAGATGGACGCCGACGGCTCCCACCTGCCGGAGCACCTGGGACCGATCGTGGAGGCCGCGCGCGCAGGCGGCGGGCTGGCCATCGGTTCCCGCTACATCAAGGGCGGCGGCATCCGCGGCTGGGGCGCCGCCCGGTACTTCCTGAGTTGGGGCGCCAACCTGTACACACGCCTGCTGCTCTGGCTGCCGGTCCGTGACTGCACCTCCGGATACCGCTGCTACACTCGCCGCGCCCTGGAGGCGATCGGGCTCGAGCGCATCCTTTCCCAGGGCTATTCGTTTCAGATCGAGATGCTCTACCGCTGCCACCGTCTGGGCTTGCGCGTGGCCGAGGTGCCGATCCAGTTCGAGGACCGGACCGCGGGCCGTTCCAAGGTGTCCGAAGGCGAGATCCGGAAGGCGCTCTGGAACGTGGTTCGCTTGAGGTTCATGCGGTGGCCGTAAAGGCCGAGCAGCCACTGGCCCGGCCGCGTGCCGGCAGCCTGGCCCTACCTCAGCTGGGCCAATGGACGCTGCCCCTCGGTCTCGCCGCGGTGCTCGCGATCGTCACCACGATCCCCTACCTGTACGCCTGGACCAGCCAGCCGGCCGGACACGTCTTCATGGGCTTCTTCTTCCTCGGCGACGACGCCAACACCTACCTCGCCAAGATGCGGGAGGGCTGGGAAGGCAGCTGGATCTGGACCAACCGCTACTCGACCGAGCCCGGCACCGGCGCCTACTTCTTCACCTGGTGGATCGCCCTCGGGCACCTGGCGGCACTGCTCCACCTGGACCTCATGTTCATGTTCCACGCCATGCGCGTGGCCGGCGCCTTCGCGCTCCTGGCCGCCGCCTGGGTGTTCATCCGCGAGTTCGTCGAGGACCGCCAGGCTCGCCGTTTCGGCATCTGCTTCCTGGCCTTTGGCCTGGGCATGGGCTACGTGATCCAGGCCATCGGCAAGCCCTACCTCTTCGGGCAGCAGACCGACACCCTCGACTGGCGGATGCCGGAGCTGAGCGCCTTCTACTCAGTGCTGGCGCTGCCGCACTTCACGTGGGCGGCGGCCTTCCTGGCGGTGGCGTGCGTGTGGACGCTGCGGGCCGCCGAAGGCGCCAGCCTGCGCTACGCCCTGCTGGCGGGGGCGGCCTGGCTCGGACTCAGCTCGATCCACGCCCAGATGCCGATCTTGCTGGGCGGCGCTTTCGCGGTCGCGCTCCTATATCGCCGGGTGTCCCTGCGCGGCTATGCGGCGGTGGCGCTCGCCTTCGGCGTGGCGCTGCCCTATGTCGCCTACTCCTGGTGGGGCTCCGGGCACGTGCCGGAGGTCGTGCGTTGGAGCCTGCAGTGGCGCAACAACCTGCCGCCGGACGGGCTCAGCTTCGGATTGGCCCTGGCCCCGCAACTGGTGCTGGCGGCGCTGGGCGTCCCCGGCGCGCTGCGCCGGCGCAGCCGCGGCGACGTTTTCCTCCTGGCCTGGATCCTGCTGCTGGCGGTGATCCTCTGGACTCCCAACCCGGCGGGCAACCTGCGCCGCCGTTTCTTCGACGGCATCTACCTGCCCCTGGTGGTGCTGGCCGCTCGAGGCATGTACGAACAGGTGGTGCCGCGCCTGCGCGGGCGGGCGATCGGCCTGGTCCCGTTCGCCTACGCCTGCTTCGCGGCCGTGGGGGCGTTCTACTTGGTGGCGGCGCCCATGCTCTTCGCCGCCGCGCCCCAGTACTCGCTGACCAGCGACGAGGTCGGCGCGCTGGCCTGGCTGGATGGGCATCCGCGCGGGACCGTCCTCTCCACCGGGCACTTCGGCCTCTACGTTCCGGCCTACTCCTCCGACTCGGCTTATGTCGGCCAGTACAGCGAGACCTATAACTACTTCGCCAAGCAGCGGGAGGCCTTCTACATCCTCAGCGGCGCCAAGCCCGACGTCCGGCTCGCCGACGGCGCCCACATCGATTACGTGGTCTGGACCTCTGACGTGGGCTCCGGCACGCCGGTCGTCGGCGAGCTCGTCTACGACACGCCGCACGCCAAGATCTACCGCCTGACGTAGATCTCCGTGTAGGAGTCCTGGTAGACGCGCTCCCAGCCGGGCTCCGTGGCCAGCACGTCGGGCAGCGCCTGGCCCCGGTTGAACACCACGTAGTCGACGCGGTCCTGGTCCAGGATCGATGCCCAGTCCGAGCGCAGGGAGGCCACGGCCTGGTAGCGGAGCAGGAGCGGGTCGCCCATCAGCTCGGCCTCGCCGAACACGTAAACGCGCCGGTTGGGGTCGGGATAGAAGCGGTAGGCGAGATAGCCGCCGTACCCATACTGGTTGAACATCCGCGTGCCCACCTCGGGGTGCGCCGCCAGCCAATCCGCGGCGCCCACCGGGTATTCCGAGCGGATGACCTGGTCCTGCGTGCGCAGGTGAGAGGCGATCACGCCGGCCGTGGACCCGGCCACGACCACCAGCGCGAGAGCCGTGACCGCGCTCAGGAGCGGCCGTGGCGAACCCGGCTCGAGCCGCCAGCCGCGCCGCTTCGACACGTCCTGCCAGATGCCGGACCAGCTGCTGATGAGGATCGGTATGGCGGCGGCCACGAACAGCGCGATGTGACGGACCGACTGCAGCGAAAGTGCGAGCACCGTCAGCGTGAGCAGCAGGTCGTAGAGCGAGGGCCGGCGGAGGATGAAGCCCAGGAAGACCAGGACGATCATGGCTTCGAAGGGCTTCAGGTCGTTGCGGTGGAAGTCGGGGGAGAACCACTCCACGATCAGGCTCTGCTGGGCAACGCTGCCCTGGGTCTGGAAGGGGTAGAGGAGCAGGCTGGGACCGTGCGGTGTCGCAAGCACCGCCAGGCCCGAGGCCGCGGTGATGATCGCCAGGCGGCGGAGGTGGGCTCGGGCCATCAGGTCCTGGCGGTCGACCAGGAACTTGACAGCCTCGGAAGCCAGCGCCACGCCCAGGAAGGCGAAGGCGATCACCCAGCCGCCGTGCAGGTTGGCCCACAGCACCATCACCAGCGGGAACCAGTAGAGGGCGCGGCTGCGCCCCGACAGGTACTGGCGCAGCCAGTGCAGCTCCAGGCAGGCCAGGAAGAACGTGATCATCTGGGCGCGCGGTCCCCATATGGGAGCGCCGGCCAGGGCGCCCAGAGCGAGGCCGAGGCCCGCGATCACATAAGGAGCGCGCTGTGCGCGCGCGCTCAGGAAGATCAGCCAGAACCCGGCCCAGGTCAGCAGGCCGAAAGCGATCGAGATCGCCAGCAGGCCGCCCCAGCCCTGGATCAGCGCCACCGCGATCTCGGTCAGGTATTCGTGGTCGGTCCAGGTATGGTCGGCGACGGTGTAGGTGAAGATGTCGGTCCTGGGCAGGCCGTGCTGGAGCATCCACTGCCCGATGCGCAGGTGCCACCAGAAATCGGGGTCCGCCTCGGTGGACGTGAAGGCGGCCAGCAGCGAGATCATGACCCCGCCCAGAAGAAGGGTGCGCGGCGTCAGCTGCCGCTGAACGGCGGTCAGGAGGCCCGCAACATGCGCATGAGGCGCACCGGGTCGGGGAGGTAGCGCGGCACGCGCCGCCGGTAGTCCGCGTACTCCGGGAACTGGCGCTCGAGGACCCGCTCCTCCGCCCGGATCCGCAGGTACTGGGCGACCAGGAAGAAGGCCAACGTTATGGCGCCGGGCCACGAGACCGTGGGCAGGTTGAGGGCGATGGCGGCCAGCCCTTCGCCCAGATACAGGGGGTGCCGGCTGAGCGCATAGGGACCGCCGGTGACCAGGCGCCGCGCCTCGGGCAGGATGGAAAACGAGCGGCGCAGGTAACCCAGCGCCCAGACCGTGTATGTGAGACCGACCAGGACCAGGATGACCGACGCCAGCTGCAGCTCCTGACGCACCGGCACCCCGGGCAGGAAGCTGGCCAGGATCACCGAAAAGGAGCCAAAGAAGCTGGTTGCGATGATCCAGGGACGGGCGTCACCGGCGCGCTTGGGCAGCCGCACTATATAGAGGACGACCAGCAGCACGAAGTACCCCAAACCGAGCACCTGATTGACGGCGGACAGGTAATCTGTCGCCTGCGCGTGCGGCCGCTGGACGGTGTTCAGGCTGGCCGCCACCAGCACCAGCTTGTCGACGATGAAGACGCTGAAAAAGCACGCCGGCAGCAGCCGCCCA
>VBEO01000158.1 GCA_005881825.1 Chloroflexota bacterium | reverse complement strand
CGCCCAAGCGAGCTGCTGCGGCTGCTTGCCGCGAATGTCCGAGCCGAGGAAGTGCATCACCGATCGCTTGCCGAGCACACGCAGCAACGGAAACTGAATGGACTTCGGAAGCAGTGTGAGGCCGAAATAGAAGTGGAAGATGTCGGTGACCGGCGCGAGTCGTGCGAACGCGCGAGCCTGCGTCAGCTGCCGTCTGAGGAAGCGACCGGAGCGGCGGAGATCGATGTCGGCCTCCGGATGGAGCTTGTAGCGGTTGAACACGACGAGTTGCGCGTCGACGCCACGTGCTCGCAACGCCTGGACGTTTGTCCACGGGATGCCTGCGGTGTTGACGGGACAGTGCGTGACGCGCACGCGGCCACGCTACCGCGTGAGCTCGAGCGCATCGGCGATCATCTCGTCGACCGCGGCGATGCGACCTTGGGTGACGAGCTCGTCGCATTCGGATCCGAGCGGCGGGCGGATCGCAGCGAGGGTGCGCTCTTGCTCGTCGGCTTCGGCGTCGGGAAACGGCATCGCGATCGCCTCGAACAATCCGCGTGACGCGCCGATCAAGCGGGCGGCACGAGCCGGCTCGCCGTCGCGCGCGGCGAGCTCTGCGGCCGCCCCGAGCCCGTACGCCAGGAGCAGCTGGTACCCGATCCTCTGCGCGATCCCCATCGCCTCACCGAGCGCGAGCCGGGCGGCCGAGTCGTCTCCGAGCGTGAGCTGGACGCGGGCCAGGTTGGCGAGCGACACGCCAAGGCCGTCGACGTCTCCGTTCTCGCGCTGCAGGGCGATTGCGCGCGTGCCGTGCTCGACGGCCGACGCGGGGTCGCCCGACTCCGCTGCGATCGCTGCGAGGTTTGCGTACGCCACGGCGCGACGGACGTCGTTGCCGGTCTGCTGAAAGAGCGAGATGCTTTCCGTGTAGGAGCGCTTCCTCGAACTGAGCCTTCGCCTCTGCCAGCGCTCCCTGCCGCGACGAGAAGGTGGCTGCTCCGGCAAGTGCTGCTGCGTGCAGAGCACGGTCGCCGCCGGTCGCGGCGATAGCACGCTCGAAGACCCGTCGGCCCTCACCGAGGTGGCCCCGGACGAGCCAGAACCACCGCTGCGCGACCGCGAGACGCATCTCGACGGCGACCTCGCCCGCGTCTGAAGCCCACACGATCGCGCTTCGGAGGTTCTCTTGTTCGACGTCGAGCAGGCCATAGGCCGCCTCTTCGGCGCCGCCGCCCTTCTGGATCGCGTCCCACGCACGCTCCGCGACCTCGACGAAGTGCAAGGCGTGCAGCCGGCGGTACTCGTCTTCCTCGCGCTCGTCGCGGAGTCGCTCGAGCGCGTACTCCCGGATCGTCTCGAGCAGCCCGAAGCGTGGCGCATCCGTTGTGCCGCGGCGGCGGACGAGGCTGCTGTCGACGAGCGAGGCGAGCCCGGCTGCCGTCTCGCCGCCGAGCACCGCCTCCGCGTCCTCGAGCGTCCAGCCGCCCGCAAAGACGGCGAGCCTCGCGAGCAGCGCGCGCTCCGGCTCGGAGAGGAGCGCGTAGCTCCAGTCGAGCGTCGCGCGAAGCGTCTGCTGGCGGAGCGGCAGGTCGCGCGCGCCTTCGACGAGCAGCTCCAGAGCTGGCAACGTTCGCGTCGGTGAGCGCGAAGCCCGGGTCGACGGCTTGGGCGCGCGCCGCGAAGAGCCGCACCGCGTCGTTCGCCACGACGTCTTCGAACCGGCCGGCCGCGGTCGGGATCGGGAGCGGGGGTACGGGATACTCGTGCTCGCCGGAGACTCGCAGCGGTGCGCGGCTCGTTGCCAGAACCTTCACGCGCGGCGCAGCGGCGAGCAACGCGCCGACAGGTTGTATCGCTGCACCGAGTTGCTCGAGGTTGTCCAGAACGAGTAGCAGCGACAGGTCACGCAGGTGGCCGAGGAGGGCGGCTTCGATCTCCTCGCCGCTCTCCGACAACTCGAGCGCGCGCGCGATCGTCGGGAACACGAGCTCGGGCTCGACGACCGCCGAGAGGTCCACGAAGACGGCCCCGCCGCGCACTTCGGGCGCGAGCGCCTCGGCGGCGGCGAGTGCGAGGCGCGTCTTGCCGGTTCCCCCCGGTCCGGTCAACGTCACGAGCCGCACGTCGTCGCGTCGCAGCAGCGCTTCGACGGCGGCGATCTCGAGCCGACGCCCGATGAGCGAGGTCGCGGGAGCCGGCAGCCGGACCCGGCGTGCGGGCTGCGACTTCGCCGGCGCCGCGAGACCGGCGTCGTGGCGCAGGATCGCGCGCTCGAGCTCCTGAAGCGCAGGCCCTGGCTCGACCCCGAGCTCCTCGACGAGCGCGCGCCGTGCGCGCTGGTACGCCTCCAGCGCGTCCTTCTGCCGCCCCGCGCGGTACAGCGCGAGAATCTGCTGCTCGCGCAGCCGTTCTCGGTACGGCTGGTCGGCGATCAGCTGCTCGAGCTCCGGGAGCAGGGAGTCGTGGCCGCCGAGCTCGAGCCGGGCGTCGTTCCGAAGCTCCAGTGCGCGGAGCCGCAGCTCCTCGAGGCGCTGGGTCGCCACACGGGCCCCGGGGCTGGTCGGCGAGGTCGGCCAGCGGCGGGCCCGCCCACAGGGCGAGGGCCGCGTCGAGATCGTCGGAGGCGTCTGCAACGCGTTCCTCCGAGAGCGCGCGCTCGGCCTTACCCACGAGGCGCTCGAAACGCGCCAGGTCGAGCTCGGCCGGCTCGAGCTGGATCCGGTAGCCGTCGCCGTGCGTCTCGATGCGCTCGGTGCCGATCGCGCGCCGCAGGCCGTGCACGTAGACCTGGAGGGACGCGCGGGCCGAGGTCGGCGGGTCGTCCCACAGGGCATCCACAAGGTGGTCGCGCGGCAGCACCGCGCCGCCGTGCAGGAGCAGCTCTGCCAGGAGCGCACGCTGCTTCGGCCCGCCGAGCGGCAGCACGCGCCCCTCCGCCAGCGCCTGGACGGGCCCGAGAACCCGAAATTCTGTTGCTCCCAGCCCCATCAAGTCGCCCTCAAGCGGATCTTAAGCGCCTCGGCCGATCGTCTCCACGACATCCACGAAAGGAGACGAAATGATTCGCGCAGGAGACAGCATCGAGAATCCGGTCACCGGCGAGCGGCTGGTGTTCAGGCAGACGTCGCGCGAGACCGGCGGCGAGGCTGTCGTGATCGAGACCTACGTGAAGCCGAACGGCTTCGTCGCGGCGGCGCACGTCCACCCGTCGCAGGAGGAGCGCTTCCAGGTGCTCCGCGGCAGCGTCGGCTTCCGGGTCGGCCGCAAGAAGATCGTGGCCGGGCCGGGGCAGCGCCTGACGGTGCCGGCCGGCACGCCGCACAAGTTCTGGAACGCCGGCGAGGAGACCGCCCACTTCGTGTGCGAGATCCGGCCCGCCCTCCAGTTCGAGTCGCTGATCGAGACGATGTTCTCGCTCGCCGCCGACGGCAAGACCAATCGGAAGGGGATGCCGAACCCGCTGCGGCTCGCAGTGATCGCGAACGCGCACTTCGACACCGTGCGGCTGCCGTTCCCGCCCGCCGTCCTGCAGCGATTCGGCCTCGCTCTCGGGGCGCCGCTCGGCAAGGCGCTCGGCTACGGCCCCGTCTACATCCCGGCCGAAGGCGTGCCGGCCACGGCAGCTGCGTAATGCGCTGGCGCGTTCGACTGATCGTCGCGGCGGGCGTGGTGCTCGTGCTCACGCTCGCCGCCGTCGGCGTCGCCTTCGACGCCGGCCGAAAGCTCCGCGCCGCATTTGGCTAACTCGACAGAAAGGAAAACGGACCGTGAACACTCGATTCGAACGTATCTCCACCCTCGTCACCGGCGTTCTGGCCGCCGCGA
>VBEO01000082.1 GCA_005881825.1 Chloroflexota bacterium | reverse complement strand
CGTCGACATCAGCGCAGCCGAGCGGGTACCGGGCGTGCACGCGGTCGTGCATGCCGGCAACGTCACGCAGCATCCATTTGGCTACGGACTCGACAACATCCCCTTGAAGACGGAAAAGGTCCGCTGCGTCGGTGACGAGGTGGCCGCCGTAGCCGCCGAAACCGAGGACGCCGCCGAAGCCGCGCTCGACGCCATCGAAGTCGTGTACGAGCCGCTGCCGGCGGTCTACGACCCCTTCGCCGCGCTGGAGGCGGATGCGCCGCGCGTGCACGAGGACAACGTTTCCATGCGCTGGGACTTCGAGCACGGCGAGCTGGCCGAGGCCGAGAGCCGAGCGGCGGTGGTGGTCGAGGGCATGTACTCGTCACCGCTGTCGGCGCCGGGATCGATCGAGACCCACACCTGCCTGGCCAGTTTCGACGCGGACGGCCATCTCACGGTGTGGACGGGCGTGCACATGGTGTTCATGTACCGCAAAGCCCTGGCGGACGCGCTGGGCCTGGACTGGAAGCGGATCACGGTCGTGCAGCCGCCCATCGGCGGCAGCTTCGGCGGCAAGATCGACATCGACCCCATCGACTTCATCACCGTGCTGCTCGCCCGCCGCGCGCGGCGTCCGGTGCGCATCA
The DNA here is from genome assembly GCA_005881825.1 of Chloroflexota bacterium. Taxonomy (GTDB): domain Bacteria; phylum Chloroflexota; class Dormibacteria; order Dormibacterales; family Dormibacteraceae; genus CF-28. Next base: position 19,455 of record VBEO01000082.1, on the reverse strand, counting down.
GCTTCACGCGGGAAGAGGAGTTCACGGGGTCGCGCGTGCGCCAGCCCATGCACATCAAGCTGCGCACAGGCGCTGACGCCGAGGGCAACATTCTGTTCCGCGACGCCGACATCGTGAGCGACAACGGCGCCTACAACGCCTGGGGATCCCACGCGCTGCTGGTGGTGATGCAGACGATCAGCTCGCTGTACCGCTTACAGGCCGCGCGCATGCGCTCGCGCGTCGTGTACACGAACAAGATGTACGGCGGCTCGGTGCGCGGCTTCGGCAACCCGGAGGCGACCTTCGCCGTGGAGTCGCAGACCGACGAGGTGGCGCAGGCGCTGGGCATGGACCCCATCGAGCTGCGTTTGCGCAATGCCAACCAGCCTGGGGACGTCACGCCGCAGGGCATGCGCATCACGTCCTGCGGGCTCACCGAATGCCTCGAGACGGTGCGCCGCGAGTCGGGCTGGGGGCGCGAGCTGCCGGCCGGCCGGGCATTGGGCGCCGCCTGCTTCATCCACGTGGGCGGCGGCGCGCGCATCTATCCGTCGGACGGCTGCGGGACGCTGGTCAAGGTCGACGAGGCCGGTGCGGTGACCGTGATCAGCGGCGCCTCCGAGCTGGGCCAGGGCTCGGAGACGGTGATCGCAATGATCGCCGCCGAGGAGATGGGGGTGCCCCTGGAGGCGGTCAGCGTCCGCAACTCGGATACCGACATCAAGCCCTGGGACGTCGGCGCCCACGCTTCGCGCACGACCTTCGTGGCCGGTAACTCGGCTCGGCTGGCCGCGCGGGAGATCCGGGAGAAGCTGCTGGAGACGGCGGCCGAGGTGCTGGAGGCGGCTCCCGAGGACCTGGTGATCGAGGACGGCCTGATCTCGGTGCGAGGCGTGCCCGAGCGAGCCTTGAGCTATGAGAGGGTCGTGCGCCGGCGGTTGCTGCGGCAGGGTGGGAACACGCTGACCGCCGACGCCTTTTACGACCCGCCGACGGAGCCCCAGGATGCGCGCTACCTGGGCAACATCTCGGCCGCCTACGGGTTCGGCGCCCACGTGGCCGAGGTCGAGGTGGACGTCGAGACCGGCCTGGTCCAAGTGCTGAGCCTCTGGACGGCCCACGACGTGGGTCGCGCCATCAACCCTCTGGGCGTGGAGGGGCAGATCGCGGGCGGTGCGGTGATGGGTTTGGGGCTGGCCCTGACCGAGGAGCTGCGCCTCACCCCCGAAGGCGCGTTGATGCTGCCCTCGCCCCGTGAGTACGGGATGCTCACCGCGCTCGGCGTTCCCCCGATCCACATCAACCTGGTCGAGACCATCGACCCAGAAGGTCCCTTCGGGGCGAAAGGGGTGGGCGAGGCCGGCGTGATCCCGGTGGCCGCCGCGGTGGCCAACGCGGTGGCGCGGGCGACCGGAATGCGCCCGCGCTCCTACCCGATGGCGCCCTGGAAGGTTCTCGAGTGGCTCGAAGAGGCTAGGAAGCCCGCCGGCCGAGCTTGAGGCCGCCGCCGATCAGGAGCAGTCCGACCACCAAGCACACGGCCCCGGTCCAGCCCCAGAACGCTGAGCCGGTCATGAAGCTGCCCTTGATGTAGCCGAGGCCCTGGCCGATCCAAACCGCGCCCAGCAGGGCGAGCAGCACGCCGAAGACGATCGCGGCCGCCTTCATCCGCGGTGGATACCTGGGCCGGTTACACCCAGGAACCGCCGGCGTTGCTGGTCGCGCCCACGGCCAGGTAGGCGGCATCGATCAGGCTCTGGCCGCGCGGATTGAGCCCCAGGCCGGTGCCGAGCTGGTTCATGGCGTAGCCGAACGACATCCGGCGCTTGGGATCGGCGAACCCGATGGAGCCCCCGACACCGGGATGTCCGAAGGCATCCTCGGAGATCAGGATGCTGTCGTTGGGCAGCGCCCGCCGCCGGTTGTCCATCGACGTCGCGTAGCCCAGTGAGAAACGGGTGGGCGCGAGCAGCACCGCGTCGACCGCGGTGGCCGAGCTCACCGCCGCCGCACGTGACAGCCCCTCCTCGCTGAGCAGGCGGCCCGGCCCGCTGCCGGCCAGCGGCGCATACATGCCCGCCAGGCCGCGCGCGTTGGTGAGCCCGCCGGCCGCCGGCACCTCGGCCGCGTGCGCCTCGGGTGCATTACAGCCGGGTCCGAACCAGCCTCCGTTGTTGAGCACGATCAGCCCCTGCACCGACGTGGGGTCGGTCAGCGCGCGTGTATAGAAGGCGCCGGGATCCTCTCCGGCCGCTGGCGGCGCCGGGAAGAGGATGGGCGCCACCCGCCCTTCCGTCTCCGGCGTGGCGCCGATCTGGAAGTCGATGCCCAAAGGCCCAGCGACCTCGTCACGGAAGAAGGCGCCCAGCGATTTGCCGCTGACCCGGCGCACGACTTCGCCAACCAGCCAGCCGAAGGTGAAGGCGTGGTACCCGTTGCGCGTGCCCGGTTCCCAAAACGGTGTTTCCTGCGCGAGTGCGGCCGTGACCCACTCCCAGTCGTTGAAACCGCCTTCGGGTACCGGCTGCCGCACCGCCGCTACGGCCGCCTGGTGGTTGAGGAGCATGCGCACGGTGATGGCGTCCTTGCCGTTCTGCGCAAACTCCGGCCAGTACTTCTTGACCGGCGCATCCAGGTCCAGCTCCCCGCGGTCGACCAGGATGTGCGCGCAGAGCGCAGTGGCGCCCTTGGTGCAGGACCAAACCGTGCACACCGTGTCCGCTGTCCAGGCCCGGCCGCTCTCGGGTTCGGCCAGGCCGGCCCAGAGGTCGACGACCGTCTTGCCTTCGACCATCAGACACACGGACGCGCCCACCTCGCCGCGCTCGGCAAAGTTGCGCTCGAACTGCTCACGCACCCCCGCGAACGCGGGCTCGCAGATACCACCCACCTGGGCGGTTTTCAGCTCAGCCATCACACCCTCCAGCCCACTCGACCCGACTGCTGCCGGCAGCCTACGCCTGCAGCCGCCACCCCGTCCGTTCCTGGTCCCGCAGCGGCTCCAGGAGGAGCCAGCCGCCGAAGGCCAGCACGCACATCAGGCCGAACCCGGCGCTCCAGCCGAGAGCGCTGACGAGGGCGCCGAAAGCGATCGGCGCCAGCGCGCCCGAGATGAACAGCCAGGTGTTCTGAAAGCCCATGGCCACGCCCGCCCGTTCGGCGCCCGCCAGCTCGCCGGTGGCGGTGAAGGCGAGGCCGTTGGTGCTCATGCAGGTCACCGTGGTGAGCAGCAGGACCGGCACCAGCAGCGCCAGGGGCGCCTCCACCAGCAGCGCGGTCACGGCCAGCAGCACGCCGCCCGCAGCCGCCAGCAGCCGCATGGGACCGATCCGTTCGCCCACCCGGTCAGACCAGGCACCCGCCAGCACACGCGCCGCGGCTCCGCCCAGCTGGCAAACGGTCAGGACGAGGGCGGCGGCGGCGAGCGCGACGCCGCGGTGCTGGTTGAGGAAGAGCACGAGGTACGTAATCAGGCTCAGCTGCCCGGCCACGATCAGCGAGCCACCCAGCGCCAGGCGCCAGAGCCGCAGGTCGCGCAGCGGCGTCGCGCCGCCGGCCGCCCGGGGCGGAGTCCGGCGGCGCAGTGCGCTCGCGCAGGCGAGGGCGGCGACCAGGCAGGCCGCGGCCAGCGCCCAGAGGGCGGCGCTCACCCCGAAGCGCAGGGCCAGGAAGGGCAGCGCCGCGGCGCCGGCGGCGCCGCCCAGCGGCGTCGCCATCTGCCGGATGCCCAGGGCGGTGCCGCGCTGGTGGGCGCCGAACCAGGCCATCACCGCCCGGCCGCTGGCGGCGTTGGCGCAGGAACCCAGCATCCCGGCCACCACCAGCGCTCCGAACATACCCACATAGGAGCCCTGCAGCAGGGCGGCGCCGCCCAGCGCGAGCGCTGCACCGCCAAGCCCGACCGCCAGCACCGCGCGCTCGCCGAAGCGGTCCGCCAGCGACCCCCAGAGCGCCAGGGTCAGCGTGATGCCCGCCGCCACCGCGCTGAGCAGGACGCCGGTCTGGACCAGCCCGACCTGAAAGTGCCGCTGCAGCTCGGGGCCGATGGACGGCAGGCCCTGGTGGAAGGCCGACAGCGACGCCTGGGCGAGGATGCCGACGGCCAGGACCAGCCATCGGTAGCCTCCCCGCACGTTCCTAGAATGGCAGCACGCTTCACGAGATAAAGCTCGACGATCGCTACACCGCCGACGCCGGCACGGTGTTCATGACCGGTGTCCAGGCGCTGGTTCGGCTGCCCATCGAGCAGGCGCGGCGGGACCGAACCGCTGGGCTGCGCACCGGCACCCTGATCAGCGGCTATCCGGGCTCGCCACTGGGCGGCTACGACCTCGAGGTGGCGCGGGCGCGGCGCTTCCTGGAGCCGCTCGACATCAAGCTGGTGCCGGGGGTCAACGAGGAGCTGGCCGCGGCCAACGTCTGGGGCAGCCAGATGACGGAGATCTTCGGCGGCGGGCCGTTCGACGGCGTCACCGGGATCTGGTACGGCAAATCACCGGGCGTCGACCGCTGCCTGGACATCTTTCGGCACGCCAACCTGGGCGGCGGACCGGCTCGCAGCGGCATGCTGGCGCTGGCCGCCGACGATCCCCAGGCCAAGAGCAGCACCATCCCCAACCAGTCCGAGTGGGACTTCGTGGCCTGCGCCATGCCGGTGCTCTTCCCGGCCAGCGTGGGCGAGTTCCTGAGCTTCGGGCTGCACGGCATCGCGCTGTCCCGGCTGACCGGCCTGTGGCCGGCCATGAAGTGCGTCACCAACCTCTGCGACGGCGGGGCCTCCATCGACCTCTCCGGCGTTCGTCCGGAGATCGTGCTGCCCGACCTGGATGGTTTCCAGAAGCCGGACAGCTTCATCTTCTTCGCGCCCGGCTCGGTCGAGCTGGAGCGGCACTTGTTCGAGGAGCGCTTCCCGGCAGCCTGCGCGTATGCGCGCGCCAACCAGCTCAACCGCGTGGTGCAGCGGGGACGCCGCGACCGCATCGGTTTGGTCGCCGCCGGCAAGACCTACAGCGACCTGACGCAGTCGCTGCGCGACTGCGGGCTTGGCGACGCGCAGCTCGCCGAGCTCGGCGTGCGCGTGCTCAAGGTCGGGATGATCTATCCGCTGGAGCCGGAAGTCGTGCGCGAGTTCGCGCGCGGGCTCAGCGAGATCGTGGTCGTCGAGGAAAAGCGGGACCTCCTCGAATCACAGATCCGCTCGATCCTCTACGCCGAACCCAGGCGACCGGTGATCACCGGCAAGTCGCTGTTTCCCTGGCACGGTGAGCTGGATGCCGATTTGGTCAGCGAGCGCCTGGGCCCGCGCCTGCTGCAGCTGCCCGGCGCGCCGGAAACCATCGGCCGCCGCCTGAACGAGATCGCAGAGGTGCGCGGTCGCGAGTACACGGCCTTCGCGCGCCGCATGCCCAACTACTGTCCGGGCTGTCCACACAACCGGTCGACGGTCCGCGTCGATGGTGAGCTGGTGGGCGGCGGCATCGGCTGCTCCGGGATGGGGCCGATGATGACGCAGGAGGAGCGGCAGACCATCTACGCAGCGCCCATGGGCGCCGAAGGCTCGCCCTGGATCGGCGCGGCGCCGTTTGTCGACGCCGACCACTTCGTGCAGAACGTGGGAGACGGGACCTTCTTCCACTCCGCGTCGCAGTCGCTGCGCGCATGCGTGGCGGCGGGGGTCAACATCACCTACAAGCTGCTCTACAACCGTCACGTCGCCATGACCGGCGGACAGCATGCCGAGGGCGCCCAGGACGTGGTGCCGCTCACGCAGTACCTGAAGTCGGAGGGTGTGGCCCGCACCATCATCGTCAGCGAGTTTCACGACAGCTATCGCGGCGTGACGCTGGCCGACAACGGCAAGGTGTACGACCGCTCCCGCTATCAGGACGCCGTGCGCGAGCTGCGCGCGGTGCCCGGGGTCACCGTGCTGCTGTTCGACCAGGAATGCGCGGCCGAGAAGCGCCGGGCGCGCAAGCGCGGCAAGCAGCCGGAACCGCAGAAGTACGCCTTCATCAACGAGGACGTGTGCGAGGGCTGCGGGGACTGCGGCGACGTCTCGAACTGCATGTCGGTGCAGCCGGTGGAGACGGAGTTCGGGCGCAAGACGCAGATCCACCAGGCCTCCTGCAACAAGGACTACAGCTGCACACGCGGTGACTGCCCATCGTTCCTGACCGTCTACACCTCGAAGGGCCTGCTCAAGAAGACCGCGCCGGCCCTGGACGCGTCCGAGCTGCGGGAGCCGGCGCACCGCGTGCGCGCCGGCGCGGGCTACCGCGTGTACATGCCGGGCATCGGCGGCACCGGCGTGGTCACCGCCAACCAGGTGCTGGCCTACGCGGCCATGATGGAGGGCCTCGGCGTACATGTCCTCGACCAGACCGGCCTCGCGCAAAAGGGCGGCGCCGTGCTCTCTTCGCTGACCGTGTTCGAGCAGGCGGCGGATGCGTACGCGTCGAACAAGGTCGGCCTGGGGCGGGCCAACCTGGTAGTCGGGCTGGACACGCTGGGCGTGGTCAACGCGGTTAACGCCGACCGCATGTCGCCCGAACGTACGGTCGTGGTCGCCGACAGCACCCTGCAGCCGACGGCCGAGGTGGTGCGGCACGTCAACCTCCTGCTGCCGGGGAAGAGCGCGCTGCAGCGCGCGATCGACGCCCACAGCCGCGCCTCCGAAAACCTCTGGGTGGAGGCCGGTCACACGTCCGAGGCGCTGTTCGGCGACCAGGCGCTCACCAACATTTTCATGATCGGCATCGCGTACCAGGCGGGCCTGCTGCCGATGGCCGCGGAGTCCATCGAGGCCGCCATCAGGCTGAACGGAGTGGCGGTCGAGAAGAACCTGCAGGCCTTCCGGTATGGGCGCCTGTTCCAGGCCGATCCCGCGCGTGTCACCCGCTTGCTCGGCGAGCCGGTGCTCTCAGCCGATGAGGTCCGGGAGCGCCAGCTGGCGATTTTGGGCGCCGATGCCGCTGCTTATGCCGAGATGCTGGAGCGGTGCCGGGACATGGGCGAAGAGTCACGCAGGCTGCTGGGCCTCCGGATTGCTGAGCTGATCCGATACCAGGACGCCGCCTACGCCCGAAAGTACGTCGACGCCGTGGTGGCGGTTTGGGAGAAGGAGCGGGCGCTGGGCACCGGCTCCGAGGCTCTGACCCAGGCCGCGGCCCGCTACCTGCACAAGCTGATGGCGTACAAGGACGAGTACGAAGTGGCGCGCCTGCTCCTCAAAGGAGAGTGGGCGGAGCGCGTCCGCGCGACCTTCGTGGAGCCCAAAGTCAAGTTCAACCTGCACCCCCCGCTGCTCCGGGAGCGGGGGCTAAAGAACAAGCTCGAGCTCGGCGCCTGGTTCCGGCCGGTGCTGGGGATGCTGGTCCCGATGCGCAGGGTTCGAGGCACGGCCTGGGACGTCTTTGGCCGGGCCGAGGTGCGGCGGGTCGAGCGCGAGCTGGTCGCCTGGTACCGCGAGCTGCTGGGCGAGCTGTCCGCCGGGCTGACCGCGGAGAACCACAAGCTGGCGGTGTCCATCGCCTGCGCGCCCGACCGCATCCGCGGCTATGAGCGCATCAAGCTCGACAACGTGCGGGTGACCCGCGAATTCGTCGACCGCAAGCTCGAGGAGTTCCGGCAGCCCAAGGGTGCTGCGCCGGCGCAACGCGCTTCCCGAGTGCCGAAGGGGGGCGCTGCGCCGGCGCAACGCCCTTAATCACAGTGCCCTCCGGCCGTCCGACGCCGCGCGCGCTGATCGCGCTGGCGTTGGTGGGGGTTTACTTCTTCTGGGGCTCGACCTTCCTCGGCATCCGCTACGCCATCGACACCTTGCCGCCCTTCTTGATGGCGGGCTTCCGTTTCATCCTGGCCGGTCTGGTCCTGCTCGCGATCACGTGGCTGCGCGGCGGCCCTGGATCCTGGCGGGGCTGGGCGGCCGCCACGGGGACCGGCGTGGTCATGCTGGTGGCCGGCAACGGAGCGGTGGTGTGGGCGGAGCAGTCGGTGCCCAGCGGCCTGGTCGCGCTGACCGTGTCCACGAGCCCGATCTGGATGGTGCTGGCCGACCGCATCTTCTTCGGCGCCCGCTTGCGCTGGCCGGCCATGCTCGGCATCGCGATCGGGCTGCTCGGAATCGCCGTCCTGGTAAACCCGGGCACCGCCGTCATCCCCCTGCTGCCGACCCTGGTCCTGGTCCTCAGCAGCGTGGGCTGGGCGACCGGCACCCTGCTCAGCCGCACCCGGGCCATGCCGAAGTCGACCTTCCTCATGAACTCGCTGCAGATGCTGGGCGGCGGCGCCGCCTTCCTGCTGATCGCCACCCTTGTCGGCGACCCCGGCCGCCTCGACGTGCACCGTGTGTCCGGCGCCTCGCTGGCCGGGCTGGCGTGGCTGATCGTTTTCGGGTCGCTGATCGGCTTCACCTGCTACCTGTGGCTGATCCGGGTGGCGCCAATCCCGCTGGTCTCGACCCAGGCCTACGTGAGCCCGCTGGTCGCGGTCGTGCTGGGCGCCCTGCTCCGGCACGAATCCCTCTCGGCGCGGGCGCTGGTGGCGGGCGGCGTGATCCTCGCCGGCGTGGTCATGGTCGCCAGCGCTCCGCTGTTGACTTCGCGGCGACCGGCGGAGGAATTGCAGGCGGCATGAGCGGGACGTACGACTACATCGTGGTGGGGGCGGGCTCCGCCGGCTGCGCGCTGGCCGCGCGTTTGGCCGAGAACCCGAGCACTCGCGTCCTACTGCTGGAAGCCGGGCCCCCGGACAAGAAGAGCGAGATCGGCGTGCCCGCCGCCTTCGGCCAGCTCTTCCACAGCGAGGTCGACTGGGACTACAAGACCGAGCCGGAACCCGAGCTGGGTGGCCGGCAGGTGCTCTGGCCCCGCGGTAAGACGCTTGGCGGCAGCTCCGCGATCAACGCCATGATCTACATGCGCGGCCATCCTGCCGACTACGACGGCTGGGAGAGGCTCGGCAACGAGGGCTGGAGCTGGGAGGACGTGCTCCCGTACTTCAAGCGCGCCGAGGCCAACGAGCGCGGACCCGACGCCCTGCACGGCGGTGACGGGCCGCTCCACGTCTCCGACCTGCGCTATGTGAACCCGGTTACGCGAGCCGTCATTCAGAGCGGCATCGAGACCTTCGGCTGGCCCGAGAACCACGACTTCAACGGCGAGTCAATGGAGGGCATCGGCCTCAACCAGGTCACCCAGCATCGGGGCCGGCGCTGGAGCGCCGCCAACGCCTATCTCAAGCCCGCGCTCAAGCGCCCCAACCTGACCGTGACCACGGGGGCGCTGGTACACCGGGTGGTGCTGGAGGATGGCCGTGCGGCCGGCGTTGAGTTCGGCGTCAACGGCGGCGCCGCTCGCACCGAGCGTGCGGCTCGAGAGGTGATCCTGAGCGCCGGCGCGGTCAACAGCCCTCAGCTCCTGATGCTTTCCGGCATCGGCCCGGAATCCCACCTGAGGGAGATGGGCATCCCGGTCGCGGTCGACCTGCGGGGCGTCGGCCAGGACCTGCAGGACCACCTCGCGATCGGAGTCCAGTGGCTGCTGACGATGCCCGTCTCGCTGCTCAACGCCGGCTCCAAGCGTTCGCTGCTCGACTTCCTCCTCCGCGGGCGCGGCATGCTGACTTCGAACGTGGCCGAGGGCAACGGCTTCCTGCGCACGGATCCCGCACTGCCGGCCCCCGACCTTCAGATCGTCTTCGCGGCCGTTGTCTACGACCCGGAAGAGGTGGCCGCCGGCATCGTGCCCGAGCACGGGTTCGCGATCGGGGCCATCCTGCTCCAGCCCGAGAGCCGGGGCGAGATCAGGCTGGCTTCGAACCGGCCCGCGGAGGCGCCGCGGATCCGCGCTCGCTACCTCTCCGACCCCGGCGGGCGCGACCTCGCCACTCTGCTGGAAGGGGTCAAGATCTGCCGCCGGCTGGGCGAGGGCAAGGCACTCGACCCCTATCGCAAGGAAGAGCTGCGGCCCGGCCGCCAGGTCACGTCCGACGCCGACCTCGAGGCCTACATCCGGGAGCAGGCGGCCACCCTGTACCACCCCACCAGCACCTGCCGCATGGGCCAGGACCGGATGGCGGTGGTGGACGACCAGCTGCGCGTGCACGGCGTGGCGGGCCTGCGGGTGGCCGACGCCTCGGTGATGCCACGGGTGCCGCGGGGCAACACCAACGCGCCCGCGATCATGATCGGCGAGAAGGCCGCCGACCTGATCAGGGAGGCGGCGGCCCGCCCGAGCGCCGTTTCGACTTCTCGTTAGCCGTCGCCACCAGCAGCAGCGCGGTCACCACGCCACCTTCGAATACGCCGTAGAAGATCGCGCGCCCGAGTGGCTGGTTGAAGGGTCCTACGTTGACCAGGAATAGCACGACCGAGAGTGGCGGCAGCGCGATCGCTGCCTGGACGAAGGGCGAGAGGGCCTCCCAGCGCTCGATCAAAGCGGGTCGAGCATGCAGAGGTCGGCCCGTCCCGCCGCCACGATGGTGTTGACCTCGTCAACCGTCGTGATCTGACCGAAGGCGATGGTCTGCACGCCGCATTCGTTGCGCACGCGGTCGCTGGCGGCCGCGCCATACATCCGCCCGTACTCCGTGCGCGCATCCCATGTCCGCTGGCCGTTCAACACGCGCACCAGGTCGACGCCGGCTGCCTTGAAGGCACGAACCGCCTCCAACGAGTCCGAAGAGCATGCGACGCCCAGCGGCAGGTCCGCCGGCCAGACGTCGCGCACGGCTTCCAGCAGCTGGAGCGGGAAGTCCAGGCGATCCTCGAGCAGGAAGGAATCGATCAGGTAGCCGCGAGAGAAGTCGAGCTCCAACAAGCGGTAGCCGAGCTCGCGCACGCGACGTGCAGCCGCCACGAACTGATCGATCAGCGGCGCTGGATCGGCCTCCGACGGCACCGGCGTCCAGGGCGCGTAGGCGCGCGCCGACGCTGAGACCAGGGGCCACCGCTCGGCCTCGGGCAGCGGCAGGTCGAGCCCCAGGCTGCGCGGACGCATCGCCCCGCGGGCACCGGCATGCCCCAGCGAGATCATCACCTCCTCGCCCCCACCCCTGCCCCTCCCCGTGGGGGAGGGGGCAAGGTCCGAGACCAGCACCGTCTCCGGGTCGATGCGCCCCTCAGGTGTAACCCCGACCAGCGATGTCACCACCAGGCCCGCGCCCTGGCCGGTCCGCGTGAGCACGATCCGGTTCGCCAGCACCACCTCGCGCAGCTGGAGAGGCGTGAAAGCCGGCGGCGGGGCCACCAGGCGGCCGTCGCCTCCGGCGAACCAAGTCTCGAACTCCCGCACGAACTGCGGATCGCGCGCGGTGAGGTTGTTGTGCGTGATGCGCGGCGTGCGCGTCATGAGTTGGTAGGCGAACTGGGGCGGCTGGAATCTGAAGTAGCGCTGCACCGATGCGAAGTAATCGGCCGACACCCGCGAGGCTTCCTGCAGGCGCTCGACCACCGGCTGGCGCTCCATCTCGAACTCGGTCAGCGCGGCTTCGCGGTCATCTTTCCAGCGCGCCAGCGCCCGGGCCAGGGCGATAGCGTCCTCCAGCGCCAGCTTGGTCCCGGAGCCGATCGAGAAATGGGCGGTGTGGGCGGCGTCGCCCATGATCACGACCGGTCCCGAGTGCCAGGAGGCGCAGCTGATCCAGGGGAAGTTGATCCACAGCGAGCGGTTGCCCAGCATCCGGCGGCCCTCACCCAGGTCGTCCTGGAAGACCGCCTGAGTGAGCTCCAGCGACTCCTGCTCGCTCATCTCGTCCAGCCCGGCGTTGCGCCAGGTGGCCTCGGAGATCAGCACCACCATGGTCGAGCGGTCGACGGCGTACGGGTAGCAGTGGGCCTGGAAGAGGCCCCAGCGCGTCTCCTTGAAGATGTAGGTGAAGACCGGGAAGGCGAAGTCGGCGCCGAACCAGGCGTACTTGGCCGGGTGCTGGCCCAGCTCCGGCCGGAACCGGTCCGCATAGGTCCGGCGTGTCAGCGAGTTGGCCCCATCCGCGCCCACCACCAGATCGGCATCGAGGTAGGGATCCAGCGACCTGACCTCGCGCTCGAAGACCAGCTCGACGCCGAGGCGGTCGGCGCGGTCCTGGAGCAGCCGCAGCAGCTCCTCGCGGGCGATGCCGCTGAAGACGTTGCCGCGGATGCGGGTCAGCGTGCCCCGGTAGCGGACGTCGAGCGGGTTCCAGCTGGCGAAGGACTCGGTGATCGCGATGTAGCTCTCGTAATCAGCGCGCTCGAGCTCGTCCAGTGACCCCTCGGAAAACACGACCCCGAATCCGAATGTGGCGTCGGGTGCGTTGCGCTCCACCACCTGCACCTGATGGCGGCGGTCGCTCTGCTTGAGCAGGATGGCGAGGTAGAGTCCCGCCGGCCCAGCGCCCAGGATGTTGACCTTCATCCGGGGTCCCCGCGAAATCGCAGATTTCGTGGGGTGGTCACGCGGCGACGGCCTCGGCCAGCCGCTCCAGCTGGGCCGGGTGGGAGACGGTGGGGAAGAGGACCAGCTCGTCGCAGCCCTCCTCCTCGTACCCGCGGACGAAGTCCTTAACCGCCCGCGGCGAGGTCAGGTTGGCGGCCGCGATCCTCTCGGCGAAGCCGCCGGTGAAGGCGTAGTAGTCGCGCAGATAGTCGGCGCCGCGCTGCGCGTCGCCGAGGGCGAAATAGCCCTGGCCCCAAAGCTGCGGCGATCCCGGCCGCTCGGCCTCTCGCCAGGCGGCGCGGGCCCTGGCGGCGGCGCCCGCGAAGGCGCGCGGCGGCCCGCCGCCGTGCACGTAGCCGTCGGCGAAGCGGGCGGCGCGCAGGAAGGCCGGGCCGCCACCACCGACCAGCAGTGGCGGGCTGGCCGGGTCCATCCGCAGCTCGGCGAGCTGCTCCGAGAGCGCGCGGCCGCGCCGCGAAGGATCGACGCCCTTGGCCTGGTAGTCGTCGTGGCGCGCACCGATGCCGAGCCCCAGCACCAGCCGCCCTGCCGAGAGCTCCTGAAGCTCTGCCGCCTGGCTCGCGAGCTCGGCGGTCGTGCGGAGCGGGCCGATCAGGATCATGGTCGCCAGCCGGGCCTGCTCGGTCACCTCAGCCGCCAGCGTCAGCGCGGAAATCGGCTCCCAGCAGTCGTAGACGACCCGGTCGACCACGCCGAGGCTGCTGAACCCCAGCTCCTCTGCGCGCCGCGCCCAGCGCAGCAGCAGCTCCCGGTCGTGGCCCGGTGTGGAGGTGGGGAGGCCGACGCCGACTTTCAAAACAGGAGCACCAGCTCGTCGCCTTCCTGGCTGATCGGCGCCATCCACCGCGGCGCCGAGCGGCGCAGGATCTCATGCACCAGGGCCACGCGTTCCGGGTGCGCGCGCACCGGCTCGCCCCGCGCGTCCAGGCGTCCGATGACCAGCCGCGCGGCCACGACCCGGCCTTCGCTGACATCGACCAGTGCCAGGCAGGAGTCGCGCGGAAAGATGGCGGCCTCGGGCCCCTCGTAGTGGAAGAGCAGCGTGCCCAGGCCGTAGAAGACAGGCACCCCCTCGATCACCTCGACCGCCTGCAGCACATGCGCGTGGCAGCCGAAGATCACGCCGGCGCCGGCCGCCACCAGGCGGCGCGCCACCGCACGCTGGTACTCCTCCACCCGCACCACGTGCGAGACACCCCAGTGGATGAGCACCGCCACCAGGGGAGCCCGCGTCCGAGCCTCGCGCACGGCGGCCTCCAGCCGCCCCAGGTCGGCCTCCTCGGCCAATGTGTGGATGCGGGGCGGCCAGCCGGGTTCATCGTCGGTGCGCTCCTCGCGCTCGAACTCGGTGCGCACGCGCACCGCCGCCATCTCGGGCGCTGCGCCCACACAGGTGGCGGCCACGAAGGCCACACCCTCGCGCACCCGCGGCTCCCAGCCCAAGCCAAGCGCCGTGATCCCCCGGCCCTCCAGCGCGGCCGCCAGGTCGCGCAGTGCCACCGTGCCCTGATCGCCGGCGTGGTTGTTGGCCAAAGTGATCACGTTCACTCCGAGCTCGACGATGTCGTCGATCAGCTCCGGGCCGGCCCGCAGCGTGAGAGGCTTGCGCACGGGGCTGTGCGCGGCCGTGAGCGGCACCTCCAGGTTGGCGGCCACCACGCCGGCGCCCTCCAGGCAGGCCAGCAGGGACTGCGCGGGGCGGCCCACCTGTCGCATCAGCACCAGGTCGCCGGCGGCGGCGATCCTCACTTGCGCAAGGTGGTCTTCACGAATTCCACGACTTCCGAGGGATGAGTGCCGGTCGCGAAAACTTTGTAGCCGAGCCCCTCCAGCGTGGGCCGGTCGGCATGCGGGATGGTGCCTCCGACCAGCAGCAGCACGTCGCCCGCGCCCTCCGTGCGCAGACGCTCGACCAGGCGTGTGCAGTAGTCCAGGTGGGCCCCGCTCAAGATGGAAAGACCGCAGGCCTCGGCGTCCTCCTGGACCACCGCGGCCACGATCGCATCCACGGTCTGGTGGCGGCCGGTGTAGATCACCTCCATGCCTGCGTCCTTCAGCGCCTTGGCGATCACCTTGGCGCCGCGGTCGTGGCCGTCCAATCCTGGCTTGGCGATCACGATCCGGATGGGATTGTTACGTCTCGAGGCCATAATCGCCACGGGCGCCTTCGGGGGTGACCAGCCCCAGCCGGAGGTCGCGCCGGACAGCTTCGGGGTCGCGCTCGCGCGGGTCGCCGTAGCCCCCGGCGCCCGCCAGCTGGAAGGACACTACATCGCCGTAGTCCAGGTCGACCGAAGCCTTGCCACCGATTTGGCGCTCTCGGTCGGTTCCGGGGTTGACCACCGTCCGGCCCAGCTTGCCGGGGCGCCCGCCGAAGAGCCCGAAGGGCGCGAACCGGTGGCGCTCCGACAGGTTGGTGAACTTGATCGATTCGCCCAGGATGCGCACGTCGCGGCGCACGCCCAGTCCGCCGCGCTGCTTACCGGCGCCGGCCGAGTCGGGGATGAAGCCGAAGCGCTCCACGATCACCGGGGTGTTGGCCTCGACCGCCTCGACGGGGATGTTGGCGGCGTTGTAGGGCGAGCTCATGGCTTCGCAGCCGTCCTTGGCGGCGCGGCCGCCGATGCCGCCGTGGATCAGCTCGTAGCCCACGAACCGCCGCCGCCGGACCGGATCCCAGGCTCCGAAGGTGGCGTTGCAGAAATGGCTGTTGGCGGCGGTCACCGCCTCCGGCAGCGCCGGCGCGAGCGCGCCCAGGATGACCTCGAAGACGCGGCTGCAGATCGCCGCGCGC
Organism: Chloroflexota bacterium; assembly: GCA_005881825.1. Classification (GTDB taxonomy): domain Bacteria; phylum Chloroflexota; class Dormibacteria; order Dormibacterales; family Dormibacteraceae; genus CF-28. The sequence continues at coordinate 4,245 of VBEO01000082.1, read as the reverse complement.
GGACCGCCGCCCGCCGGCCGTCGGGGATTGAGAAAGCAGCCCTCGGGCGCCATGATCTCGACCGCGCGCAGGGCGCCCGCGTTCATGGGGCCGTAGGGGTCGGTGAGGCACTTGACGGCGGCGTACACATAGGACCGCGTGTAGTTGAAGTAGCTGTTCAGTCCCGACTCGGTCTGTGCGTCGGTGCCGTCGAAGTCAATGGCGAGGCGGTCACCGGCCACGGTCACCGTGACGTGGATGCGCAGCGGCGGCGTGCCGGTGCCGTAGTCGTCCATGAAGTCCTCGAACTCGTAGGCGCCGTCTCGCATCTCAGTGATGCGCGCGCGCACCCGCTGCTCGGTCTGGTCGAGCATGGCGTCGACGCAGGCGGCCACGGTCTCGGCGCCGAAACGCTCATGCAGCTCGCGCAGGCGCTGCTCGCCGACCAGCAGCGAAGCGCGCTGCGAGCGGAGGTCGCCGAGCACGTTGCGGGGGACGCGCGAGTTGGCAGCGATGATCGCCAGCGCGGTCGCGTTCTCGCGGCCCGCCTCCACGATTTTTACCGGCGGGATGCGCAGCCCCTCCTGGTGGTAGTCGAAGATCCCCTCCACGGCCTGGCTGCCCGGCCGCGAGCCGCCCACGTCGGTGTGATGGACGAGGTTGACGCCGAAGCCGACCAGGCGCTCTTTCCAGAAGCACGGCTGGGTGACCAGGAAGTCCGGGAAGTGCCCGGAGCCGAGCTGGGGGTCGTTGAGGAGCAAGGTGTCGCCGGGCTCCAGCCGGTCGGCCGGGAAGGCGTCCATGAAGTTGCGGATGGCGAAGCTCATGGCGCCCATGTGGCCGGGCGAGTACGGACCCTGTGCGCTCATGCGGCCCTGAGCGTCGAAGACGGCGACCGAGAAGTCCTGCCCCTCGCGGGCCTGGATCGAGTAGGCGGTGCGCTGAACCGTGGAGCCGATCTCGACGCAGATCGACTGCAGCGCCCCCCAGACAACCCCGAGCGTGATCGGATCGACCGCGTCGGCGCTCACGCGCTCACCAGCAGGTTGCCGTAAGCGTCGACCTCGGCCTCCATGTCCGGAGGCAGCACCGTGGTCGACTCCCGCTCTTCGACGATCGCGGGCCCGCGCAAGCGAGCCCCAGCGGGCAGCGCGTCGCGGCGGTAGACAGCGGCTTCGGTCCAGCCCTCGCTTTCCGGGAACCAGGCCCGCCGCCGGTGCGGCTCGGGCAGCACTCCCGATTGGAAGTGAGGCAGCTCGACCGTTGCCAGCCGCCCGACGGCCGTGAGGCGCCAGGTCGTGGCCTCGACGGCTTCTTCGGGGCTGGCCATTCCGTAGCGGCGTGCGTAGAGCTCCTCAAAGGCCGCGCGCGCCTTGCTCGCAGACTCGAAGGGGACGGTCAGCTCGTAGCCCTGGCCGATGTAGCGCAGGTCGACCTCGCGCCGCATCTCCGCCGGCTCGTCGCCCGTGGAGTGGCGGACGACCGCCGCCGCCTCGGCTTCCATCTCGGTGAAGAGGGCAGCCGGGTCGGCAGCGTCGAGGGCGGTCAACAGCGTGCGCGAGACGTCGAACTTCACTTCCGCCACCAGGAGGCCGATGGCGCTGGCCACGCCGCTGGCCGCGGGCAGTATCGCGGTCTTGATGCCGAGCGCCTGGACGAGCCGGCAGGCGTGCACCGGCCCGCTGCCGCCGGTCGCGACCAGGGCCAGGCGCCGGGGATCGTGTCCGCGCTCGATGCTGACCACGCGCGTGGCCAGCTCCATGTTGGTGTTGACGAGGGCGTGGATTCCCCACGCCGCTTGCTCCAGGTTCAGGCCGAGCGGTCGCGCCACCTTTTCCTCGATGGCTTTGCGCGCGCCCTCCACGTCCAGCCGGAGGCTACCGCCCGCGAAATTCTCGGGGTTCAGGTACCCGAGCACGAGGTTCGCGTCGGTGACCGTGGGCTCGGCGCCGCCCCGCCCGTAGCAGACCGGCCCGGGCTCCGAGCCGGCGCTGTCTGGGCCGACCTGGATCGTTCCCAGGTGCGGCCGCGCGATGGACCCGCCGCCGGCGCCGATCTCGACCAGGTCGAGGCTGCGCACGTTCATGGGCAGGCCGCTGCCCGGCGCCAGGCGCACCCGGTGCAGCTCAAAGGTATCGACCATCTGCGGGGCGCCGCCGGTGATCAGGCTGAGCTTGGCGGTGGTGCCGCCCATATCGAAGGCGACCAGGTCTGGGTGCCCGGTCAGGGCGCCATAGTGGGCGGCGACCAGGGCGCCGGCCGCCGGGCCGGACTCGATCATGCGCACCGGGAACTCGGCCATGGTCTCGGCCGTGGCCGCGCCTCCCCCAGACTGCATGACGAAGAGGCTGCCGCGGTAATCCCGGGCTTGGAGATGGCCGCTCATGGCAGCCAGGTACGCGCGGACTGCCCGCTTCAGATAGGCGTTCACGACCGTGGTCGAGGTGCGCTCGTACTCCCGGAACTGGGGCGAGACATCGCTCGAGAGCGAGATCTCGATTTCAGGGGCTTGGGCGCGCAGGAGATCGGCGAAGGCGCGCTCGTGGGCTGGGTTGGAGTAGCTGTGCAGGAAGCAGACCGCCAGGCTGCGCACGCCTTTTTCTTTCAGCTCGGCGATCACGCGGCGGGCGTCCGCCTCGTCCAGAGCGACGTGCTCGCTGCCGTCGGCCAGGGTCCGTTCGGTCACCTCCCAAATCCAGTCCCGCTCGATCAGCGGCTCCGGCTTGTCGATCTGGAGGTCGTAGAGCTGATAACGCTTCTGGCGGCCGATGGCGAGGACGTCCCGAAAGCCTCGGGTGCTGACCAGGGCCACGTGGCTGGCCTTGCGCTCGATGACGATGTTGGAGCCCAGCGTGGTTCCGTGGACGGCCCGCGCCAGCTCCGCGCAGGGCACGCCGGCCTGTGCGAACAGCTCGTCCAGACCCGCCAGGCAGGCCTCGCTCGGATCGGGGTAAGTGGTCAGGCGTTTGTGGGTGTGGAGGCGGCCCTGCGCGTCCTGGAGGACGAAGTCGGTGAAGGTGCCGCCCACGTCGAAAGCGACCTGGATGGGGGGCGTTTTCATGAAATCGGGCCCTCGCGCGTGGTTACCGCAGCGACCACCCGCCACCGTGCTATTGGTCATCCGGCTGTCGCACCGGTCGGAGTCGCCGCCCCGCACCTAATACCTCGTTGTTGTGCTGGCCCAGGGCGGGGGCCGGCCTGAAGACGTCCGGCTCGCCGTTCTTGATCGGGTTGCCGACGAGCGTCCGTATGCCGTCCGAGGCCACCATCCCGCGGTGCCGAACTTGGGCGTCGGCGAGCACCCGGTCGACGCTGTTCACCGGCCCGCTGGGCACCCCCGCCGCCCACAGATCGCGCACCCACTCGTCCGTGGTGCGGGCGCCGAAGCGCTCGGCCAGCAACGGCACCAGCTCGGCCCGGGCCGCCACCCGCTCGACGTTGCTCGGGTAGCGGTCGGCCAGCTCGGCGATCCCGAGCACCTGGCACAGGGGCCGCCAAAAGTTCTCCACGAAGACGGCCACCACCAGGTGCCCATCGGCGGTGGGGAAGGCCTGGTAGGGAACCACGGACTGGTGGGCCGAGCCGATGGGCGACGGCACCCTACCGTCGGTCAGGAAGTACTGCGCCACGTAGGTGAGCAGCGAGACCTGCACGTCGAGCAAAGAGAGATCGATGTGCTCGCCCTGGCCGGTGCGCGACCGCCGCAGCAGCGCCGCGCAGACGGCCAGGGCGGCGAAGATGCCGCCGCCCAGGTCGCCGATCGGGATCCCGGCTCGCACCGGCGTGCCGCCCGGCTCGCCCGTGATCGACATCCCGCCGCCCATGGCCTGGAGGATCAGATCGAAGGCCGGCAGGTCGCGGTAGGGGCCGTCGCCGCCAAAGGCGGTGATCGAGCAGGTCACCAGGTCCGGCTTGACGGCGCGCAGCGCGTCGGGCGTGAGGCCCAGCCGCTGCATCACGCCGGCCCGGAAGTTGTCGACCACCGCGTCGGCCGTGCGCAGCAGATCGAAGAAGTGCGCACGCCCCCCTTCCTCGCGCAGGTCCAGCACGACCGATTTCTTGTTGCGGTTGATGGCGTTGAAGTAGGCGCTGGAGCCGTCCGCTTCGAAGGGTGGACCCATGCCGCGAATGGGGTCGCCGGCGGGATCTTCAACCTTGATCACCTCGGCGCCCATATCCGCCAGCAGCATGGTGGCGTAGGGTCCGGCAAGCATGCGGGTCAGGTCGACGACGCGAACGCCGGCCAGCGTCTGCGTCATTGGGGGT
>VBEO01000125.1 GCA_005881825.1 Chloroflexota bacterium | reverse complement strand
GGCCTGCCCGACGCGGGCGAGTCGCCCTGATAAGTACATTTTCGCCGTAAATTAATATGGGAGGGTGACCGGTGAGCGCAGCTTCGAGCACCCCTCGGGGCGCGGCGCGTCCGATCAGCGGCGTGAGGCCGCCATGCAGCTGGGGAGCATTCGACGCAGCAACGTTGCTGCGATCGCTCAGGTCATCTTGAACCGGGGCCACATTTCGAGAGCGGAGATCGCGTCCGTGGTCGGCCTGAGTCCTGGCGCGGTCACGAAGATCACGGCGCAGTTGCTGAAAGCCGGGTTCATCGCAGAGAGCGAGACGCGCGCGACCAATCACGACTTGGGCCGTCCTCGGGTACCGGTTGGTGTCGATCGTCGCGTCTATCGCTTCGCGGGGGTACACCTTGGGCTGCGGAGAAGCACTGTTGGCCTCACCGACCTCGCCGGGGACGTTGTGGCACAGCGGGTTGCCGAGCATCGTCGCCGCGATTCGGAGTCGGTGCTGCAGGAGGCCAGGAACCTGCTCGCCGAGGTGGTCGCCGCGGACGGCGGCAACGTGCTCGGAGCCGGGGTGTGCACGGGCGGCTGGGTGGATCCGGCTACCGGCGTCGTGCGCGAGCAGCCCGTGCTCGGCTGGTCTGATGTCCAACTGCGCGCCGCCGTCGGCGACTTGGACATACCGGTGTTCGTCGATTCCAGCGTGCGGGCGCTGGCGCTGGCCGAGGCCCGATTCGGCGCGGGCCGCGACGCAGCCAACGTCGTGTACGCCTTCGTCGGGAATATTGTCGGAGCAGCGCACCTGCTCGACGGCCGTGTAGCGGTGGGACGAGATGCCGCGGCGGGCACGATCGAGCACCTCACCGTTGGCCCGCGCTCTGGCACGCGGTGCAACCGAGGCCACACGGATTGCCTGTGGGCACTGGGCAGCGATGTCGCGGTCGTACAGAAGGCGCGCACCGAAGGGCTTATCCCGCCACGCGGTCAGCTGGAGCAAGTCGTGGCCTGCTCGCTTCGGACCAGCGATCCGACGGCCCGCCGCGCCGAGATGCTGTTGCGCGAGCGCGCTCGCTACGCCGGCGTGGCGGTTGGCGTCCTGCTCGATATCTTCGATCCGGACGTCGTCGTCCTCGCGGGCGGCCTCCTTCAAGCGCCCAACCTACTGCCCGCCCTGCACAAGGCTGCGGCCGAACGGGCCACGCGACACAGCGACGTCAGCGACCTGGTGGTACCCACGGGGCTCGGCCCGTACGGGCTCGTACGGGGGGCTGCGAGCCTTGCTCTCGACCACTTCTATCGCGACCCACTGGCTCTGCTCGGGCACCGATAACGCACGATCCTCCGTCGGAACCCACCGAGCGACTTGACCCTGGCGAGTTTTATTTCTATCCTAAAGAAAAGCTCGTCATGGGAAGTCGAGTGACGATGAAGGCAGACCTCTTTGAGTGTCCGGCAACGTCCCGGACCACGTGGTACTTCGTCCGGCTGGAAGCTGGCGACGGGACGGTCGGCTTCGGCGAGTGTTCGGACGCCGGAGCACTCGAGGACGTTGAGGCACTGGTCGGTGACGTCCTCGGGTCGCTCGCAGCGCTGTTGGGCGGCGAATTCGATGCGGACATGATCGCCGGCGCGGCCCGGCGCGCCACCCAACCCGGCGATCTGGCCCGTCGGACCGTCGTCGGTGGCCTGGAACAGGCGCTCTGCGACATTGCAGCCCGTCGCCAGGGCTTGCCGCTCTGTAAGTGGCTGGGCGGCGATGGGGGACAGGCGGTCCCGCTGTACGCCAACATCAATCGTTCGGCTGCAGGCGGGCGGCCGCAGCAGTTGGCAGAGACGGGTCTGCGCGCGGTCGCAGATGGGTTCACCGCGGTCAAGTGCGCTCCGTTCGACGCCCCCGTTCCCGGAATGTCCACTCCGCAGGCCGGACTGGCCCGGATCGCAGCTCTGCGGACTGCGGTCGGCGATGGAGTCGATCTGATGGTGGACTGCCACGAGCGCGTGCCACTCGCGGCGCTCGAGCCACTGTTGCCTGCGATCGCTTCGTTTGACGTGAGCTGGCTCGAAGAGGCCGTGCCCGCAACGGATCTGATCGGCCTGCGCACTATCCGGGACGCTTCTGCGATGCGCATCGCAGGTGGGGAGTTCGTGGCCGAACCGGCAGAGCTCGAGCCGGCGGTCGCGCAGCGTCTGCTCGATGTCGTGATGCCGGACGTCAAGCACGCCGGCGGCGTGCTCAGCGCCGCACGCCTCGCGCACGCATTCTGTGCAGCAGAGATCTCGCCGCACAACCCATGCGGGCCCATCGCGACGGCGGCGACCGGCCATCTGTTCGCGGCGCTCCCAAACGCCAGCGTTCTCGAATTTGCCTACGGCGAGGTCGACTGGCGCGCCGACCTGGTCTTCGGAAACGAGAAGGTCGCGAACGGGCAACTCGCCTTGGCGCCCGGGCCCGGTCTGGGTGTCGAGCTCGACACGACGAACAGCCGTCTGCATCACGTGCGGACGTTCACCCTCTAGGAGAAGACATGTCCGATCTCTACAGCGCGAATCTGAGCCGCCGCCGGTTCCTCGCGGGTAGCCTGGGAGTCGGCGGCGCCGTTCTGCTCGCCAGCTGTACGGCCGCTGTTTCCAGGGACAAGTCCGGAAGGAGCAAGCCTGTCCAGGGCGGGACGCTGCGCATGGTGCAGACGGCCGACATCGCGCCGGCCACGCTGTTGTCGCAGAACAACCCGAACTTCTCGATCTGCCGGACTGTGTTCAACACGCTCACCGAGTACGACCACAAGACCCTAGATCCCAAGCCCTCGCTGGCCACCCACTGGAATATCAGCGATGGCGGCAAGACCTACGTGCTTAGCCTGCGCGACGACGTCAAGTACCACACGGGCCGGCCCTTTGGGCCCGACGACGTGGTAAACGTGATCGACATCCTCAAGCAGGACACGACCTCGAGCCAGCTCAAGCACGTGGCCGCAATCTGCGACGCACGCAAGACAGGCGCCAACGAAGTCACCCTCACGTTCTCACAGGCAGTCTCGAACGTCTTCGACCTCTTCGAAGTCATGATCGTGGTTGACAAAGAGACATATCCAGACCTTCTGGCCGGGAGGAAGTTCATTGGGACCGGGCCGTTCACGATGCAAAGCTACCGTCCCGGGAGTGGCTACACCCTCAAGCGCAATGATCAGTATTGGAAGGCCGGCCGACCCTACCTCGACGGAGTCGAAGTCGCCGTGGTCACCCAGTCATCGTCGGCCGTCTCATCGTTGCGTTCTGGCCAGTCGCAGCTAGCTCTCGATCTCGCGCCCCTCGATGCCATTGGACTCAAGGGCAGCGCGGGGTTCCAGCTCGTGCCATCCGACGCCCAGGACTCCGTGTTCTATCTCGGACAGAACGTGACCGTGCCACCCCTGGACAAGGTCGAAGTCCGGCAGGCGATCGCCCAGGCGATCGACCGCGAGCGCATTCTCAGCCAGGTGCTGGGCGGTATCGGCCACACCAGCAGTATTCCGTGGTCACCGTCTTCGTCTGCGTTCGATGTGAGCAAACGCGACACCTACCGTCACGATCCCGCCAAGGCCAAGCAGCTGCTCGCGACGGCCGGAGCCAGCGGTGCATCGGTCGACATCTATTACAACGCTGGCTTCGCGCCCAACGCCGGCATCGCTGAGATCGTGCAGTTCGACCTCACCAGTGCGGGCCTTAAGGCCACGGCCAAACCGCAGCAGGCCGCGGACTTCTTCAGCCTCCTCTCCGGCTCCGGCATTCCCGGTCTGTTCGTCAACGTGCACGGATTCGGTCAGCTGCATCCAGCGACGCTCGTCAAGGGCGCGTTCCCGTTCAACGCCCGCGCCAACGCCGAACGGTTCACCAGCCAGCAATACTCCGACCTCGCCACCAAGATGTGGACCACCACGGACCAGACCGCGGCTAAGGGCGTGTACGCGGACATGAACGACCTGCTCATCAAGGAGCAGTTCGTCACCGACTTGGTCGTCAGCTCGCATACCTACACGATCTCGACGAAGCTCAATGGACTCGCCTGGAACATGTTCGACTACATCAACCTGGACGACGCTTACCTGAGCACATGAGCGAGGCGACGGAACTGAAGCCATGATCCGCTACGCGATACGCCGCATCCCCTCCGCTCTGCTCGTGCTGTTCCTGGCATCGATCGCGGTGTTCGCGCTGATTCACCTGGCCAAGGGCGACCCAGCGGCACTGGCCGCCGGACCCGATGCGAGCCCGGCCGAGATCGCGGCCAAGCGACATCAGCTCGGCCTGGACGACTCGCTCGCCAGCCAGTACCTGAATTGGCTGCGCGGCGAGTTGACCGGTGATCTTGGGAATGCGTATATCTCGGGCGGGTCGATCGGCGAACTAGTGCGGAACGGCCTCGGCAATACCGTCGAGTTGACCAGCGGCGCGGTCGTGCTGGCGCTGGCCCTCGGCGGCGCCGCAGGTATGGGGATGGGGGTGAGCCGACGCAGACCCGTCAATGCGGTGCTGAATGCGCTGACGACTCTGGCGTTCGCGGTGCCCACCTACGTCAGCGGCGTATTGCTGGTGCTCGTTCTTGCAGTGATCTTCCCGATCCTGCCCGCTGGAGGACACGAATCGCTCCTGCGCGACCCGACGATCGGCGTTCAGTACTTGATCATGCCGGCGTTGTGCCTGTCGTTGCCGGCAGCCGCAACGATCGCACGATTCCTCGCGACCTCGATGCGGCAGGTACTCGACGAGGATTTCCTGGCCACAGGGGTGGCGAAGGGTTTGAAGACCCGCCGTTTGCTGTTCCGCCACGCGCTGCCGAACGCCCTGCCGCCCGTCCTCACGATTGTCGGCATCCAGATCGGGCAGATGCTCGGCGGTGCGATTGTCGTCGAAGCGATCTTCGCCTGGCCCGGCGTCGGTCAGCTGCTGCGAGATTCGGTCCTCGACCACGAGTACCTCATTGTCCAGGACCTCCTGCTGTTCGCCGTGGCCGTGTTCATTGTCTTGCAGATGATCACCGACCTCGTCCACGCCTACATCGATCCGCGCATCCGAACGGAGCACTGATGGCCACCCTCAACGTGGCGGCGCCCATGCCGGTGACCCCTCGCCAGCACCGGATCCGGTGGTTGTTCGGGTCACCGATCGCCACCGCCGGTATCGCTGTGGTCGTGACCCTGTTCGCGGCTGGTCTCTTCGCTCCTCTGTTGGCACCCTTCCCACCGAATGGGCAAACGAACGCGGCACTGCAGGGCGCGAGCACCACCCACCTGTTGGGCACCGATGAATTCGGTCGCGACGTGCTCAGTCGGATTCTGTACGGCATCCGGCAGGACGCCATCGTGGCCGTGGTCTCGGTGCCGGCCGGAGCCCTGCTCGGCGTGAGCCTCGGGCTGCTCACCGGTCTCGCCGGGTGGCTGGACACGATCCTGCAACGCATCTTCGATGTCATGCTCGCCTTTACCGCGCTCATCGCCGGCGTAACAGTGGCCTCCATCGTCGGGCCCGGCCTCCCCGCCGTCCTGGTCACCGTCGCCGTCGTGAACGTCCCGCTTTTCGGCCGGATCACGCGAACGTCGGTGCTCACGCTGCGGAACCGCGACTACGTCGTCGCGGCCAGGGTTGTCGGCGTGCGACCGATCCGCCTGTTGGTCCGGCACGTGCTGCCCAATGGCGTCGACCCCCTGATCGTGCAGCTCGCGTTGTCGCTGTCGCTGGCGGTGTTCATTGAGGGCGCGATGAGCTTCATCTCCCTCGGCGTGCTGCTTCCCCAGCCCTCGCTGGGCAACATGCTGCAGAAAAGCATCAACTACCTCGACCGTAACCCGTGGTACGCCATCGGGCCGATGGTCGTGGTGACGCTTCTCGTCGTCGGGTTCCAACTCATCGCCGACGGCCTGACGCATCGATTGCTGCGCCGATGAGCCGCGAACAGCCGGGACGATTCGACGGCAGGGTGGCCGTGGTGACGGGAGCCGCCGCCGGCATCGGCAGAGCCTGCGCTGCGACCCTCGCCGCGGGTGCGGCGCACATCATCGCTGTCGATCGCGACGAGCGCGTCAACGATCCGATGACCGTTCCCGAACGGCTGTGGAGCGCTGTGCATGGCGACCTCACCCTTCCTGCAACCGTCGAGCAACTCTGGCACGTGGCGGATAAAGCCGGTCGCTGCGCGATCCTGATCAACTCCGTCTTTGCCGAGGAACGGGCAACGCTCTCCAACGGCACCGAGGCCGGCTGGATGCACACGTTCAGAGTCAGCACGCTCACCGCGGTGCTCCTGTCCCAGGCATTCGTCGACCGCGCGGACGGCGATTCGGCTGCCATCGTCAACGTCGCATCCGTCCACGCGTTCGGCGCCCGCAACGGATTCGCGGCCTACGCGAGCGCGAAGGCCGCCCTCCTCGCCTTCACGCGCGCTGCCGCGCTCGAGTGGGGACCGCGCCACGTGCGGGTGAACGCGGTCGCGCCCGGGTTCGTCGCCGTCGAGCGCAACGCCCACGTATGGAAAGACCCGCACGTCCGCGAGCAGTTGGCCCGCGCCAACCCACTCGGGCGGCTCGGGGCGCCTGCGGATGTCGCCTCCGCGGTGGCATTCCTGGCCTCGGACGAGGCGTCCTTCATCACCGGCGCCGTGCTGCCTGTCGACGGTGGCCTGCTCGCCAAGCTGCCAGAGGAGCCAAGCCCATGAGCGGCCCGCTGCTCGAGGTCCGAAACCTGACCACCCGCTTCGACACCCCGCGCGGCCTCGTGCGCGCGGTCGAGGACGTCAGCTTCACCGTTGACGCGGGCGAGACGATGGCCATCGTCGGTGAGTCCGGTTCAGGCAAGACCGTCACCGCGATGAGCCTGATGCGCATGGTTCGCCGGCCGGGACGGATCACCGGCGGCCAGATC
>VBEO01000124.1 GCA_005881825.1 Chloroflexota bacterium | reverse complement strand
AGATGGTCATCACGGAACCGCCGAAGAGCACGTAGTGCAGGTGGGCGACCACGTAGTAGCTCTGGTGCAGCTGCGTATCGACCGGTACCGACGATAGATACACGCCCGTGATGCCGCCGATCAGGAACGTGGCCAGGAAGCCGAACGCGAACTTCATGGGCAGCGTGAATTCAACGGATCCTTGCCAGGCGGTGGCGATCCAGTTGAAGAATTTGATGCCGGTCGGCACCGCGATCAGCATCGTCATCACCATGAAGAAGGTTTCGACGTAGATGTTCATGCCGACCGTGAACATGTGGTGCGCCCACACGGCCATCGACAGGAAGACGATCCCGAAGAGCGCCGCCACCATCGAGCTGTAGCCGAAGATCGGCTTTTTGGAGAACACCGGGATGATCTCGGAGATCATTCCGAACCCGGGCAGAATCATGATGTAGACCTCGGGATGCCCGAAGAACCAGAACAGGTGCTGGTACAGCACAGGGCGCCCCGCGGTGGTGAAGAAGTTGGTGCCGAACTGGCGGTCGAACTCGAGCAGAACCAGCACCGCCACCAGCGGCGAGCCCACGATCAGGAGCAGGATCGAAGTCGAGATCTGCGCCCACACGAAGAGCGGCAGCCGGGTCAAGTTCATGCCCGGCGCGCGCAGCGCCACGATCGTGGTCAGGAAGTTGGTCGAGGCCATGATTCCGGACACGCCCCAAACCGCCAGGCTCAGGATCCAGAGATCGACGCCGCTGCCGGGGTTGAACTTGATCTCGGTGAGAGGCGGATAACCGGTCCAGCCGGCATTCAAGACTCCGCCCGTGAAGAAGCCCGAGTAGTAGATGAAGATCGAAACCGGGATCAGCCAGAAACCGAGCAGGTTGAGGCGCGGAAAGGCCATGTCGCGAGCGCCCACCATGATCGGGACTATGTAGTTGGCGATCCCGGTGAGGAAGACGGTGACGAAGAAGAAGATCATCGTCACGCCGTGTGACGAAACCAATTGGTTGTAGGTCTCCGGGTCGACCACGTGCAGGTTCGGCTGCGAGAGCTGGATGCGCATGATCAGCGCGAAGACCCCGGCCACCACGAAGGAGAGGACGCCGGTGACCATGTACATGATCCCGATCAGCTTGTGATCGGTAGTCGTGAGCCACAGGCTGATGGGCTTGAAGAAGGTGTCGTCGTAGGCCTTGGGCCTCGGCGGCGCTAGGACCTGCTGTGCCATCTCTCTGAAGCTCCTAAGTTACCTGCTGGGCGACGGGCTCGGAGAGGCCGTGCGGCCCCCCGAGGCGGGCGAGGCGGAAGGCGAGGCCGCAGCCGCGGCCGACGGTGAGGCCGAAGGCTTGGCCTGCTGCTGCGCCACCCAGGCTCGGTAGTCGTCCTGGCTCACCACCTTGACCAGGATCAGCATGGTGGCGTGGCCGGCGCCGCAGAGCTCGGCGCACTCGCCTCGGTAGGTACCGATCCGCGTGGGCTTGATCCAGGTGAAGTTGTCGTAACCGGGGACCGCGTCCGTCTTACCCATCAGGTAGGGCACCCACCAGGAGTGGATCACGTCCTGGCCCTGGGTCCGGATCCGGATCAGGGTGTCGACCGGCACCACCATGGCCGTCGGGTTGTTGCCCACCGAGGTGACCTGCACGCCGTCCGGCTGGTAGTCGTAGCGCCAGCCGAACTGGAAGCCGGTGATCGTGATGTCCATCTGCGTCTGGGCGTCGGTCCGCCGCGTGAAGTCGGTCTGCAGCTCGCTGAAGGAGAGCACGCCGATGATGCCGATCACGAGCAGCGGGATAACCGTCCAGACGACCTCGACGATCGCGTGGCCATGCCACTGGGGAGGCAGGAATCCCGGCGGGCGCACGCTGCGCCGGAAGCGCAGCACCACGATCAGCAGGGCCGCCTCCACGCCGACGAAGACCACGATCGCGGGCAGCGAGATCCAGTTGTAGAGCCACCAAAGGTTGCGGCCGTTGGGGGAGTCGGCCTGGGGCAGCAAGGGCGAGATGCCGGAGCCGCCCTGGTCGGCCAACGCGGGCAGCGCCACGACCACCAGCCCGATCCCCACCAGCACCAGGGCGGCCAGCAGCCGCGGCCGGGTGAGGGACAGCTTCATCCGCCGTGAAGTATAGGAAAGGCCCGGGGCGCGGCCCGGAGCCGGGCCGGGGAGCCGTCGCTGTTTAGAATCGCCACCAGTGGCCTCTGCGACGAAGCCCCGGTACGTAGACGTCGAGAACCCCGCACTGGCCATCGACTGCCCCCGCTGCGGCCTGCGCACGCCGCGCTTCCTGGAGTACTGCCGGAACTGCGGGTTCCACCTCTGGCCCAGCAGCCGGGTGGCCTCGGCGGCCTTCCAGGCCTGGCGCGACCACGACTCTGCACGCGCCCAGACCAGCCGCTATGCCTACGAGGTCCCGGTCGAGATGGCTCCGCCCGTGATCGATTACGACGAGCGGGCGCACGAGCTCGGGATCCATATCTTCCCCAGCAGCAATTTCCCGTTCGTGATCTCGGTGGGCGCCTTCGTGCTGGCGCTGGCGGTGGTGCACTTCAGCTGGATGCCGCTGTGGGGCCACATCGCGCTCGGCCTCGCGGGCGCGGCGATCTTCCTGGTCGGCGTGATCGGCTGGGTGATCGTGGAGGACACGCGCTACTACCCGGCCGAGACGGCGGAGGGCGGGCCCGCGGGCCACGCCCACATCGAGGGCTCGGTCTAACCGATGGCCGTGGCCACCGTCCGGCCGCCGATCCAGCAGCAGTACCCAAATCTGCATGCCGGCGTCATGGGCATGTACATCTTCCTGTGCTCCGAAGTCATGTTCTTCGGAAGCCTGTTCGCGATGTACTTCTACATGGTCGGCTCCCACACGGGCTGGCCGCCGCCGGGCACGCGCGCGGTCGAGGTCTGGCCGCTGCCGTCGATCAACACCTTCGTCCTGCTCTCCAGCGGCATCACCTGCCATTTCGGGCTGGAGGCGCTGCGTCATGGGGGCGCGCTTGGTCGGGGCTCCTTGTTCGGCGCGGTCACCATGGCCCTGTTCGGCACCGCCGAACTCGTCTGCGGCGTCATCGCGCTGACTGGCGGAGCCGTCGTCGACGCGGGTATCGCGTTCGTGGCCCTGGTCGTGACCGTGGTTTCGGTGGCGGCGTTCCTGGGCTTCGGGCCCTTCACCGGTCGCGGTCTCTTTCTCGGCCTGTGGGCCTGCACGATCTTGCTCGGCCTCTTCTTCGAGTTCGGCCAGGCCTACGAGTTCGCGACCGCCCACATCAATTTCACGACCAACCAGTTCGCCAGCGCCTTCTTCACGATGACCGGCTTCCACGGCGGCCACGTGGCCGGCGGGTTGGTGCTGCTCTCGCTGGTGTTCTACAGGGCGCTACGGGGCCAGTTCTCGGCCGCCAACCACGTGGGGCCGGCGGCGATCACCCTCTACTGGCACTTCGTGGACCTGGTCTGGGTTTTCCTGTACCTCGTGCTCTACTTCGCCGTCACGGGACCGATCGCTAGCTCGGGCTAGGGCTCGGGCTGGGCGACGGCGAGGGCGCGGTGCCCTTGTCGGCCGTGACCTCGATCAGGAAGACCAGGGTGGCGCCGGGCGGAATCGTGCAGGGCTGCCCGGACTGCGCGCCGCAACCTTGCGGCGCGCCCTGGTCGCCGTAGCCCAGCGCGGAGGGGATGGTCAGCCGGCGCAGACCGCCCACCTTCATGCCGGGCACCCCCTCGTCCCAGCCGGGTATGACCTGGTTCTGGCCGATGGTGACGTCGAAGGGCTGGTTGCGTTCCCGGCTGGAGTCGAACTTGGTCCCGTCGGACAGCCAGCCCGTGTAGTGGACCGTGATCTGGTCGTTCTTTTTCACGGCCTGGCCGGTGCCGACCTTGACGTCGCGGATCTGGAGGCCGTCCGGGAACGTCACCGGCTTCAGGTTGGCGCCGTTGTTGAAGTCGTCTGATCCGGGCTGCGGCGTGGGCGTGGTGGTGGTGAGCCCGGCCACCGGCCCGCTGGGTGGGTTGGGATCCGGGTAGCCGCAAGCCACGGCCAGGACCAGGCCCAGCAAGGCGAGCGGGCGCATGAATATCACGAGGCGGTGACGTCGATGCCCTTGATGGTGTCGCCCTGCCGCAGCTGCTGGACGAGGTCCATACCCGTTTGCACGACTCCGAAGTGGTTGTAGACCCCGCTGGTCGCGAGCGAGGAGTTCGCCACCAGCACCACGAAGAACTGGCACCCGCTCACGCCGGCGGCGTTGGAGGCCATGCCCAGCGAGCCGGCGTTCCAGGGCGCGGGGTTGGTCTCGTTGGGCAGCTTGTAGCCAAGTCCGCCGGTGCCGTCGCCCTTGGGGTCGCCGCCCTGGATGACGAAGCTCGGCACGTAGCGGTGGAAGGTGAGGCCGTCATAGAAGTGGTTCTGGGCCAGATAGACGAAGTTGTTGACCGTCACCGGCGCCGCCTTCTGGTCGAGCTTGATCGCGAAGTCGCCCTTCGAGGTGTGCACCGTCGCCACGTACGTCTTGGCAGCGTCGATCGTCTGGGGAGGGGGAGAGGTTCTCTGCTCCATGCAGGTCCGGATCTCATTCTGACAGCCAGGCGCGAGGGACCCGGCCGGCGCGGCGGGCTGGCCGGAGCTGCCGGTGTCTTCACCGCAGGCGACGGCCAGCAGCAGGGCAAGCAGGAGCGCGGGCTTCATCGCGCCGGCTCCCGGCCCCGGACCGCCAGCAGGATGGCTACGGCCAAGGCCAGCACGGCCGCGATCGTGAGTCCGACCGTGAGGCTCGTCTCCGCCGCGGCGGCCCCGCCCAGCACCGGACCCAGGCCGAATCCCAGCGCGGTCGCCGAGGCGGCCAGCCCGAACACCCTGGCCTGAACCACGGCCGGCGACTCCAGGCCGATCATGCTCGACACCGCCGGCTGCAGGGCGCCGTAGGCGAAGCCGGCCACGGCCCCTGCGAAGACGATGGTCGCGGCCGAGGGCACGATCCCGCAGGTGACTTCGGCCAGGCCCATGAGGACGGCGGTGCTGATCGAGACGGTGAGGTAGCCATAGCGCCGGGCGGCGCCTGAGTAGACCACGGCCGCCACCGCGCTCGCCAGACCGATGGCCCCGAAGGTGATGCCGGTGATGGTGTTCACATCGCTGCCGGCGTGTACCAGGAGGCGCAGGGCGACCAGCGGCTGGAAAGCGCTGAAGCTCATCTGCAGCAGGGCCTGGGCGATCAGCAGCACGGCAACGGCGATCACCGTCCCCGGCTGCGCCGCGCGCAGCACCTGCAGGGCCGGCTGGGCATTGGCACTGCGGCGTTCGAAGGGCGGCTCCTGCACCAGGAGAAGGACCGGCAGCGTCGAAACCAGGAGCAGGCCTCCGCCGGCCGTGAAGAGGATGTGCAGGTTGTTGAGATAGCTGGAGATCACGCCGCCCAGGGCCGGGCCGACCGCGCCGGCGGTGGCGATCGAGGAGCTGAGGATGCCCAGCGCCCACCCCACCCGCTGGCGGGGGGTGCCGGTGGCCACCAGGGCCGTGGCGGCGGCGACCGTGCCGGAGGTGGCGCCCTGGAGGAATCGAAGGACCACCAGGTCGATCGGACCGCGCGCGAAGCCCATCAGGCCGACCGTGATCCCGCCGCCGACCATGGCTCGAATCAGCATCGACTTGCGCCCGTAGCGGTCGGCGATGCCGCCCCAGATCGGGCTGGTGACGGCCAGCGCGAAGCCCGAAGCCCCGCCGGCCAGTCCCGACCATAAAGCGAGCTGGCTCTGGTCGTGCACCCCCAGGTCGCGCAGGTACAGCGGCAAGAAGGGGAAAGCGAAGGAGAAGCCGAAGATGGCGGTGAACTCGGCGAACCAGAGCACGGCCAGGTTGCGCTGCCAGGAAACGGCGCCGGCGGCCGGCGCAGGCGCCGGTTGGATCACCCGGTGGGGCCGTTCAGCAGCTCGTACAGGCGCAGCGGGGTGGCGGGGATGCTGGTGAGGGCGGCATCCGGCTTGAGCTGCCGGAGCGCATCCTCCGGGATTGGCTTCGGTGGGAGTTTCGACCGGCGTCAGCAGGAGCGGCATCGACACTTCGGGTGCGCTGGCGATCGTGTAGTCCAGGAAGCTCGAGCTGACGAAAGCCCCATCCGGCTGGTAGACGGCCTCCTCGAAGAGCGCGTAGCCCATGCCGTGGGCGAGACCGCCGTGCATCTGGCCCTCGACCAGCGTCTTGTTGATGACCTTGCCAGTGTCGTGCACGATCGCGTACTTCAGCATCTCCACCGAGCCGGTCTCCGGATCGATCGACACCGCGGCCGCGTGGCAGGAGCTGGCGTAAGCCGTCCCCGTCTTGGTGTTGAAAGCCTCTTCGACCTCGAGGCCGTGCGGGAAGACCTCGATCACCGGAATCGACTTCTGAGGGACGCCGCGCACATGGACCACCGCGTCCTCGATGTAAAGATCGGCGGGGTTGGCTTCGAGCGTGTCCGCGGCCCGCTCCAGGATGCGATCGCGGGCCGCCTTGGCGACCAGGGAGGTGGCGTTGCCAACGTGGATGGCGCTGCGGCTGCCGGCGGTCAGGAAGGCCCAGGGCACCACCCGGCTGTCGCCGGCCACGACCTCGATCTTCTCGTACGGCCAGCCCAGCCGGTCGGCGAGAACCATGGCGGCGGCGGTCTCGTGACCTTGACCCTGGGGCGTCGATCCGACGAAAAGATGCGCGGTGCCGTCGGGCTGGATGCGGACCCGCGCCGGCTCACCGGTGCCGAAGCCGCTGGACTCGACACAGCAGGCGATGCCGACGCCGAGCCGGCGTCCGTCGCGCGCCTGCTTTTGCTCTTCTCTCAGCTGCTGGTAGCCGATCTGCTCGAGGGCGGTGCTCAGCAGCCTGGGGTAGTCGCCGCCGTCGTACACGAGGGTCTTCTTGCCCTGCGGAAATCCGGTGTCGTAGGGCATCTTGTCGGCCGGGATCAGGTTCTTGCGCCGGACCTCGGCCGGGTCGGCCTGGAGATGGGCGGCCAGGCGGTCGAGCATGCGCTCGCTGACGTAGTTGCCGAGCGGCCGCCCGCCCCCGCGCACGAAGCCGGTCGGGACCGTGTTGGTGAAGACCACGTCGGCCTTGATCTGCATGGCCGGCCAGGCATAGGCGCTGAGCAGGTGGGGGACGATGATGTCGATCTGCCCGCTGCCCGCGCCCGGGTAGGCGCCCATGTCGTGGATGACGTGACCGCGCAGGCCGCGCAGGCGCCCGTCCTGCTCGGCGGCCAGCTCGACCTCGATGCGGGTGCCGTGGGCGTGGACGGTGGTGGCAGTGTCCTCGCTGCGGGTTGCGGTCCAGGTGACCGGGCGCCCCAGCAGCTTGGCGGCCATGGCCACCAGGATCTCCTCGCCGTAGACGGTGCCCTTGGGCCCGAAGCCGCCGCCCACGTCGTGGGCGAGCACCGTGACCTTTTCCTTCTCCAGACCCAGGGCCTCGGCCACGGTGTCGCGGACGCTGAAAGTGGTCTGGGTCGAGGTCCAGACCGTGAGCTCCTCCTCACCTGGATGCCAGGTCGCCGTGGTGACCCGCGGCTCCATGGCGGCGCCGCAGATGCGAGCGGTCTGAAAGGTCTCCTTGACGGTAACGGGGGCCCCCGCGAAGGCGGCGTCGATGTCGCCGAACACGTAATCGGCGCTGCGCGCGATGTTGGACTGGGTCTGCTCGTGGACTTTGGCGGCGTTGGGCTGCACTGCCTGGCCGGAGCCGATCACGGCCGGCAGCGGCTCGTAGTCGACCTCCACCGCGGCGGCCGCGTCGTGAGCCTGGTAGGCCTGCTCGGCGACCACGGCGGCCACGGCGTCGCCGACGTAGTTGACCTCGGATTCGGTCAGCACCGGACGGGCCAGGTGCTCCATCTCGGGAGGCAGCCAGTTCTTGACGGTGCGGCCGGTCGGCGGCAGGTCCTGCGCGGTCAGCACCTTGATCACGCCCGGCATCGAGCCGGCCGCTGCAGCGTCGAGGGAGGTGATGCGGGCGTGCGCGTGAGGCGAGCGTACGAAGGCGATGTGCGCGAGGCCGTCGAGCTTGATGTCGCCGGCGTAGCGCCCGCGGCCGGTAACCAGCCGGCCGTCCTCGCGGCGGGGCATGGCGCGGCCGAGGTAGGAGGGCACTGAAGCTAGAATAGCCACCTCGCTGATCCGCTATCGAGGGCGGCTAGCTCAGCTGGGAGAGCGCTAGCTTGACATGCTAGAGGTCGGCGGTTCGATCCCGTCGCCGCCCACCACGTCCCAAGCGTGTGCGCAGGGAAGTACGCACTGGCCGCCGGTAGAATGGCTGGCGGCCTGGCCCGGTCGTCTAGTGGACCAGGACGCCGGCCTTTCAAGCCGGAGATCACGGGTTCGAATCCCGTCCGGGCTACCAGAAGCTGACGCAGAGCGGGTGTAGCACAATGGCAGTGCGCCAGCCTTCCAAGCTGGTTACGTGGGTTCGATTCCCATCGCCCGCTCCAACCGGATCAGGGACTCTCGTTCTCTGCGAATTGACGCCAGGGGTCGCGCGCGTCCTCGGGCCATTCGCCGGTCTGCTCGACGTGGCGCAGGGCCTCGCGCAGCTTCGCCAAGCGCTCGCGCGCGTCTGGTGTATCTGCATCCTTTTCGAGAAGGATGTCCACGTCCTCGATCAGCTGGCGGGCCTCGAGATTAGCCATGCGTTGGACGATACGCCACCGTACTCATTTGCGCGTTAGCTAGACTCTGGAACTCGGACGCGGGAGTAGCTCACTCGGTAGAGCGCAACCTTGCCAAGGTTGAGGTAGCGGGTTCGAAGCCCGTCTCCCGCTCCAAGCTCGCTTCTCTTCGCTTCTCGCGGGAGACGGGCCTGTCCGCCTCCTTAAGTAGTGGGGGGACTCCCCCCGCCGCCTCCGGCGGCTCCCCCCTGCGCTCCACCAACGCTGGTGCTTGCTTGCGTCCAGGGTCGACTATGGGCGCCTGACTGCGGCTACAGCTTGCGGCCCACCACCAGCAACGACACCCCGAATGGTGCCGACCGGCTTGGCACGAACGCCCGCTCCGAGGTGAACAGCCGCCGCAGCACGGCGTTCAGCGGCGCAGGCGGCAGGTCTACGTCGCCGCCACCGGCGCCCACCCCGAGCGCTCGCATCAGGGCGATGAAGGGGAAGACCACGCAATTGAAGTAGGTCGCATGCTCGACCGCGAGCCCCGCGGCCCGCATCAGCGAGGCCACCTCACCCACGCGGTACCGGCGGTGATGGCCGATTGCCGCATCCATCGGGCTCCAGAGGAACTCGAATGCCGGCACCGCGACTGCCACCACGCCGCTGGACGAAACCGAGGCGGCCAGCCGCTGAATCAGCTCGGCGTCGTCGTGGACGTGCTCGAGGACGTCGAAGGCCACCGCGGCGTCGTAGCCGGTCGGGAACACCTCCAGTGGCCCGACTACGCGCGCCCGCACGCCGCGCGAGCGGGCCAGGTCCACTGCCGGCCCCGAGATGTCCACTGAGTCGACCTCGTACTCCCTGGTCAGGGCGGAGCTGAGCAGCCCGCCGCCGCAGCCGACGTCCAGCACTCGGGCGCCGGGACGCAGGTACCGGCGGAGGGCCGCGCTCAGGATCTCCGAACGCCCCGCGACCCACCAGTGGTCGGGGTGGAGCGCCGCGTGTTCGGCGAAGTTGAACCCCGGGGTCGGGAGGCGGACGGTCCGCTCCGGCCTGATCGCGGAGATCGAGCTGAACCAGAGCAGCCAGAGCCCAGCCGCCGGGAGCTCGACCGCCAACCGGAAGCCGGGCTGGCCGTACCAGCCGGGTTGCGCCGCCAGCGACCAGACCAGCGACTCACCTGGACCGGTCAGCAGCCACGCCGTCAGCGCCGCCGCGACCAGCGAGCGCTCGCCCGTCCTCAGGCCACGGACGAAGAGAAAAAGCAGCGAGGGCAGCAGCACGACCAGGTGTGCCGGCCAATCGAGCGTCGAGATGAGCGGCATGGCCGCCAGGAAGAGCGACCCGACCGCCAGCCGGTCGGAACCTCCGCGCAGGCCGCGCCAGGCTGTCATCCCGACAACTGCGGCGCTGACCGCCATGATCCCCGCCCGTAACAGCGGGTCAACGACCTGGCCGTCGGCGTAGATCGTCCCGGGATGGATGAGGCGATCCAGCGTCCCCGCCGGGGCCAGGTTGGAGGGCACACCGGTGATCGCGCTCATCCCGGGCAGCACGACCGAGAAGAACTCCCAGGCCAGCCGCGGCCCGGCGATCAGGCTCGCCACTGCGATCACTCCCAGCGCCAGCGCCGCCGAGCCCCATCGGCGAGCGACCAGCTCTGCCAAGACCAGCGGCCCCTGGAGGAGCTTGACGGAGGCGGCCAGGCCCAACGCGGGCCAAGAGGGCAGCCGGCGGGAGGTATAGCCCATCAGCCAGAGTGCGCAGAGCAGCAGCAACAAAAGGTTGATCTGGCCCAGCGCGAAGTTCTGGGCGACGGGGTAGTAGCCCGCGGCCAGCACCACGCTGGCCAGCCGGCCCTGCCACCTCCGCATGCCGAGCACCAGCCAGCAGAGGGCCAGGCTTGCGGCCAGGGAAACCAGCTGGCCGACCACGATCAGCTTTGGCCAAGCCGCGGCGGGGATCGCGGTGAGCGGCTGCAGTGTCCAGGCCAGCAGCGGCAGGTATACGTAGCCGCCGCTGCGCGTCTCGTCGATACCGTGCACGTGGAGGCGGTAGAGGTAAGGGTCGACGCCGGTCTGGAGGTCGCGGGCCGCCTTCAGGTAATAGGAGAAGTCCACCGGGAGGGAGCCCTTCCAGGCGGCGATAGCTACGAACGCGAAGCCCGGCAGGACGGCCAGCGCGGCGAGCACCACCAGCAGGGCGCTGAAAGTCGGGTTGGCCAGCGCGGCCTCGAGCCGGAACTGGCGTGAACCAGCGGGCGCCGCCGTCCGCCAACGGCTGACGTATTTGGGCGAGGCCACGGCGACTGCGGCGAGGCGGGGTTCAGATTGCTGCATGGAGTCGGCTCAAGAGGTGAACGAAGGGGCTCGCGATGTTGATCGACGCCCGGACCGAAGTCAAGCGATTAACCACACTTGAGCGCCAGCCGTCCTGGCTGGGTGAAAATCGCGGGAGACGGGCTTCGCCCGCCTCCTCTATTTATGGGGGAGTCCCCCGCCGCCTCCGGCGGCTCCTCCTGCGCTCCACCAACGCTGGTGCCGCCCTTCGGGCGTCCTAGGAGGTGCGGCGGACTACCCAGGTCGGGCCGAAGCCGAGGATCAAGAGGGCCAGGATCGGCAGGGCCGTTGCCTCGATCACTTCGAAGGTCCAGAAGCGATCGCCGGGCTGATAGTGCGGACCAGGTGGATCCCGTGCTGCTGGAGGTATGCGGCCTTGGCGGCCACCGGCAAGGTCGCGTCCTGTCGTGAGGCTGACCTGCGGCGCCCGATCACCCAGGTCGCGTCCACTGGCGTCGACGTAGTGGGAGCCATCGATCCGCCAGGCCGTCGGCATGGCTGAGGAGTCGATGGCCAGGGAGTCCTGGGTCTGGACGGTGACCGGCGGCTCGTAGTAGGGGCGGGACAGCTCCGCGATCCCGGTCCGCAGGACAACGAAGACGACCAGCGTGGCGGCCATGGCGGGAATCGAACGGCGCACAAGGGTACACAGGGTCAGCCGAATGCCATCGCCAGCAGGGTGGAGGCGCCCGTCATCGGCGCCTGGCGGCACCCTGGAAGGCCCAGGGGCCGCCAGGCAGGCTAGGCCTGGGTCAAGAACCCTCCACCACTTCGAAGATGCGATCGGCGACCAGGCCGTGCGCCTCGCGGTGGACGGCCTCAGCCGCTTCGGCGCTGGGCGCCTCGACCAGGCAGAACACCTTCCGCTCCTTCTCGTCCACCCAGTACTTCACGTACTTGACGCCGTGGGCCGACTGTGTAGCCAGGTCCGCCTCGTGCGCGTGGGCGACGTCGGCGGCGGTGGCTCCCTCGGGTAGGTTCTCGTGCACGTCCATGAACATGGGCATCGCTACTACTTCTCCTGCATTTGAATCGTGCTGACGGGGACACTGACCGGCGCCCGTGAAGCCGCGACTTCTTTCTCGGCCATTGCGGCCAGGTTGCGCAGAGCGGGACGGACGAACATCGGGATCCCGAACCTCCAGCTCATTCCGCCCACCACAGGCAGGACCAGCCGGAGCAGCGACCTGGTTGCATCGAGCTGCGTCAGCGTATAGGTGATGCGCGAGCCGGAGTCGGTGGGCACGAGCTCGTAGCGGTGCGAATAGCGAGCCGCCATGCCCTTGGGGCCGGTGCTCGCTTCAGTCAGATACTCGAACGTCCGCGGCCGGTCGGCGACTTTCACCACCGAGCGGTCGTGCCACCGCCTCACCGACATCGGGATCGTCCCGGTGCTGCTGAAGACCGTGCCGACTTGCGCCGGCCCAGCCGGGGCCTCCAGGGCCTCGAGGTGGTACATGCTGGTCTGCCGGGAGCCGGTCCAGACGAGGTGACTCCGCAGATCGGCGAGGACGTCGTAAACGGCTTCCGATGTGGCTCGCGAGAGAACCGAGATTTTTACCGCCCGTTGCTGCTTGCTCATGAGAGAGGAGCTTGTGATCCGGGGCGCGGACCAGCATCAACCGTTCGGTCG
>VBEO01000081.1 GCA_005881825.1 Chloroflexota bacterium | reverse complement strand
TCTACATCGCCCTGCCGCCGGCGGCGTAAGGTCGGGAAGAATCCCGCCCCTACGCTGGGGCCGCGATCTCCCCGCCGACCCGGGCCAGGGCCCGGTCCAGCACCTCGACCGTCCGGTCGACCTCGGCCTCGGTGATCACCAGCGGCGGCGACATCGCGATCACGTCCCCGCCCAGCGCGCGCACGATCACGCCTTCCTCCAGCGCAGCGAGGAACACGCGGCGGCCGACGCCCAGTGCCGGGTCGAAAAGCTCCTTGGTCTCGCGGTCGCGCACCAGCTCCAGCCCGCCCAGCAGCCCCAGCCCGCGCACGTCGCCCACCAGATCGTGGCGGCGCAGCGTCTCCAGGCCCGCCTTCAGGCGCGCGCCGCGGGCCGCGGCCCGCTCCACCAGTCCCTCCTCCTCGATGATCTGGAGGTTGCGCAGGGCCACCGCGCAGGCGGTGGGATGGCCGCTGTAGGTGAACCCGTGCGGCAAAGTGCCTTTGAGCAGCCGCAGCACGTCGTGCACCGACCGCGTCAGCATCACGCCCGACAGCGGCAGGTAGCCGCTGGTCACGCCCTTGGCGAAGATCATCAGGTCCGGCACCACCCCGTAGTGCTGCATCCCGAACCATTTGCCGGTCCGGCCAAAACCCGTGATCACCTCGTCGGCGATCAGCAGGATCCCGTAGCGATCGCAGATCGCGCGCACTCGAGGGAAGTAGTCGGCCGGCGGCACGATCAAGCCGCCCGCCCCCTGCACAGGCTCGGCGACCACCGCGGCGACCGTCTCCGGGCCGGCGTCGACGATCACCTTCTCCAGCGCCTGGGCGTAGGCCTCGCCGGCCTGCATCCCCGAAGCCGGGTCGTGGCGGTAGGGATCGGGCGCGGGCGCGTGCAGGAAGCCCGGCGCCAGCGGCTCCATGTTCTTCCAGAAGACCGCCAGCCCGGTGGCGCTGGTGGCCCCCAGCGTCAGCCCGTGGTAGTCGCGGAGGCGGGAGACGATGTTGACGCGCCCGGGCTCCCCCTTCAGCTTCCAGTACAGCCGGGCCAGCTTGTAGGCGGTGTCGTTGGCCTCGGCGCCGCCGGAAGCGAAGAAGGTGACCTCCAGGTCGCCCGGCGCCAGCTCGGCCAGGCGCGCCGCCAGCCGGATGCCCGGCGCATGACCGAAACCGTTGTAAGCCGAATGGAAGGCGAGGTCGCGCATCTGCGCGGCCGCCGAGTCGGCCAGCTCGGCCCGCCCGTAGCCGACATTCACGTTCCAGAGCCCGGCCATGGCGTCGACGTAGGTCCGACCGGCCAGGTCGACCAGCGTGGAGCCTGAGCCCCGCTCGAAAAGCAGCTGCGGCGCCAGGCCGGGCGCGGCGTCGAGGTCGCCCTGCGGGTGCAGCCAGTGGGTGCGGTCCAGCTCCAGGAGTTCGCTGATCTCGGTTTCGGTGCTCATTTGTTCCAGAGGTTAGCGCGGGGATACGCTTCGATCTTCGGGCCGGCAAATACCAGGAGGGGCTGCGATGGTCAAGAAGATCCTGCTCGGCGAGAGTGAGATCCCGGAGCGCTGGTACAACATCCTGCCCGACCTCCCGGCGCCCCCCGCCCCCTACCTGCATCCCGGCACCCTGCAGCCGATGGGTCCGGCCGACCTGGCGCCCATCTTTCCCCAGGCGATCATCGCCCAGGAGGTCTCGGCCGAACCCTGGATCGACATCCCGGAAGCGGTGCGTGAGGTCTACAAGATCTGGAGGCCCAGCCCGCTGTACCGCGCGGAGCGCCTCGAGAAGGCCCTCGACACTTCGGCTCACATCTACTTCAAGTACGAGGGCGTCTCGCCCGCCGGCTCCCACAAGCCCAACACGGCCGTCCCCCAGGCCTACTACAACGCGCAGGAGGGCGTGAAGCGCCTGACCACCGAGACCGGCGCGGGCCAGTGGGGCTCGGCGCTCGCCTTTGCCGGCGCGCTCTTCGGCCTCGAGGTGACCGTCTACATGGTCAAGGTCTCCTTCGAGCAGAAGCCGTACAGGCGGGCCATGATGGAAACTTGGGGGGCCACCGTCCACGCCTCCCCGACCAACCTCACCAACGCCGGCCGCGGCATCCTGGCCGACGACCCCGACTCGCCGGGCAGCCTGGGCATCGCCATCTCGGAGGCCGTCGAGGACGCCGCGACCCACGACGATGCCAAGTACTCGCTGGGCTCGGTCGTCAACCACGTGCTTCTGCACCAGACCGTGATCGGCCTCGAGGCCAAGAAGCAGATGGAGATGGCCGGCGAGTACCCCGACGTCGTCATCGGCTGCGTGGGCGGCGGCTCCAACTTCGCCGGCCTCACCTATCCGTTCATCGGCGACCGGCTCAAGGGCGAGCAGCCACGCACGCGCTTCATCGCGGCCGAGCCGGCGGCCTGTCCCACCTTGACGCGCGGCGTTTACGCGTACGACTTCGGTGACGCGGTGGGCATGGGGCCGGTGGTGAAGATGTTCACGCTCGGCCACAGCTTCGTGCCCGACCGCATCCACTCCGGCGGTCTGCGCTATCACGGTGACGCACCTTCGCTGTGCTTGTTGGTCGAGCAGGGCGTGGTCGAGGCACGCGCCTACAAGCAGAACGAATGCTTTGCGGAAGCTGTGCGCTTCGCCCGCTCCGAAGGCTTTCTGCCCGCACCGGAGTCGGCCCATGCCATCCGCGCGGTCGTTCAGGAGGCCGCGGCGGCCCGCGAGGCCGGCGACCAGCGGGTGATCCTCTTCGGACTCTCGGGCCACGGCCACTTCGACATGTCGGCGTATGACGCGTATTTCGCGGGCAAGCTCGAGGACGTCGAGCTGTCGCAGTCGCGCATCGATGCCGCCATCGAGGAGCTGCCGCGGGTCCCGGAGCCAGCGGGCGCCTGATGCAGACCCTGACGCCCGGCTCCATCCTCGGCAACGCCGTCAAGCGGCGCGAGGATGCGCGGCTGATCACCGGCGCCGGTCGTTACGTGGACGACCGGCCGCCGCCGGGCACGCTGCACGCGGCCTTCGTGCGCTCGCCGCTGGCGCACGCCACGATTCGCAACATCGACGTCACGGCCGCCGCCGCGGCGCCGGGCGTGGTGGCGGTGCTGACCGCCGCCGACCTCCACCTCCCCGACCGCGTCGGCTTCCAGATGGTCCCCGCCGCCTTCGCGCGGCCGCGCCTGGCGAAGGACCGCGCGCGCTTCGCCGGCGAGCAGGTCGCATTGGTGGTCGCCGAGAGCCGCGAGGCGGCGGCGGACGCGGCCCAGTTGGTCCATCTCGATCTGGAACCCATGACCGTGCTGACCGACCCGCACGCGTCGCGGCACTCGCCTCCGGTCCTGCTCTTTTCCGGCCATGCCTCCAACCTGGCCGGGCACTTCGCCTCCGGCGGCGACGAGGACCCGCTGGAGGGGGCCGAAGTCACCGTCAAGGGCCGCTTCGTCAACCAGCGGCTGGCGCCGGTGCCGATGGAGCCGGAGGCGATCCTGGTGGTGCCTGAAGGCGAGCGCCTGAGCATCTGGGTCACCAGTCAGCAGCCCTTCGCGCTGCGCTCGGAGGTCGCCGCCTCGCTGGCCATGGACGAGAGCGCCGTCCGGGTCGTGGTTCCGGACATGGGCGGCGGCTTCGGCGCCAAGGCCGGGGCCCGCCCCGAGCTGGTGGTGGTGGCGGCCGCCGCGCGCCGGTTGCAACGGCCGCTGCAGTGGGTGGAGACCCGGACCGAGAACCTGATGACGATGACGCATGGTCGGGGGCAGGTCCAGGAGGTGGAGCTGGGCGCCAAGCGGGACGGCCGCCTGGTCGGTTTGCGCGCGCACGTGCTGGCGGACGTCGGGGCTTACCCGGGCATCGCCATGCTGCTCCCCTTCCTGACGGGACAGATGTCGTCGGGCGTCTACGACATCCCGCGCATCCGCTACGAGGCCGACTGCGTAACCACCAACACGACGCCCTTCGGCGC
This sequence comes from Chloroflexota bacterium, assembly GCA_005881825.1. Classification (GTDB taxonomy): domain Bacteria; phylum Chloroflexota; class Dormibacteria; order Dormibacterales; family Dormibacteraceae; genus CF-28. Next base: position 32,338 of record VBEO01000081.1, on the reverse strand, counting down.
CTATCGCGGTGCCGGCCGGCCTGAAGCCGCGGCGATGATCGAGCGCGCCATGGACCTGCTGGCTGCCGAGCTTAAGATGGACCCGGCCGAGCTGCGCCGCCGCAACCTGATCCCCAGCGACCGCTTCCCCCACACCACCGCGGGCGGCGCCACCTACGACTCCGGCGAATACGAGAGGACTCTCGATGCGCTGCTGGAGCTTGCGGATTACCAGGCGCTGCGCGCCGAGCAGGCGAGGCGCCGGCAGAGCGGCGACCGCCGCCAGCTGGGTATCGGACTGTCGATCTACGTCGAGGTGACCGGGGCAGGCATCGGCCCCGAGTGGGGAGCCGTCGGCATCGAGAGCGACGGCACGGTGCTGGTGCGCTGCGGCACCACCTCGTTCGGGCAGGGGCACGAGACGACGCTCGCGCAGATCGCCGCCGACCAGCTGGGCGTGCCCCTGGAGGCGGTGCGAGTCGTCCATTCCGACACGGATGCCGTGGAGCGCGGGCTGGGCACCGTGGGTTCGCGGTCGATGCAGCACGGCGGCTCCGCCGTGCACGAGGCGGCCCTAGAGGTCAAAGAGAAGGCGCGCGAGCTGGCCGCCCATCTGCTGGAGGCCAACCCGCAGGACATCGTCTTCCGCGACGGCGGCGTGGGCGTGACCGGCGTGCCCGACCGGGATCTGAACTGGGCGGTCCTGGCGGCCGCGGCCGGCGACGCCTCGCGGCGGCCGGAGGGCATGGACGCGGGGCTCGCCGCCGAGGTCGACTTCAACGGCGAGGGCAGCTTTCCGTTCGGTGCCCACTGTGCGGTGGCCGAGGTGGATGTGGAGACAGGCGAGGCGCGCCTGCGCAGCTTCTTCGCGGTCGATGACTGCGGCCGCATCATCAACCCACTGCTGGCCGAAGGCCAGGTCCTGGGTGGGGTGGCTCAGGGGGTCGGCCAGGCGCTGTTCGAGGAGGTGCTCTACGACGCCCAGGGCAACCCGCTGACCGCCTCGCTGCTCGATTACGTGATCCCATCCATAGGCGAGATCCCGATGGTGGAGACCGCCACCACGGTCACTCCCACGCCCAACAACCCGCTGGGCGCCAAGGGCATTGGCGAATCGGGCACGATCGGCTCGACTCCCGCCGTGCAGAACGCGGTGATCGACGCGGTCGCGCACCTGGGCGTGCGCCACATCGACATGCCGCTCACGCCTGAACGGGTCTGGAACGCGATCCGGGAGGCGTCCGCCTAGGCCCGGGCGTGCTTGTCAGCGACCGTGACCAGCAGGTCCCAGGTGTTGCGCACGGCCACCACCAGCAGCATCACGAGCACGAACAAGAGCGCGTTGAGGGCATGCTCGAAGTCGCCGCGATCGAGCACCACCCCGACCACACCCACCAGTAGGTAGCAAGCGCCGCTGAGCCCGAAGCGCGCCGCCAGCGTTCGGAGGTCGATGGTGCGCAGGCGGCGCATGCGCAGGCCATCCAAGGCCACGCGCAGCATGATGAACAGGCTCACGCCCGCCACGATCATGAGAGCGATGCCGGCGGTCTGATCGCCACCGGCCGGCGAGAGCAGCAGAAGCGCGACCAGCAGAACCACCACGAAATCGGTCAGCGTGACGCGCGCCAGGCTGCGCACGTCCGGGTGCGCGACCACCACCCGGATGTGCAGCGAAAGTCCCACAAAGAGCAGGCCCACCAGCGTGGCCGCCGCCGCCCCGGCCGTGACATAGAAGTCGTGCCAGCCCTGGACAGCCTGGCCGTAGCTCACGACCTCAGCTCGAGCCGGCGCACACCGCTGAGGTCGAGCCAGGTCCGGTCGCGTCCGCGCACGATGGTCATCAGGACCTGCGTGCAGGCGGAGCAGCGGACCACGATCCCGGGCGCATTCACGTAGACGTCCACCGCCCCCATCGGCGCCACGTTGCCGCAGCCGGCACAGGTGCCTTCCGCCACGGTCATCTCGACCGCGAAGATCTCGCCCAGGACGCCGGCGATGGCGTTGCCGTCCAGCTTCAGGTCGCTCTGCTTCACGTGGTTCCTCCGGTGGCGCCGAAGCGCTCGGTGCGTATGGATTCGGGCGGATATCCAAGCTCCACCAGGCCGGCCGAAGCCGTCTCCACGAAGGAGGTGGGTCCGCAGATGAAGATGGCGGCACCCAGGGTGACCGGCCAGGCCACCTCGGCCAGCATCTCCCTGTCGAGGCGGCGCGCGTAACCGGTCCAGCCCGGAGGCCGGCTGCGGGTGAGGGTGTGCACGATCGCGAGCCCGCCGCCGGCCAGGCGATCCAGCTCAGCTCGGTAGATCACGTCCTCCAGGCTCCGCGAGGAATAGAGCAGCCGCATGGGGGTGCCGGCTCCGGCTGCATGGCGGTGGCGGATCATCGCCATCAGCGGCACCACCCCTGAGCCACCGCCGATGAGGAGAACCGGCCGCTGCGGTTCCGAGCCCGCTTGCCAGACGAAGTAGCCGCCGATCGGGCCGCGCAGCTCGAGCTGGTCGCCCTGCCTCACCTCCCCCGCCAGGTAGGGAGAAACCTCGCCTTCCTCCAGGCGCTCCACGGTCAGCGCGACTGCGCCGTCCTCGGGCGGAGAGGCGATCGAGTAGCTGCGCTGCGCCTGGTACCCATCCTCGGCCGTGAGCCTGACGTCGACGTGCTGGCCGGCCAGGTGGCCGGGCCACTCGGGCACCTCGAAGACCAGCGTGCTGACGTGCGGGGTCTCCGGGATGAGTTCGCGCACCCGGCCCAGACGCCAGGTGAGCCGCCCCCGAACCCCCGGCGCCGCCGTGGGCGTCAGTCGCCCCAGTAGCGCTGCTCGCGCCAGGGATCGCCGTACATGTTGTAGCCGTTCGACTCCCAGAAGCCAGGCCGGTCGTCGAGCGTCAGGCGCAGGCCGCGCACCCACTTGGCGCTCTTCCACAGGTAGAGGTGCGGCACCAACAGGCGGGCAGGCCCACCGTGCTCAGGGTCGAGCGGCTGGCCGTCGTATCGGAAGGCGACCCAGGCCTTGCCGTCGACCAGGTCCTCCAGAGGCAGGTTCGTCGTGTAGCCGCCGTCGCTGAAGGCGGTTACGTAGTCCGCGGCGCTTTCCACGCCTTCCAGCAGGGCCGACACCGGCACACCCGTCCAGCGGGTGCCGAGCTTCGACCACTTGGTGACGCAGTGGATGTCGGCGGTGATGTCCTCGGCCGGCAGCGCCTGGAACTCGGCCCAGGTCCAGGTCCGGTCCTGGTCGACCTCGCCAGTGATGGTGAAGCTCCACTTCTCCAGCGGCGTGTGAGGCGTCGGTCCCGCCGAGAGCACCGGGAATCCTGTCGCCAGGTACTGGCCGGGCGGCAGCCTGGAGCTGTCGGCGGCCGAGCTGCGGCGTCCCTTGAACCCGCGCGAGATAAAGGCCAAGGCAGCGAGTCTAGTGCCGCCGCTGGTCTCAGGCGCAACCGCGGAAGGGCTGCGCGGGCCGGCCCTTGACCCCCGGCCGGCAGCGGAACAGGCTGCCGGCCTCGGGCTGGCGGGCGAGCTCGGCTGCGTCAAGATCCTTGGCGGCCGACGTGATGTAGAGCTGGTCCAGATCGGGACCGCCGAACGCGCAGCTCGTGACCTGCGTCACCGGCAGTTTCACCACACGGTCCACCGTGCCCTCCGGAGTGATCCGGCGAACCTCGCCGCCGCCCCAGAGGGCCAGCCAGATGCATCCATCGGCGTCCACGGTGAGCCCGTCCGGCAGGCCATCCTTAGCGGGGATCTCAAGGAGTGTCCGGCGGGTCCCGAGCGAGCCCGTCTCGGGCTCGTAGTCGAAGAGATCCAAGCGCTGAGTCGTGCTGTCGACGTAGTACATGAACCGGTCGTCGGGGCTCCAATCGATGCCGTTGGAAAGCGTCACGGGTTGGAGCATGGTCTCCACCCGGCACTCGGAGTCGAGGCGGTAGAGGGCTGCCGCGTGGGGCCGGATCTGGTAGCCCATGGTGCCGGCCCAGAAGCGGCCGCGGCTGTCGCACTTGCCGTCGTTCATGCGGTTGACGGGCTGGTCCTGCTCGACCGCCGCCACCAGCCGGGTGCTGCCGGTCTCGGGATCGATCTGGAGGAAGCCGTCCACCACGGCCGCCATCAGCTGCCCGGACTCCGTCGGCACGACGGCGCCCACGTCGCGGCCCACGTCGAGTGTCTCAACACGCCCGTTACCAGGGTCAAACCAGAGCAGCCGGCGGCCCGTTATGTCGACCCAGAGCAGTCGCTGCTGGTCGGGCAGCCAGACCGGCCCCTCGCCGATCTGGTTGGCGGTGGAGGCGACGACGTCCACCTCGCCAGCTTTCACGACCATATCTTGGAGGCGCGTGCGGAGTGGGGCGCGGCGCGCGCACCATCGAGACACCTACGGGCTTTGGATGTAGGCTTTCTGTCTGCGTCTAATCGGCATGGTTGGGGTACATCGGTGAAAGTGGTTCCGCGAAGCGTCGACGATCTGGAAGCCGGAGGGCAGCCAGGCGACCTGCACATTGAGGCTGGATCGGGCGATGCCCTCCACTCGTGGGTGATCGGAGGCGTACACGTCGCCCGAATTGATCCACGACGCCGGCTCGGCAAGCACCTCGAGCTGAGGCAGCGCCTGGCGGACGACAGTCAAATGACCTCCGGCTCAGAGCCTTTGCGGGCCCTGGCCTCAGCGTTGGGCCGGCAGAGTCTCGGTCAAGCCCTCCGCCGACTCAGCGCCAAGGAGGGCGAGGTCGTGCGGCTCGCTTATGTCGAGGGCCGCACGAACAAAGAGATCGCCGCCCAGCTTGGGGTTTCGACGAGAACGGTGACCAGGCGGCTGCGATTGGCGCTACAGAGCATGGAGAACCAGATCGGCCGGGCCGGTGGCGCGCTCTCGGCAATAGCACTTCTCGGGTTCGCCGGGCTTTCAGCCCGGTTCGCCAGGATCGGCGGCTTCTTGTCGAAGTCGATCGATGGGAACCAGCTGGCGGCAGCCACCCTGGTCGGCGCCACCGTCGTGGGCACAGTCGCCTTCGTCAGCCTGGCGCCGCCCCTGGGCGCCGAGCCCTCGTTCCACGCATGGCAAGCCGGCTCGGCACCGTTTCGAGCGCTAGTAGACGCCGGACAGCCGCAGCAGGCATTGAGCGCGGGACCCATCGAGGATGCGTCTACGTCCCGCTCGAACGCTCCCGGCTCCACTTTCGATGAGCCATCACCGACTTCGGCGCAGGGCCAATCGGGATCCCCAGCGGTGGTTGGCGGCTCAGCGCACGTCAGCGGGGGACGCGGGTCGAACAACGGCTGCGACGGCAACCCGACGAGCGCAGCCCCGGCGGTGCCGGTGGGTCCGCGGGCAGGTCATCCCACCAGCGCCCCCGTGACCCATCCGACGGCGGGCGGTTGCAAGCCTTGAGAAGGCGCTCCCAGCCGGCGCGCTGATCGAGCCCATCGACTGATCAACGGAGCGCGGCGACTCCACACTCTGCGCCCAAGTCGCTGACCAACCGCTGGGGGTGGAGCCTACGCCGAGATTCGAACTCGGGACCTCTTCCTTACCAAGGAAGTGCTCTGCCGCCTGAGCTACGTAGGCCTGGCCCGAGCGATTCTACCGAGACCCACCAGGGGCCTCCCTGGCCCTTCGGAGCCTGAACGTGGCCACCGCCGCCTCGGAGTAGCGCTCGAGCATCTGGTGGTAGCGCTCCACGTCCTCCTCCAGCCCCGAGCAGTCCGGGTGGCGCAGGCGCATCGCCACCAGCGCAAAGCGCGCGCCCCTGAAATAGGGCACGAGGTTCTCCAGCGCCATGGCCGGCGCGCCTCTCGGCATTAGCCGAACAGCTCCTCGTCGGTGGGCCTATCGGCGAAGTCCTCACCGATGTACTTGAATCTCACCGAGCCGTCCGGCTCCAGCAGGAACAGCGAGGGCTTGGCGAGGCCGCCCTCCCCATCGTTCCAGACCCCGTATTCGCGGATCACACGGCCCTCGGGGTCGGACAGGATCGGAAACGGCAGCAGGAGCTTGTCCACCATGGCCGCGTTGTTCTCGACCGGATCGACCACGATGCCTACGGCCTGTAGGCCGGTCTGCTCAAACCGCTCCCACTGCCTGGCGTACGAGGCCAACTGCCCGTTGCAGTAGGGTCACCAATCGCCGCGGTAGAAGATCAGCAGCACCGGCCCCCGCGCCAGCGCATCCGCCAGCTTCCACTCCTGGCCGGTGTGGTCGGGCAGTGTGAAATCAGCCGCTGCCACGTCGCCTCTTAGTCTCCAACAACCGGGCTGACAGCGATTCCTCGTCCGTTGGCGCATCCGCCGCCGCGGACGGGGCCGGTGACGGGTCCGACGCGGGCCCGGCAGTCCCGGTCATCACCGTCGGTATGCCGGCCGGCCGTCGCCTGCGCATCCCGGCCACCCTGCGCCGCAGCCTCTGCAGCTCCTCGGGCGCCGCCAGCTCGATCTCCTCGGGCTTGCGCAGCGTGACCATCGCTCGCACCAAACCGCCCAGCTGGCGCGGAGTCAGGGTCAGCCGCCGCATGGCGATGTCCAGCGGCCACAGGCAGGCGACCGCGATCAGCAGGAACCAGAAGACCTCGGAATTGATTGGCACCGGCAAAGAGGGCTGTTTCCAGGCCAGGGCCGCCGAGCTCAGCACGGTGCCCGAACCTTCGTGGGCGAGCTGGCGCAGGAAGCCCTCGTCGCGCCCGAAGACCAGGTACTCGGGCGAGTACGGCAACGAGACCGCGGCGTCCGACGCGGCCACGGTCGAGCCCCCCTTCGCAAGCGTCGCGTGCACCAGATAGGTCCCCACGTCGCCCGCCTGCACGTGACCCTTCCAGGTCCCGGGGCCGGTCGCCACCAGGTCCTGCGAAAGCGACTCCAGGTTCGGCGTCACCAGGCCCACCGACAAGACCGCGCCTGATGTCTCCGGACCCCGGACCGTGAGGTCGAAGCCGTCACCCGAGGGCACGGATTCGATCGCCAGGCGGTCCCCGGTGGCGGTCGGCAGCGTCCACATCAGCATGTGGCCGAAAAGCGACTGCGAGACCGGCGAGCGCAACAGGCCCGCTGTCCAGATCCCGTTCGAGTCCGAGGTCCATGCCACCGCGCGTCCTGCGCCGTATGTCCAGGCCGCCAGTACTGGGTCCTGCTTGGGCGAGGTGAAGTACACCTCCGAGGCGGGCTTTGGCGTCGAGACCACGTAGCCGCCCAACTGCGGAAACGCGTCCAGAGGCACCCCGTCCAGCAGGTTCCCGGCCGAGCTCACCTTGGGGAAGAAGGGATCCTGCTCGAACCAGGGCCGCAGCGAAACCTGGGCCTCTTTCAGGAAAAGATCGGGCACCTGGGACGGGCTGTTGGACTGGAAGAAGCGACCGCCGCCCCAGGTCGCCATGTCCTGCATGAAGGCCATGTTCGGTTGTGAGCCGTGCACGTCCACCCCCACCGTCGAGGTGGTCACCTGCTTCGCCCGCAAGCCTTCGATGAGGGCCCGCACGGAGGTCTGGGCCTGGTAATCCGCGTCCCCGTCACCCAGCACCACGATGTGCTTGAGCGGCGCATCCGTTTTGAGCAAGGCGTCCCCGGCCATGGAGATGAACTCTCCGTAGTCGGGAGGGTCGCCGAGGCCGGAGGCGCTCTCCAGCTTCTGGTCGATGGCCTTCTTGTCGGTCACCGGCTGCAGCGGCACCAGGAAGCCGCGGATGCCATCGGTCACGCCCACCTGGTCGTCCGGGCTCAGCTTGTCGATCACGGCCTCCGCCGCGCCCAGCACGACCTGGTCCGCGCGCGGGTCTTCCATGGTCTCCATCACCAGCACCACCGCCACCTTGGGCTTGTCCTTTCGGTTGGGCAGGTCCATCCGCACCGGCAGCGCGTCTTCCAGGGGCGTGCCCTGCCAGCCGCCAGGGCCGTAAGAGGTAGGTCCTCCGATCGTCACCAAACCGTGGCCGAGTTCTTTCACCGAAGCGGCGATGGCGGCCAGCGAACCGCCCGGGAAGCTGTCAGCGGCCGCGTCGACGATCACGATGCCGTCGTAGCGACCGAGGGTCGTGGTGTCGGCGGGCGCTTGGGCCGACAGCCTGCGCTCGACCTTGACGCCGGTCGTTTCCAGAGCCGCCTGGACGTTGACACCTTCTCCGGCGGTCCCCTCCAGTACGAGCACGGTGGGCCTGCCCAAGACACGGACGGCGGCCGTGCCCACGTTGTTGTCGGCGTAGGTGTCGGGCTTGACCTGGAGCTCGACGCGGATGGGATGCAGGCCAACGCCGAGGTTGGGCACCTCGAACGACTGAGCGGAGGTGCCGGCAGGCAGGGTCAGGGTGCGGCTGGTGACCTCCTGCTCGTCGACGAACAGCGTGAGCGTGCCCGCGGCTTCGACCGTGGAGCGCAGGCGCACATTGACGTTCAGCGTCTGCCCCTCTCGCAGCTCGGAAGGCGCCTCCGTGGCCACCACCAGGGCCTCCGAGGTCGGTGGCGTGCCCACCGCCAGCAGGTCGACCCGAACGCCCTCGGCGCGCAGCGCCGCCACCGTGGAGGCGGCATCCCCCAGGTTCTGGAGCCCGTCGGTCAGCAGGACCAGCTGGCGCGCATAGCCCTCGGGGATCAAGCCTGACGCGAGCCGGAGCGCCCCCGAGAGGTCCGTGAAGTTGGGGTCGGGCTTGGTCTGGAAGGTGTCGAACTGCTCGGGATGGTCGGAGACGGGCATCTCCACCGAAGCGTCGTGCGCGAAGGTCACCACGCCGAAGGCGTCGGCCGCACCGCGGGCGGCCTCGAGGGAGCGGACCGCCTGCTCCTGCTGCGCGGAATCTGCGCGCAGGCTGCCCGAGAGGTCGACCACGGCGACCACGGCGCGCTTCTGAGGAAGCGTGGAAACCCGTACTCCGGCCAGCGCGAAGACCAGCAGCGCGACCAGCAGCGCCCGCAGCAGCAGCGTTAGCCGCGAACGCCGGCGGGCCAGCGGTGGAGGCCAGGCGCGCCAGGCCAGGTACATGGCCGGCAGCACCAGCAGCAAGAGCAGAAAGACCGGCCGCAGCACGGACAGCCCGAGGCCGACTGCCGGCATCAGCGCGGCCTCAAGCGTGGGAATCGCAGCCCGGTCGGGTTGAGATAGATGAACCACTCCAGGACCAGGAGCGCCAACACCGCGCCCACAAGCCAGGGCCAGAGCTCCAGGGTTCCGCGGACCGCGGGGGCCTGCTGCGCCCTCTCCTCTTCGAAGGGGATGGCCGCCGCGCCGGGCGCCACACGGGAGAGCTCGGGGTCGTTGAACTCAACGACGAAGCGGCTCGAGCGCACGCCACCCGGCACCAGCTGGCGCACGTTGTAGACGCCCGTCACCAGGGTGTCGGTGAAGGGAGACAGTGGCGGATGCAGTCGCGCCAGCCGGCCGTCAGGCGTGGTCACGTCGACCTCGGTGGCGCCGGGCTCGGCGGCGAGGATGACCGGCTTGCCGAGCGCGAAGGCCTGGTTCTCGAACCCGCTGGGCAGCAGGTAGGACAGCAGGTTGTCGACCAGGATCGGAAAGGCCGCCCGCAGCGGCAGGTCGGAGTGGTGGATGTCGAAGGTGAGCTCGGCAATCCGGGGCTCACCCTCGTGAGCCAGCACCAGCGGCCCGGCGACCGCCGAGATCACCGTCCGCCAACCGGGGGGTGCCGTCACCCGCCCGGCCACCTGCACGTGCACGTCCCGCAGATCGACGTCGTTGAGCAGTGGGTCGCGCGCGTTGGCGGGCAGCACGCCTCCGGGATCGATGGCCGGCCCCAGCGGCACCGGGCCCTGCCCGCCGGGCGGATCGATGACCAGCGCTGGATCAGGCAGCGTGCCGGGCGGCACGATGCGGTCGAACACGTAGAGGTCGTACTTGCCCGGCTTGTAGTCCTTGGGCGCGACAGTGGTCAGGTGCACGCCGGGCCGCAGCGAGAGCGCCCGCGCCAGGAAGCCGTTCTCGTCGGTGACCAGCAGCACCTCGTGCGGTGGCGGTGCGCCGGTAAGCAGCCAGCCCGCGTCGTCGAGATTGAAGACGTCGGCGGGCGTGATCCTGGCTTCCACGAGCTGGGTGCCGGCCGGCACCCGGGTCCAGGTGAGGTCGGTGCTGGCGTTGCCGTCCACGTGGACCGGGAGCACGTCGGCCAGCCGGCCGTCGCCGTACATCTCGATCTTCAGGTCGCGGGCCTGGCGGCCGAAGTTGGCGACGCGCAGGAAGACGGTGCCTGCCCCGGTGCGGGTGAGCGCCTCGAGGGCCGCGTTCTGGTCGCTGGAACCGATCGAGATGTAGGTCAAGGGCGCGGCCACCCGCGGCGGCACCGCGGGCGGCCGGCTGTGACCGTCGCCGAGCAGGATGATGCTGCCACCGGAACGGCCGCTGAGGATGGCGTCGGCCAGGGAGATGCCCTCACCCAGGTCGGAGCGCCCGCCGCCGGCCGCGGCCCGGTCGAGCGCCGAATCGAGGACCGCCCCGTCCGAGGTGGGCGCCGCCAGCAGCTGAGAGTGCTCGCCCATCAGGATCACCGCCATCTCCTCGCCGGGCGCCAGCGAACCCGCGAGCTGGCGGGCCCGGGCCACGGCGGCGCCGAAACGATCGGGCGCCACGTCGGTGGTCCGCATCGAGGCCGAGGCGTCGATCAGGACAACGGTCGTCTTGCCCACGCCCGCCGCCCCGGTCACCCCCGGGCGCACCAGGGCGGCCGTGATCAGGAACGCGGCCAGCAGTTGCAGGAGCAGCAGCGCGCTCCAGCGCAGCCGCTGCCAGGGCGCATTGGCCTGGCGGTCGGCGAGATGGCGGCGCCAGAGCACCAGGGTCGCCACCCGCACCTCCGGCCGCTTCACCTTCAGGAAGTAGAGGAGGACGATCAAGGGCAGCGCCAGGGCGGCCAGCAGCCCCAGCGGCGCGATCAGCTGCACGCGCTCACCCCCGCTTGACCACGCCCACCCGGAGGCCGGCCAGCATGGTGCCCTCGAGGTCGAGGCCGCTGTCGGAGCTCAGGAAGCGACCCCCGGTGGCCTCCGAGGCACGGGAGAGGCGGTCGCGGAGGGCAGCCAGCGCGCGCTCGTAGTCCGCGACCACCGCGGGCGTGATCGTGATCTCGCGGTCGCGGCCCGTCTCGGGGTCGACCAGCTTCAGGTCACCGGTGATCTGCGGCCGCTCCTCGTCCGGGGCCAGGACCTGCCACAGCACGAGTTCCTGCCGGCGGCCGCCCAGCGCTGCAAGTGCCGGCGCCCAATCGGCTGCTACACCGTCGTCGTCAGCGGTCAGGAAGTCTGAGATCACCACCGTCATGCCCGGGCGCAGCCAGCGCTGGCGGGCGAGGTCGGCGGGCCCGGCTTCGCCGACCGGCGCCAGGCCCTCCAGGAACTGCCAGATCCTGCCCACACCGTCGCGGCCCCGGAGCGGGGGGAGCGAGCGGCCGTCCAGCGTGCCCAGCGTGACCCGGTCCATGGCGGCCAGCCCCAGGAAGGAAAGCGCGGCCGCCAGGCGGCGGGCTGCCTGCCACTTGGGCGGCGTGCCTAGGGCCATGGACTCCGAGGCGTCTAGCACCACATTCAGGCACGCTTCTTCTTCGGCCACGTACAGGCGCAGCGTCAGCCGCTCCAGGCGGGCGTAGGCCCGCCAGTCGATCTGGCGGAAGTCGTCGCCCGGCACGTACGGCCGGAAGTCGGAGAACTCGGGTGAGCGCGCCGCCCGCGGCGAACGGCGCTCGCCGGCGTAGAGGCCGTTCCTCGATCGCCGGTAGGCGAGATCGAGCCGGCCCAGCAGCGTCAGCTCAGCGGCGGTCAGCAAGTGAGTGGCGGCCGGCTGATGACCGGCGCCTCGTCCATGGGTGACCAGGTGGACCGAGGCGGCTGCCGTAGGCGAGGAGCGCAGGCGAGCGCAGCCAAAGCTGCGTGAGCCGAGCACCGGAGGCTACGGCAACGTTATCGGCCCGCATGGGCGCCCATGGGCCGGTGATGGGCATCAGCCGGTCGCCTGGAGCACCGCGGCCACCACCTGGTCGGTGGTGAAGCCGGCGGCGTCGGCCTCGAAATTGAGGAAGATGCGGTGCCGGAGCGCGGCCGGGGCCACGGCCGCCAGGTCTTCCAGCGCCACGTTGAAGCGGCCGTCCAGCAGGGCGCGGATGCGGGCGCCCAGGACCAGTGTCTGCAGGCCGCGGGGCGAGGATCCCCAGCGCACGTAGCGCTTGACCTCGACGGGTGCGGTTGGCGTATCGGGATGCGTCGCCAGCACGGTCGCCACCCCCCTCTCCAGCACGTGCTCGGCGATGGGAACTTCGCGAGCCAGCAGGGCCATCTGGGCCAGCTCGGCGCCACTGGCCACCGGGTGCAGCTCGGCCTCGTCGGTGCCGGTGGTGCGGCGCGCGATCTCGGCCAGGTCGGCCGCATTGGGGAACTGGACGAGGATCTTGAAGAAGAAGCGGTCGAGCTGGGCTTCGGGCAGCGGGTATGTGCCCTCCAGCTCGATCGGGTTCTGGGTGGCCAGAACGAAGAAGGGATCGGGCAGCGGCCGGGTGCGGTCGCCGACCGTGACCTGCCGCTCCTGCATGGCCTCCAGGAGCGCGCTCTGCGTCTTGGGGGTAGCGCGGTTGATCTCGTCGGCGAGCAGGAGATTGGTAAAGAGCGGCCCGGCCTGGAACTCGAAGCGGCGCCGGCCACGCTCGTCCTCGGTGACGATGTGGGTGCCCGTGATGTCGGCGGGCATCAAGTCGGGGGTGAACTGGACCCGCGCGAACTCCAGGTGGAGGACGCCGCCCAGCGAGCGCACGAGCACGGTCTTGCCCAGACCGGGCACGCCCTCCAGGAGCACGTGGCCGCCCGCGATCATCGCCATCAGGACCAGCCGGATCACCTCGCGCTGGCCGACCATCACCCGGCCCAGCTCCTTCTCGATGGCCAGGGCCAGCTCGGAGAACCGCTCGGGCGTCATGTCGCCCTGGACGTCGGCGGCGGCGTTGATGCTCAAACGGTTACTGACCCAGATTCGCGAAGTACTGGTTCACCAGGTCACGTTCCGATTGAGGGATGTCGGCGCGGTCGACCTGGTTCAGGGCCGCTGCCTTGTAATCTGCGTAGACCTGCTCGTAAGGCACCAGGTTGGCGTCGGTGCCCTGCCCGTTGCCCTGGTTCTGGCCCTGGCCGGTGGGGTCGCCCTGGCTGGGCACGTACACCTTCTCGGTGCTCTTGGCGCCGGCGGTCTGGCCGCCGTTCTGACCCCCACCCTGGCCCTGACCGCCCTGGCCCTGACCGTTCTGGCCTTGGCCTTGACCCTGGCCCTGGCCTTGACCCTGGCCCTGGCCTTGTCCTTGTCCTTGTCCCTGCTGGCCCTGGCCCTGCTGCCCTTGACCCTGCCCCTGCTGGCCCTGACCCTGGCCTTGGCCCTGGCCTTGCTGACCCTGGCCCTGTTGGCCCTGACCCTGCGAGCCCTGGCCCGCCTGTGCCTGCTGTTCGAGCGGCGTCTTGGCCTGCTGCAGGCCGTTGGCCGCCTGGGCGGCGTCCCCGGCGAAGTCCTCCCCGTTTTGCAGTTGGTCGGTCTGCGCCGCGGCCTGGTTGAGGGCGGCCTGGGCGGCCGCGGTGTCGCCGTTCTTAAGGGCGTCCGAGGCCTTCTGCAGCGACTGCGACAGCTGCGGATTGCCACCGGCTGCCGCCGCCTGTGCCGCCTGGGAAAGCGACTGCGACAGCGACTGCTGATCGGCCTGGCTCATGGAGGCCAGCGAGGAGGCCAGGTTGCGCAGGTCGCCGGCGGCTTGGCTGTTGTTCTGGGAGGCCAGCGACTGGCCGGCCTTCTGGCCGGGGTTGGGGTTCTGGGCCAGCGCCTGGCCGGCCGCGCTGGAGCCCTGCTGCTTGGCGCCCAGGTTCGGGTCCTGGAGGTTCCGGATGTCCTGCTGGGCCTGGCTGAGCGCCGCCACGGCGCTCTGCGGATCGGACGCGCTGCGCACCGCCTGCTCGGCCTTCTTCAGGTCCTTGACCAGTGCCTGGCGGGCCGCCGGATCCTCGCCCGGCCGCGCCTGCGACTCCTTGGCCGCGATAGTGGCCACCTGGTCGGCCGCCTGGTTCTGGGCCGCGAGCGCTTCGCGATGCTGGCGCAGCTGGGCCAGCGCCGGGTTGGGCAGCATCCACAGGCCGAGCGCAAAGAGCGCCGCGGCCAGGAAGACCGCCAGCGTGCGCAGCGGCCAGCCCTCAGGCACCACCTGCCGCGGATCTGCCCGCTCGGCCCAGGCCTCCGCGTCCAGGCGCTGCCGGGAGGGCAGGTAGCTCTTGGCTGTCGCGAACTCGAGCGCCGTGGAGAGCCGCTCGCGGGAGCCGAGGTTGAGGTCGGCCAGCCGCGCCACCTCGGGGAGCGACGGCCAGGCTCGCAGCCAGCCCACCAACCCGAAGAGCAGACCCGCGAAGACGCAGCCGGCCAGCACCGGCCAGGCCGGGTCGACCGGGAAGCGGCGGAAGGCTAGCTCGGCGGCGGCCGCGGCCAGGGCGCCGGCCGCCAGCCCGCGCGCGCCCCAGTTGAGCGCGCGGTCGCCGACTACGCGGGATCGGGCGCGCTTCAGGAAGCGTTCGACGCCGGTCACGCCGCAGGCTCCGGCATTGCCGGGCGCACCCGGCGCAGCGGCATCGCGCGGCGGCCCCGCACCAGCAGGACCGAGCCGAAGATCGCCAGCGCGGTGAGGATCATCTCGAAGGCGACGCAGAGCTTCCAGGGCTCCAGCTCCGGACCCCACCGCGAGGGGTCGCCGCCGCTCATGAAGAGCAGCTGCAGCAGGCGGCCCAGGTGCACCGGCGCGCCCGAAGGCGAGGCCAGGACCACGTACATCGCAAACAGTGGGTTGCCGTAGGCCAATGGGTGGAACTCGAAGTTGCTGGCCGCGGCCACCCCGTCCCGAAAGGCGTAGATGTAGGTCAGCAGCAGCCCAGCCACGAAGGTCCCGACCACCAGGAAGAAGGTGGTGGCGTAGGAGGTCACCGTGGCCGGCAGCGAGCGCCGGAAAAGCGCGCTCCAGAACAGCGATACCGCGCCTATGGAGAGCGCGGTCATGATCGTGAGCACGTGCGCGAGCACGAACTGCTCGAAGTCGATGCCCCCGAACAGGAAGACGGCGGCAAAGAGGGGCAGCGCGGTCAGGATCAGCAGCACCAGGTAGGCTAGCGAAGCCACCAGCTTCCCCCAGACAATGCCGAAGGCCGAGACCCGGCTGACCAGCAGGACGTCGAATGTCTGGCGCTCGCGCTCGCCGCTGATGGCGCCCGCCGCCAGCGCGGGTGCGAAGAGGCTGATCAGCGCCAGCTGGAAGAAGGCCAGCGAGACGAAAACGCTGCCGCCGATCTGGGCCGAGCTGGCCGTGCGCGTGAACTGCGTGCTGAGAACCGCGATCGTGAAGATCGCGTATCCGAAGGCGCCCAGCAGCCCCAGGTAGAGCGTGATCGCTAGCGGCGCCCGCCAGGAGCGCATGCGGGAGATGCCGTCCTTCACGATCAGGGGGTTGTCGAAGCCGCTGAGCACGGCCAGGAAGCGGCTCATCTCGGGGGCCGCTCCTCGCCGGGGCCGGTGAGGCGCATGAAAGCTTCGGAGAGGTCGCCCGCCACGGGGGCGAAGGAGCGCACCGGAACGCCCTCGCGCACCAGGTGCGCGAGCAGCTCTGCCTCCTCGAACCCCTCCCCGACGGTGATCTCGAGGTGGTCGCCCAGGAGATCGACGGCAAGCACCCCCTGCCGCTCCGAGAGCACCTGCTCGGCGTTCCGCATGACCGACTCCTCGGGCTGCACCAGCTCTATCCTGAGCCGCCGCCCGACTACCACGCGGTCCCGAACCTGCTCCATCGGTCCCACGGCGACCATGCGGCCCCGATCGATGAAGCCGACCCACGTGCACAGCTCCTCCAGCTCGGGAAGGATGTGGCTGGAGACCAGGATCGTCTTGCCCATCCGGCGCAGCTCGCGGACCAGCTCGCGCATCTCCACCCGGGCCCGGGGGTCGAGGCCGGAGGCGGGCTCGTCCAGCAGCAGCACCCTGGGGTCGTGGACCAGGGCCCGGGCCAGGCACAGCCGCTGCTTCATGCCCCTGGAAAGCGTGTCGACCTGGGCGTCGCGGCGATCGCCGAGGTCGACCAACTCCAGGAGCTCGAGCGCCACCCGACGCCGCCGGCTGCGGGCCACGCCGTGGCAGGCCGCGTAGAACTCCAGGTACTCCACCGCCGTCAGGCGGTCGTAGACGCCGAAGAAGTCGGGCATGTAGCCGACCAGCTCGCGCACCGCGGAGGGGTCGTCGCCGACCGGGATGCCGCCGATCGTGGCCAGGCCCGAATCGGTGGGCGCCAGCGTGGCGAGGATCCGGATGGTGGTCGTCTTGCCTGCGCCGTTGGGGCCGACGAAGCCGAAGATCTCGCCCTTGGGCACGGCGAAGCTGACATCATCCAGCGCCAGCTGCCGGCCGTAGCGCTTGCGCAGGCGTTCGACGGAGATCACGACGCCACCAGCTGGAGGTTGGAGATGATGACGCCGGTGTTCTGCTCCTGGGCCCGGATCCGCACCACCCCGGTCGCCACCTCACCGGGCTGGAGATCGATCGTGAGCGCCTTCTGGGACTGCCCCGCGGACGCGGCGGGCAGCACCCGCCAGCTCTCCGAGGACCAGTCGTACACCTCGACGCCCTTCACCGGCGGCTGGAACCCGGCCGGCGACGGGCTGGCCGAGGCGTAGGCCAGGTACTGCAGCTTCACCGGCCCGGTGTAGCCGGTGGGCACCCGCAGGTCGTAGACGTCGTAGTGGAAAGGGATGGCATCCGTCTGCGCCACCAGCTCCGGGCGCATCGCGATCCCGGACAGGGCGTCGGCCGAATCCAGGCTCACCGGCTGCACCATGGCGGCCACGCTGGTCCGCGAGGGCGTGGTCCCATCAACCTCCAGCGCCCCGTAGGAATCGGTCAGCGCCACCAGGTTGAACACGCCGCTGCGGCCGTCGACCACTTCGGCGGCGGCAATCCGCAGCAGCGCCGGGCGTCGGTAGTCGCCGCCGGAGGTGCTGGGAGCCGGCGCAAAGGGCCGCTGGCTGGGCGCGTCGAGGGAGGCGTTGACGGAGACCGTCGCTTTGGGGCCCAGGTCCGGCGTCAGCGCGGCTTGCTGCCCCGAGCCGCTGACGAGGAGCAGCTGCTGAAGGGGCCGGTCGCCGGTGTTGCGGATCGTGCCCAGGATGCGGCCGTTGCTTAGCCTGAGATGGGCTTCGACGCCGGCAGTGGGCTGCGCCGGCGCACGGCCCACGGTCAGCGTCTGCAGCGGGCGGATTCGCTGGCGCTGCCGCCTCCGACATTGATGCTGAGGGCGGTCGAAGCCATGGTGTTGGCGGGCACGGTCACCGTGAAATCGCCGCGCCGGGGCGTGAAGATGCCGTGGTAGGCCTGCACCTCGAGTGCGCCGTCGGGCGCCACGCGCACGACCTGGACCTCGCTGTCGAGGAAGTTCACCCCGTGCTGGCCCAGGCCGGCCAGGTAGGCGGTACCGGTGAAGGCGATGGAGACGGCGGGCACCGTGATCCACATCAGCTCACGCCGGCGCATGCCTTTCAGCGCCGCGTAGTTGACCGGGCCGGCCAGGAGCACGTACAGGACGAGCAGCCCCCCGATGAGGCCGACCGGGGGAACGGCGCCGGCGGGCGTGTTGCCCAAAACCGAGTACAGGTCCTCGGGCGAGTTGTAGGCGCCCACGCCGGGCGGCACTCCGGGGCCGTTGACGGGCCCGCCGAGCACACCCTTGACCGCCTGCGCGGCGCTGGGCTGCGTGAGCAGCGCGCGGTCCATGGCCACGGTCCAGGACAGTGCCGCCAGCCCGGAGTCCGACGTGCTGAGCGGCTCCGCCAGGGGATCGAACAGCAGCTCCACGATCTTGCCGGCCCCGTACTGGCCTTCCACCACCAGGGGCTGGCCGCCCGGGGCACCCACCAGCACGCGGCCGGCTCCAAGAGAACCTGTGGCGATCGGCACCAGCAGGTCGAGTGGCACACCGACCAGGTCCCCGAGCGGCCGGATCGAGGCCTGGTCGCTGGCGTTGGGCTTGAAGGGCCCGAAATCACCGAGGGGCAGCAGCGTCCGCCGCCAGGAGCTGCCGCCGGCCACCACCAGGCCGCCGCCCAGGCCCACGAAGTCGCGCATGGCACGGGCCTGGGCATCGCTGAGCGAGTTGGTGTCGAAGTCGTCGATCACGATCGCCTGCAGGCCGGTGAGGAAGGCGGCGCTGGTGGGAAAGGCCTGCGCCGAGACGAAGCGGGAGAAGCGCACGCTGCTGTCCGGCATCGGGCGCAGGGCCTGGATGCGCTGGTCACCCTGGAGCTGGTCGCTGAGCACGCCCACGGCGTAGCCGGAACCGGTGGCCGCGGTGGCGACGCCGCTGACCAGGGTGCGTCCGGAGCCGTCACGCAGCTCCGCCTGGTAACCGGCCGGGGGCTGGAAGACGTAAAAGGTGACGCTCCGAGTGCTGCCGCGAGGGACGGTGATCTGGGCGCGGTAGTTGGGGAAGATGCCCCGCACCGACAGGTTGTTGCGGCTGTCGATTGGGGTCATGTAGACCTCGCCGCTGAAGTCGGCGGTGCTGTCGTTGCGCACGGTCGCCACGTAGGGGGTCCAGGTGGCTTGCGGCGCCGGCGTTGCCCAACGCTCGGTGAGCGTGAGAGTGATCGGCAGGTCGGTCGCGGCCTGGGCCGGATTGCCGAGGGCGAGCAGGAGCGCGCAGGCGGCGATGACGGGTGCCACAGCGCGCGCGATCCTCATGTTTCCTTCAACGCACGGGAACGGCGGACTGGCCGGCCCGGTAACGCCAACCTTACTGGCTCATCCGGCGGGCTATCATCAGCCAACGGTAATGCTGCTGACCAGATAGGTCCTGCCGGTCAGATTCTTGGCCCCGCGCGCGTCTGCGCGCGTCTAGTTCTCAACGTGGAGTGAGCAGCTTGCCGTTCGCATCTGAGGCCCGAGGCCTCACCAAGACCTTTCCACCCGATCGCACCGCCGTCGACGCCATCGAGTTTGCGATCGACGACCGTGAGTGCTTCGGCTTCCTGGGCCCCAACGGCGCGGGCAAGACGACCACCATGCGCATGCTCTTCGGGCGCCTCCGCCGGACCGCCGGCGACCTCCATGTGCTGGGCCTGGACCCTGACCGCCAGACCCGGGAGGTGCGCTCGCGGATCGGGGTGGTGACCCAGGAGAACAACCTGGACGAGGACCTGACGGTGTTCGAGAACCTGCTCGTCCACGCCGGCTACTTCGGCCTGAGCGGGTCCGCCGTGCGGCGGCGGGCGGCCGACCTGCTGAGCTTCATGGAGCTGGAAGGGCGGGAGCATTCGCAGGTGCGCGAGCTCTCAGGCGGCATGCAGCGTCGCCTGCTGGTCGCGCGCGGTCTCATCAATCAGCCCGAGCTGCTGATCCTCGACGAGCCGACCACCGGCCTCGATCCCCAGGCCCGCCTGGTCGTCTGGCAGCGGCTGGGCGAGCTCCGGGAGCAGGGCGTGACCATCGTGCTCACCACCCACTACATGGAGGAGGCCTCGCGTTTGTGCGACCGCCTGGTGGTGATGGATGCCGGGCGCATCGTGGAGCGAGGCACCCCGCGCGACCTGATCCGCCGCCACGCCGGCGAGCAGGTGCTCGAGGTGCGCTGGCCTGCGGGCGCGGATCAGCCCGCGCTGGACGGCACCCCGGTGCGGCGCGTCGATCGCCACGGCGACCGCCTGCTGGTCTTCACCGACGACCCGGCGGCGGCGCTGGCCGGGCTCGGCGGCCGGGTCCCGCCGGAGGCGATGTTGATCCGTCCGGCCACCCTGGAGGACGTCTTCATCCACCTCACGGGGCGGGAGCTGCAGGAATGAGCATGGCCATAGGCACGTTGCGGCGCAGCGCGAGCATCTGGCGCCGGGAGGCACTGGTCTGGCGCCACCTCTACCGGACGTCGATCCTGCTCAACTTCGGCCAGCCCCTGATGTGGCTGGTGGCCTTCGGACTGGCCCTGGGGTCTTACATCTCGCTGGGCCGGCCGGGCGGCTACCTGAGCTTCGTGGCGCCGGGCCTGCTGGCGATCACGGCCATGAACGTGGTGACCTTCGACACCCTGTTCGGAACCTGGATCAAGGCCCACCAGTGGGGCGTCTACGACGCTGTGGCCACCACCCCGGTCTCACCGGGCGAGGTGGTGCTGGGCAACTTCGTCTGGGAGTCGACGCGTGCCGTCTTGTACGGCGGCGTGTTCATGCTGGTGATGGCGCTGCTGGGGCTCTTCCATTCGCCCTGGGGCCTGCTGCTGCCGCTGGTGCTCGCCGATGTTCTTCTTCAGCGGCGCCTTCTTCCCCGTCGATCGGCTGCCGTCCTATCTACAGGTGGCGATCTGGATCACGCCGCTGTACCACGTGGTCACGCTGGCGCGGTCACTCACTTACGGGACGCTCTCCTGGAGCCTCCTCGTGGACGTCGCCTACATCGCGGCTTTGACGCTGGCACTGGCACCCCTTGCGGTGAGGCTGCTGAACCGGCAACTGACGAGCTGATTCGGGAGGCGGCGCGAGGCCGCCTCCCGCGCGTTTCTCAGTCGATCTTCAGGCAGCGGCGGGCGCTCTGGAAGCCGCAGCTACCGGCGATGGTGTCGATCACCTTCTGCGCCAGCAGGTCGCGGCCGAGCGGAGTCGGGTGCACGTCGCAGCCGCCGCTGGGCAAAGCGATCAGCAGCCCGGCCAGGCAGGAATCGCCGCCGCCGGAGCTGAATGCGGTTGCTTGCCAGGCGTCGAAGCCCGATGCCACCAGGCCGCCGGCGCCGGTGACGGCGGCGACCATGGGCGCGTCCAGGGCCAGGGTGCCGGCGGCGCCTGTCACATAGTTGAGGGCGTAGTAGGTGACGCCGATCAACACGCCGTCATAGCCGGCGGCGCGGATCCTGGAAAAGATCGTGCTCAGGTTGGCCTGCATCGTCGCCAGCATGCCGGTGAAGCCAAGCGCGCAGGTCCCGAAGGTCGGGCCCACGGCGCAGTCCTTCAGGAAGCGAAAGTAGTCGTTCGCACCCAACGTCAGCGTCACCAGTCGCGTGTGCTTGTGGGTGGCAAGGTAGTTGAGCGCAAAGTCCATCTGGGTGCCGGAGTAGCTGACGTGCAGCGGAAAGGCCGCGCGATACGGGCGGCAGACGTTGTCCGTCCCCGTCAGCGACAGGAAACCGCCGGTCGCCTCACCGGGACAGGTGGCGTTGACATCCTCGAGGCTGAGTCGCTTGGCGACGATTTCCGGGTAGCCGACGAAATTGCTGGCGTCGGCTGCGTTGACCAGAGGGTTGAAGCCGAAGGGCACGGAATCGCCCAAGGCGAGGTAGCTGAGGCCTTGGCCGCCTTCGACGGCTGAGGCTGGAGCCGCACCGAGCACCAGAAGCAGGCCGGCGCCGAGCAAGGCGAGCAGTCGAACTCTCATGTTCCCCAAACCCCCAAAGAACCGGCGGCCCGCGGCGCGGGCCCTCCGAGCCGGAGTCTAAGGCGTCCCGGTTCTGGGGTTAAGTTCCACTCTCGACGCGGCCCACGTCCGTGAGGACCTCGGCCCGGCCGCGCACCTTCATGGCGGCGGTGAGGTCGGTGAACTGCGCCACCATCACTTCGCCGCGGTCCAGCTTTTCGGAGTGGTGGGAGCGGGTGTCGCGGCCCCGCGTCAAGCCCATGATGGTGACCCCGTCCTCGAGCGCTTTGACCACGATATAGCGCCCCTCGCGCACCGCCTCGTCAACGTCCATGGTTCCTCCCATTGCCCCCGGAGCCGGCGGCGCGCGGCCGCACCGCGACCAGGCGCGCCGTCTCGCGGCCGAACAGCGTGTCGACCTCAGCCACCAGCGCCGCGCCGGCGGCCACATGGTAGCGATCGCCGGCTTTGACGGTGACGTCGGTGCCCTCGACCTGGAAGTGCAGGAAGACCTCGTCCTCACCGGGGTGCCGGGCGAGGACTGCGGTCAGCTGCTCGACCGCATCCGGGAGTCCGACCGGCACGTCGACGTGCAGCACCTGCCGGCGCTCCACGGGCACGCACTCGGGGTCATCCCAGGCCCAGGCGAAGTCGACCACGATCGAGGCGTCGACCTTGCCCTGGATCACCAGCGGCCGGTCGTCCTCGAACAGGCGCCGGTACAGCTCGTAGGCCGCCGGGAACAGGATCACGTCCATGCGCCCGGTGAGGTCCTCCAGCTCGGCGTAGGCCATGATCTGGCCCTTGCGCGTGACGACGCGCCGCAGTTCGCGCACGATGCCGCCCACCCGCACCTCGGTGCCGGCCAGGTCGGCGGTGATGTCGAGTGCGCGGGCGTCGGTGAGCCGCGCCAGGTCGCCGGAGATGCGGTTGAGCGGGTGATCGCTCAGGTAGAGGCCCAGGAGTTCTTTCTCACCCCGCAGCTTCTCCTCGTCGGACATCGGCAGCACGCCCTCGGCGCGGTACTGGATCTCGGGCGAAGCCTCGCCCAGGTCGAACAACGACCCCTGGCCCGCCAGCTCGTCCCGCCGCTTCTGTTCCGCGACGCGCATCACGAAGTCGAGGATGGCCAGCATCTCGTTGCGTTCCCCGAGCGCGTCGCAGGCGCCGCAGCGGATGAGGGATTCGAGGACGCGGCGGTTCACCTCCTGCATGCCCCCGACGCGCTCGCAGAGGTCGGGTAGTGAGGTGAACTCGCCGTGCAGGTCGCGGTCGGCGCAGATCAGGTCGACCGCTTTGGCGCCCACGTTCTTGACCGCCGCCAGCCCGAACCGCACGCGGCCGGGGCCGTCGATCGTGAAGTCGGAGCGCGAGAGATTGACGTCCGGCGGCAGCACCTCGATGTCGCGCGCCTTGCAGTCGACGATGGTCGCGGCCACATCGTCGGAGTTGCCCGAGTAATGACGCAGCAGTGACGTCATGTACTCGAGCGGGTAGTTGGCCTTCAGATAAGCGGTGCGGTAGCTGATCACCGCGTAGGCCGCGGAGTGCGCGCGGTTGAACGCGTACTCCGCAAATTTGGCGACCACGTCGAAGATCTGCTCGGCGGTGGCCTCTGAAATCTGATTGGCCGCGCAGCCCGCGATGAACTTCGCGCGCTGCTGCGCCATCTTGGCCTTGTCCTTCTTGCCCATGGCGGCGCGCAGGATGTCGGCCTCAGATAGCGTGAAGCCGGCCAGCACCTGGGCCAGCTTCATCACCTGCTCCTGGTAGATGAGCACGCCGTAGGTGTCCCGCAGCACCTCTTCGAGCAGCGGATGCAGGTGCTCGATCCGCTCGCGCCCGCTCTTGCGGGCCAGGAACGCGGGAATGAACTGCATGGGCCCAGGCCGGTAGAGCGCGACCGCCGCCGTAACGTCCTCGAAGGAGTGCGGCTTCATCTCCTCCAGCATTCGCCGCATCCCGGAACCTTCGAGCTGGAACACGCCGTGGGTGTCGGCGCGGCTGATCAGCTCGTAAGTCTTCTCGTCGGCGGCCGGGATGTCGTCCAGCGTCAGCGTGATGCCCTGGTTCTCGGAGATCAGCCGCAGGCAGGTCGACATGATGTCGAGGTTTTGCAGGCCAAGGAAGTCCATCTTCAGGAGGCCGACCTCCTGCACCGCGTTCATGTCGTACTGCGTGATCACCTGCCGCTGCTCACCCTCGCCGACGGCCGAGCGCGGCCCGTACTGCAGCGGGGTGAACTGCACCAGCGGTTGCGGCGCGATGACCACCCCGGCGGCGTGCACGCTCACGTTGCGCGACACGCCCTCCAGTGAGCGCGCCACGTCGATCAGCTGACGGAGGCTCACGCGGCGGCCGTCGGCGGTCGGGATGGGCGCGGCCTCATAAGCCTCGCGCAGATCGGGTATCTCGCGGATGGCGTCGCTCAGCGACTTGGAGCGGCCCTGGTGCACGGGCACCAGCTTGGCCAGCCTGTCGCACTCCTTGAGCGGAACGTCGAGCACCCGTCCCACATCCCGAATGGCCGCCTTGGACGCCATGGTCGTGAACGTGATGATCTGCGCCACCCGGTCAGCGCCGTACTTGTCCGTGACGTACCGGATGACGCGCTCGCGGCCTTCGACCGAGAAGTCGCAGTCGATGTCCGGCATCGAAACCCTGTCCTTGTTGAGGAAGCGCTCGAAGATCAGTCCGTGCTGGAGGGGATCGAGACCGGTGATGCCGAGGGAGTAGGCGACGAGAGAGCCCACTGCCGAGCCGCGGCCGGGACCGGTGACGATTCCCTGCTGGCGGGCGAAGTTGTAGAAGTCCCAGACGATCAGGAAGTAGGACGCATAGCCGGTGGCCGCGATCACCTCCAGCTCCTCGTCCAGGCGCCCCGGCGCATTAGCCGGCGGCTGCTCGCCATAGCGCCAGCTCAGGCCCTCGACCGCGAGCCGGCGCAGGTACTGCTCGGGCATCATCCCGGGCGGGCAGTCGAAGGGCGGCAGCTGGGTGACGCCGAGGTCGATCTTGAGGTCGACCAGGCTGGCCACGTCCAGGGTGGCGGCCAGCGCGTCCGGCAGGTCCTCGAAGGCGGCAGCCATCTCAGGCGCCGACTTGAGGAAGAAGTCCTGCGATTCGAAGCGCCAGCGGCGGGGGTCGTCGAAGCGGTTGCCGGTCTGCAGGCAGAGCAGCACGTCGTGGGCTTCGGCGTCCTGCTTGTGCACGTAGTGAAGGTCGTTGGTGGCGCAGAGCCGGAGCTGGAACTCGGCAGCCAAGTCCTGGAGCGCCAGATTGACTTTCTCCTGGCCGGCGACGCCATGCCGCTGGACCTCGAGCAGATAGCGCTGCGCGCCGAAGATGTCGCGGTAGGACGCCACCGTCTCGCGAGCGCCTTCCAGGTCACCACCGGTGACCTTGGTGGCGACTTCCCCGCCCAGGCAGCCGGAGAGCGCGATCACACCTTCGGCGTGCTCGGCCAGGACCTCGCGGTCGATGCGCGGCTTGTAGTACAGGCCCTCCATCTGGCCGGCCGAGCAGAGCTTCATCAGGTTCAGGTAGCCGGCGCGGTCGGCGGCCAGGAGCGTCAGGTGGTAGGGGTCGCGGTCGGCGCGGCCCTCCTTGCTGAGGCGGGAGCGGGGCGCCACATAAACCTCACAGCCCAGGATGGGCTTGATCCCGGCCGCTCGGCACTCCTTGTAGAAGGGGATGGCGCCGTACATGACGCCGTGGTCGGTGAGCGCCAGCGCCGGCATCTCGAGCTCGGCGGTGCGGGCCACCAGGGCCTTGATCCGGCTGGCGCCGTCGAGCAGCGAGAACTCGGTGTGGTTGTGGAGGTGGACGAACTGCTCTGGTGGCTTAGTAGGGGCGTGCGGCATCGTCTGGATCTGGGTTGGCGGGACCCCGGCCCGCTAGCTTAGCGCCGCCGCCCCGAGGCCGCCCGAGCGCCCTCAGGGGTCGTCGGCGCGAAAAACCAGCGAGTAGCCCTTCTGCGGCCGGTTGACGATGTCGCAGGGGATCTGAAGGTCGGCCAGGATCTTCCGCAGCCGGCGAACGTAGTTGCGGACTTCTTCAGGGAAGAGCGCCGGTTCGGCCCAGGCGCGGTCCTTGATCTGATCGGCACTGAAGAACCGGTGTGGGTGGTCGAGGAGGAACTCGAGAAGCTGGAACTCCCGCTTGGTGAGGTGGGACTCCGCGTCCTGGTGCCGCACCATCCTGGTCTCAGGATCGAGCCAGAGCCCTTTGAGCTCCCAGACCCGCTGGTACCAGAGGTCGAGCCGCGCCTGGTAGCCCTCCAGCTGATCCTCGATGATGCGGAGGTCGTCGGCGGCCGCACCCTGGGCGACCGGGCTCAGCGTCGGCAAGTCTCTAGCCACCCGCGCCAGCAGCCCGCGCTTGAAGCGCAGGAGGTCGTCGTAGATGCTCATCCAGTGCCGCGCGTCCTCCCAATGGGAGGTCTTGATGTCCTCACCCTCGAGTGCGGTCGAAGCCCGCTTCCGGATCCCGCTCGCCATGCTGCCAACCGCGATTCTAGATCGAGGACCCGCCATCCCTTTCTGACATCGGCGGTTCCAGCTCCCGGAGGCGGGCCCGCCAGAATCCCAGACGCTGGCGGAATCTCTCAGCCTGGGCGGCGACCACGGGCACGTTGCTCAGCTCGACCTCGCGCCGCGCCTGCGGAGATTGTTTGCTCATCAACTCTTTGATCCGCGCCATGACCTGCTCCTCCATCCCCAGGATCTCGCCATAGATCCGGCTCCAGTACTGAGCCTGTTGCAGAGACGCGGTGTGGAGGTCGGCCTCACCGTCCATGGCCTGACCGGGGTCACCGCCGCGGATGGCGGCCACCACGTCCGGCCTGGATACGCTTCCCGCTTCCATGTAGCAGTCTTACTCGGGGCCTCGTAAGAAGGTCAGTAACTTTCGGCCCAAGGCCGGGGCCACGACCGTGATCGGCCGCGCTGCGGCCTGCCCGCAGTTGGTCGAAAGTTGCGGACCTTCTTATGGCCTGAGGCGCATGAATGCGGTTTGATCAACCGCGCCTTGGTCGGCCCGTCAACGTTTGAACAGCGCATCGGGGCCATCCGGCACCGACGCGCATCTGCCCGGCTCTCGATTGTCAGGTCCGCTGCGGTCTGGATTCTCGGCCTGGGCCTCCTCGTGCTCTTCGCGGGCGGCGCACTGTTGAATCTGCGCCCGCCGGGTTAGCGTCACTCAAGGAGACGATCGACATGAGCGAATCCGTCACAGCACCGACCGACTCGGCAGCGTTACATATAGGGGCGAACGTCACACGCGATTGAGCGCCGTTTGGACCTCCCTGGGGGTCGCCATCGTCGCGCTTGCGGCGATTCTCGTGTTCATCCTCCAGAATCCCGCCAGCGTCGAACTTTCTTTCCTGACGTTCCGCGTGCGTCTTCTTTCGCTGGCGATCGCATTGCTGTTCGCGATGATGCTGGGTGCGGTGATCGTGCTGGCGTGTGGCGCGGCGCGCATCTTCCAGCACCGCAGCGTCGCGCGCCGCGCGCGGCGGAGCAAGGCCGGTGCCGCGGCGACGATCGGCGTCACGATTCCAGTTGCTGACTCTGTTACGGCCGGTGTCTGACGCTGATTCCTTCGTAGCTTCGACAAATAACTATTGGAGCGTGATTCACCATGGCGATCCAGCCAACGTCTCCGCCCGCGGTCCCCGTCGCTCCGGTCCGCCTCGCCGCGGTCCCGATAGGACGCGTCACGACCCCAGAGCACGGCCGCTACAACTATCGGGCCGCTGCCGCGGTCGGCTTCGTCATCGGCGTCATTGACGTCCTCATCGCCGGCCGCTTCCTGCTGAAGCTGCTCGGAGCGTCGACCCAGTCTTCCTTCGTGAACATGATCTACGGCGTGAGCGCGCCGCTGGTAGCGCCCTTCCGGGGCATCTTCCCGAACACCGGCGGCAGCGGCAACGTCTTCGAGCCGGCAGCCGTGGTCGCGATTGGCGTCTACGCGCTGCTCGGGTGGGGTGCCGTGGTCTTGATCAGGATCGCGACCGCCCCTCGCGGCACGCGTCCGTCGATATCGTGATCACCGACCTCCCGAGGGCCGTGGTCCGGGTGTCGGCTTAGGCGCAGGCAAAGCCTCTCCCCCCACCAAAGCGGGCCGTGGCGGCGATCGGCGCTGCCACGGTTCGTCATACACAGGGCGGCGGTTACGGCTTTTGTTATGCAGCGAGGTCGATGCTCCAGCGCTGAATGGCCGCGAAGATTCCGATCGATAAGGAAACCGTTGAACGGATGATCATCCTGGGGATGGACGTCGACCGCTATGAAGCGCAGGTGATCCCCGACCTCCAGGCGCGCGTCGGCGCGCTCACGCGGGCCCTGCAAGATCTTGTGGACGCCGTCAGAGAAGCGCGCCAGGATCCGCTGTCTGCGGTTCAGGTTGACGCGGCTTCTACGCGAGCGCAACTGGTGATCGAAACCGGCCTGATGCAACTGCGTGTGGTCGCCAAGACAAACGTCGATCGCGGTTCGCCGGCGAACGGGTCACGGCCGGATCGGCTATACTGAAGATCGTTCCTGGATTAAGGCAAGAGCCGTCAAGGCATCCGGGGTCCGGTCCTCCCGAGCGTCGGGTTGTGGCAGCCAGCTGAGAGTCTCCCCCCTTCTTCCTCCACGTCGGTTCATCCCACAGGAGGAGATGCAATGACAAACGTCAAAGACACCGCCGCCAAATTCGTTTCGGCATTCAACGCGCACGACAAGGCAGCGCTGCAGGCGATTCACGCAGAGAACATCAAGTTCGAGGCCCCCGGCGGCGTTCGGCTTGAGGGGAAAGGCGCGGTTACCGGTTACGCGATGCGCTGGCTGAACGGCTTCCCCGACGCGAAGATCATCGTCGGCAACCAGGTCGAGTGCGATTCGTGGCTGGTCCAGGAGTTCACACTCCAGGGCACCCAGACGGCCCCTCTCGAGGGTCCCGCCGGGATGATTCCGCCGACCGGCAAGAAGGTGAGCAGCCGCGCCGTGTCCGTTGGCCGCTACGAGAACGGCCAGATCGTCGAAGCCCGTCTCTACTTCGACCAGACCGAACTCATGACCCAGCTGGGTTTGATGCCTGAGCTGGTCGCTACCGGGTCCTAACTAGCAGGACCTTCGGGGCCCGATCCAGCGGGGTCGGGTCTTTTTCTTTTACCGGCCGGGAACCGCCGTCGCGGTCCCGTTCCCGACACCGCGGACCGCTTCCAGGGTGGGCTTTATGAGCTCGACCGGAATCGGAAAGACAATCGTCGTTGTCTTATCGGTGCCGATGTCGATGAGCGTCTGCATGTAGCGAAGCGCCAGGGCCGCCGGCTGGGTCGAGATCACCTTGGCGGCGTCCGCCAGCTTCTGCGCGGCCGCCAACTCCCCCTCGGCGGCGATGATCTTGGCGCGCTTCTCGCGCTCGGCCTCTGCCTGGCGGGCGATGGCGCGCTGCATCGCCTGCGGGAGCTCCACGTCCTTGACTTCGACGGCGCCGACCTTGATGCCCCAGGGCTCAGTCTGCTGATCGATGATCTTCTGGAGGTCCTGGTTGATGTTCTCGCGCTTGGCGAGGAGATCGTCGAGGCTGTGCTGGCCGAGCACTGCCCGTAAAGTCGTCTGCGTCTTTGGGACGTCGCCGTGCGGTAGTTGAGGACGCTCGTCACGGCAGCGCGGGCATCTAGGACCTGGAAGAAGATCACCGCGTTGACCTTGACGGTCACGTTGTCGTTGGTGATCACCTCTTGAGGCGGTACCTCGAGCGTGATCACTCGCAGATCGATGATCAGCGGCCGGTCGACTCCCAACGGGATGATCAGGAACAGACCCGGGCCCTTCAGCCCGATCAGGGGCCGAGACGAAACACCACACCGCGCTCGTACTCGCGCGCAATGCGGATGCTCGCGATTCCCATCGCAATCACAGCCAGCACGACGATCGCCGTCACAATGGGCAGCACGGTCAACCCTCCTCAGTCGCGGGCGTGGAGAATCCGCGGGGGACGCGGAGACCCGACCGCGCTAGCGAACGCGGGGGGTAGTCCGGTTCTAGCTGTTGCAGGTCGGGCTCCGCAGCCTGGCGCCAAGTGTCAGCCACCGTGGGTAACAAACGCCGTAACTATTCGGCTTAGGTGACGGTGCGCTGCGGCTCCGGCCGGGACTCGCGGAAAGCCAGCACCAGGAGGAGCACCCCGATCATCGCGAAGAAAGCGCTCCACATCGCTTGCCCCAGCCAATCCTCGTGCGCGAGAGCGGCCGCCCAGGCGGCCATGCCCACAGCCAACCCCAAGAGCGCGGTGCTCGGCCAGAAATACCAGCTTCCCGTCATCTCGCGCAGGCGCAACGCTCTCATGCGCAGACCATGGCTCGGACGCCGTAACAACTGCAGCAACAAGCCCGGCCACCACGCGTAACCCGACTTCAAATCGGCCGTTTCCATGGCAACATGCCCCCTCGGATGCCCCGCCGGCAAGCCTTTGCGGCAGCGTTCGCGCTCCTCCCCCTGGCCGTCATGCTGGCCTGCGGCCCGGTCTCAAAGCCGGTGGACCCGGAGGCGCAGCAGGTTCGGGACGCCGCCAGCCGCCGGGCCTGGGACGCGCTGACCCGGCTGGAGGGCGCCCGCGGCGGCGCCGATTGGGGTGCCTATCTCAGCCAGTTCTCGGCGGCGCCCGACGCCCCCGCCTTCGACCGCCTGGCGGAGGAGTGGACGGTGGAGGCGCAGGCCGCCGACCTGGCCCGCCAGTTCCTCTATGCCACAGCGGGCGGCGTCCAGGACGGCCAGCCCAAGGATGTGATGGGGCTGGGCGCGGCGCTCGACAAGGCCTCGGCCCGGGATGCCGCCGCCGGAGTGGTCACAGAGCCCGCGGTGGACCTGGGCGTGCGCCTGGGCGGGTACATGCAGCTGGACGTCGACGCCCAGATCGAGCAGCACGATGCGCTGCGCGACGACCTGCAGTCGGCCGTCGACCTGCTGAACGGCCGCGCCGATGCCAAGGCGCACGTGCTGTCGGTGGCCGGCGGCCTGGACGCGCTGGTGGCCGCGGCCCAGACGGTCGGAGTGCCGGCCGCGCTGAACCAGCAGATCGCCGACGCCAAAGCGGCGGCCGCCGCCGCCAGCACCGACGACGAGCTGCGGGGCGCCACCGCCAAGGCCCAGGCGGCCAGCGACGCCCTGACCTCGATCATCAACCGCACGGACAGCGCCCCGCTGCCGCCCTGCCTGCCGGGCGGCGGCGGCGGCCAGTACATCTGGATCCACCTGGAGACCCAGCAGCTGGTCGCCTACCAGGACGGTTGCCCGGTGATGGCGATGCCGGTCACCACCGGCCGCCCGGCGCTGCCCACTGATCGCGGGACCTTCCGGATCTTCTACAAGACGCCCTGGTACCACATGGTGTCCCCCTGGCCGAAAGGCTCGCCTTTCTACTACCCGCCGACCTGGGTGCGG
Source organism: Chloroflexota bacterium (assembly GCA_005881825.1). Classification (GTDB taxonomy): domain Bacteria; phylum Chloroflexota; class Dormibacteria; order Dormibacterales; family Dormibacteraceae; genus CF-28. Next base: position 1,576 of record VBEO01000081.1, on the reverse strand, counting down.
TACGCGATGGAGTTCGTGGGCGACGGGACCTTCATCCACAACGCCGACTGGCAGCCGGACGACAGCTACGGGCCCGGATCGGAGTACGGGCCGTACGCCAGCCATGGCTGCGTGCACGTACAGGACGGCCCGCTGGTGAAGCTCTACGCCTGGGCCCAGTTGGGCGCCGTCGTACACGTAAGCGACTAGGGGTCAGGACTCCTCCCCATTCATGGGGAGGTGCCGAGCGCAACGAGGCGGAGGGGGGCGGTCGACCCCCTCCGACGCCCTTACGGGCGCCACCTCCCCGCGAGCGGGGAGGAGTCCTGCCCAACGTTAGACTTCGGGGCCTATGGCCACTACCTCGCTGCCGCCGCTCTCGTCTGACCTCCTGGAGGCCCACCACAGCGGCATCCGCGAGATCGCCAATGAGGCGTACGGTATGCCCGGCGCGATCCGGCTGGAGGCCGGCCAGCCCGACTTCCGCACCCCGGCCCACATCGCCGAGGCGGCCAAGGCGGCCATCGACGAAGGCTTCACCTTCTACACGCCCACCGCGGGCATCCCCCCTCTGCGTGAAGCGCTGGCCGGCAAGCTCGAGCGCGTCAACGGCATCGATGTGCCGCCGGCGCAGATCGTCTGCGGGCCGGGTGGAGTGGGGGTCATCTCGGCCACCATGGCCACCCTGGTCGAGCCCGGGGACGAGGTCCTCACCCCCGACCCAGGCTGGCCCAACACCTCGATCATGGTGGCCTGGGCCCACGGCCGCGAGGTGCGCTACCCGTGCCCGCCGGAGCTCGGCTTCCAGCCCGATCTCGAGGCCCTGGAGCGCCTGATCACACCGCGGACGAAGGTGCTGCTCGTGAACAGCCCCAACAATCCCACGGGCGCCGTCTACCCCGAGGAAACCCTGCGCAGGCTGGCCGGCCTCGCCCGCGACCGCAACCTATGGCTGATCTCGGACGAGTGCTACGACCAGATCATGCTGGACGGCCGCGGCGTCGCGCCCAGCATGGCGAACCACCTCCAGGACGGGCGCGTGATCTCGGTCTTCACCTTCTCCAAGAGCTACGCGATGACCGGCTGGCGCCTGGGCTACGCGGTCGCGGCTCCCGACCTGATCGACGGCATCATCAAGTTCCTGGAGTCCACCTCCTCCTGCGTCTCCGCGATCACCCAGAAGGCGGGGGTCGCCGCGCTGAACGGTCCGCAGGACTGCGTCGCCGAGATGGTGAGCGCCTATCGGCGGCGCCGCGACCTCTCGGTCGACCTGCTGCGGGAGGCGGGACTGCTGGTGGCCGAGCCGCAGGGCGCCTTCTACGTGATGGCGGACGTCTCCCAGACAAGGATGGGGGCTCGTGAATTCGCCCTCCGCCTGCTTCGCGAGCGTCAGGTGGGCGTGGCGCCCGGCACGGCCTTCGGAAGCGTGGCCGGCCAGGCGGTGCGCATCAGCCTGGCCAGCTCCGACCAGGACCTGCGCGAGGGCATCGGGCGACTGGCCGAGTTCGTCCAGGAGCTGGGCGGACGATGATCCGCAATGTGGTCATGGTCAAGCTCAAGCCCGGCACGGCGCCAGAGCAGGTCGAACGTCTGATCA
>VBEO01000080.1 GCA_005881825.1 Chloroflexota bacterium | reverse complement strand
CACGAGGGCATCGTGGCCGCCGAGGACATCGCCGGTAAGCGCGCGACCCCGATGGAGCAGGACCTGGTCACGCGCACGACCTACTCGCAGCCCCAGATCGCCTCCGTGGGCCTCACGGAGCCCGAGGCCCGCGAGCAGGGACGCGAGGTCAAGGTGGGCAAGTTCCCCTTCCTGGCCAACGGTCGCGCCCTGATCCACGGCGAGCCCGGCGGCTTCGCGAAGCTGGTGGCCGACGCCAAGACCGGCCAGCTGCTGGGCGCCCACATCGTCGGCGTCGAAGCCACCGAGCTGATCGCCGAGCCGGCGCTGGCCCGGCTCTTCCAAGGCGACGCCTGGGAGGTCAGCCGCAACATCCACCCCCATCCCACGTTGAGCGAGGTCGTCGGCGAGGCAGCCCTGGCCGTCGACGGCTCGGCTATCCACATATAGGGAGGAGCACCCCCACTTTGGCGACCACGCGCGAGCGCGCAAAGCAGCAGGAACGCGGCTTCGACCCGCAATGGCACTTCCAGGAGCCCGTCGAGTGGCGCGACACCGACCTCGACGAGAAGACGCTCAAGGAGTGGTTCCGCTACATGCTCCTGGGACGCCAGATCGACTACCGCTGCCAGGTCCTCAACCGCCAGGGGCGGGCGCCCTTCATCATCTCCTGCGCCGGCCATGAGGCCGCCCAAATCGGCGTGGCCTGGCCGCTGAAGCCGAAGCACGACTGGATCTCGCCCTACTACCGAGACATCGTGCTCTGCTTCCGCATGGGCCTGACCCCGCTCGACCTCATGCTCTCGGTGCTGGCCAAGCCCGCCGACCCGGCCTCGGGCGGCAAGCAGACGCCCGGCCACTTCTCGGACACCCGGCTGAACATCATCTCGGGTGGGTCGCCTCTGGCCACCCAGATGGTGCACGGGGCCGGCGCCGCCTACGCGCTGAAGATGGACCGCTCCGACAAGGTCGTCATGACCTGCTACGGCGAGGGCGCCGGCTCCGAGGGAGACGCCCACGAGGCCTTCAACTTCGCGGCCATCTACAAGCTGCCAGTCATCTTCGTGATGCAGAACAACGGGTTCGCGATCTCCACGCCTTACAGCAAGGAGTACGCCCTCGAGCATGGCGCCCAGAGGGCGGCCGGCTATGGGTTCCCGGGGGTGACGCTGGACGGGCGGGATCCGGTGACCGCCTACCACGTGGCCAAGCAAGCCGTGGCCCGCGCCCGCGCCGGCGAAGGGCCGACGCTCATCGAGTGCCTGGTCGACCGCCTGGGCGCCCACTCCTCCGAGGACGACCAGCGCCGCTACCGCTCCCAGGAGGAGCTCGACCAGTTGGCGCAGAACGACTGCCTGGAGCGGTTCAAGAAGCGGCTGGTGGAAGAGGAGGTCCTTTCCGCTAAGGACCTCGAGGCCTACGAGGACGAGGTCAAGGAGACCGTCAACCAGGCCACGCGCGAAGCCCTCGACTCACCCGACGCTCAGCCCGAGGAGGCGCTCACCGACGTCTATGCGCCGGGCGGCCAGCCGGAGGCTATCCAGCCCTCGGGCGCGACCGAAGAGATGAACATGGTGCAGGCCCTGCGCGAGTGCCTCACCGAGGAGATGGAGCGCGACGAGCGCGTCGTGGTGCTGGGCGAGGACGTGGGCCCCAAGGGCGGCGTCTTCCTGGTCACCGACGGGCTCTGGAAGCGCTTCGGGGAAGACCGTGTGATCGACACCCCGATCGCCGAATCCTCCATCGCCGGTCTCGCGCTGGGGCTGGCACTGGCCGGCAAGCGTCCGGTGGCCGAGATGCAGTTCACCGACTTTGCACACATGGCCTTCAACCAGATCACCAACGAGATCGCCAAGTTCCGCTACCGCAGTGGCGGCGACTGGGGCGTGCCCATGGTGGTGCGGGCTCCGATGGGAGGCCACGCCAACGGCGCCCTGTACCACTCGCAGTCGATCGAGGCGCGCTTCGCGACACCCGGCCTCAAGATCGTCATCCCGTCCGGGCCGCTGGAAGCCAAAGGCCTGCTGCTGGCCGCCCTGCGCGATCCCGACCCGGTGCTCTTCTTCGAGCACAAGCGCCTCTATCGCTCCTTCAAGGAGGCGGTGCCCAAGGGCGAGTACCTGATCCCGCTCGAGAAGGCACGGGTGGTCAAGGAGGGCGAGGACATCTCAGTCTTCGCCTACGGGCTGATGGTCCATTACGCGACCGAAGCCATCACCCGCCTGGAGCAGGAGGGTTGGAGCTGCGAGCTCATCGACCTGCGCACCGTCTATCCGCTGGACCGGGAGACGATCATCTCCTCGGCCCGCAAGACAGGCAAGTGCCTCGTCGTGTACGAGGACAACTTCTCGATCTCAGTGGGCTCCGAGGTGGCCGCGCTGATCGCCGACGAGGCTTGGCGCTGGCTGGATGGGCCGGTGAAGCGGATCGGCGGGCTGGACGTGCCGGCCATGCCCTATGCCAAGCCGATGGAGAACTTCTTCATGCCCGACCCCGAGAAGATCTACCGTGGCCTCAAGGAGCTGGCTGAGTTCTAAGTGGCTCGACGGCGGTCCGGCGGCGAGAGATTCGGTGGCCAGGTGCTGCGGCGCGTAGGAAGCGCCGAGCACCGCAGGGAGCGCATCTTTGATGCGTGACCGAGGAGCACAGAAGCTGACAACGGCGACGCGGCGCATGGGCGCCGAAGATCCGGCGATCGGGCCACCGGCGAGCCACTAATGGCGAGCACGACCCGCGTCACGATGCCGCAGCTGGGAGAGTCGGTCCACGAGGGGACCATCTCCAAGTGGCTGGTCAAGCCCGGCGACAAGGTCGTGGAGTTCGAGCCCATGCTCGAGGTCGACACCGACAAGGTCAGCGCCGAGGTCCCCGCGCCGGTGACCGGAGTGCTGAAGGAGATCATCGCCAAGGAGGGCGAGACCGTCCAAGCCGGTGCCGAGATCGCGGTGGTGGAGCTGGACGGGGAAGGCGAATCCACCTCCCCGCCCGCGGAGAGGTCGGCCGCGGCCGAGCCGCGACCGGGTGGGGACGAGCAGAAGCCCGAAGCCCAAGCCGAAGGGCCGAAGCCCGAGCCCAAGCCTGAACCAAAGCCCGCCCCCACCCCACCCTCCCCTGAGGGGAGGGAGACTGAATCCGGCGAACATCGCTTCTCGCCCGCCGTGACCATGCTGGCCGAGGAAAGGGGCGTCGACCTCTCGCGGGTCAAGGGGACCGGGCTGGGCGGCCGCGTCACCAAGCGCGACGTTCGGCAGTTCCTCGAGGGCGGGGCGCCGGCCGGGGCGACGGGCGGGGCCAAGGGCGGGGCGAGCCCCGCCCCTACTACTCAGACAGGCCCCAAAGCCGCGCCCTCGGAGGGCGACGAGGTGGTGCCTTTGACGCGGGTCCGGAAGCTGATCGCCGAAAACATGACGCGCAGCAAGACGACCATCCCCCACGCCTGGCAGACCCAGGAGGTGGACATGAGCGGAGTGGTCGCGCACCGCAACGCCAACAAGGGCGCCTTCCAGCAGCGCGAGGGCTTCTCCCTGACCTTCCTGCCCTACGTGATCGCGGCCGCGGTGGCGGCGCTGCGCGAGCACCCCCAGGTCAACGCCACCTTCAATGACACCGAGCTGCTGGTCCACCGCGACATCAACATCGGCGTCTCGATCGGGCTGGAGGACACGCTGGTGGTGCCGGTGATCCGGCGCGCCGACGGGCTTTCCTTGGCGGGCCTGGCGCGCGCGGTCAACGACCTGGCCCAAAAGGCCCGCACCAAGAAGCTCAGCGCCGACGACCTCACCGGGGCGACCTTCACAGTGAACAACTCGGGCACTTTTGGGACCCTATTCAGCTACTCGGTGATCAACCCAGGCCAGGCCGGGATCCTGACCATGGAAGCCATCGTGGAGCGGCCGGTCGCCGTCAACGGCCTGATCGGGATCAAGCCGATGATGTACGCCTGCTTCAGCTTCGACCACCGGGTGCTGGACGGGTTGGGGGCTGCGCGCTTCCTGGTCTCGGTCCGGAAGTGGCTCCAGGAAGTTTCCCCCGACACGCCGCTCTACTAGTCTGGAGCCATGCCAAGAACCAAGACCCTGCTGCTCGGCGTCGCCTCCGGCGCGGCCCTCATGTACTTCTTCGATCCGCAGCACGGCGAGGAGCGGCGGCAGCAGCTGAAGGAGCAGCTGAACACCGCCAAGCGCAGGACCGAGCGCGCCGCCGACAAGAACCGGGAGCTGGCGCAGACCAGCTGAGGTTCAGCGCCGGCCGCAGGTAACCTGCGGAGCCGTGGACGCCGAACCCACCACGCTGGCCCTGCTGGTCGCCGCCCGCGACCAGCCCGGAGTGCTCTACCGCGTAACCGAGGCCATCTACCGGCGCGGCGGCAACGTCACCTACGTGGGCACGGCCAGGGCCGAGGAAGGCCGGTCCGAGACACAGCTGGAGATCGGCGGCATCGACGACCGGGCGGCGCTGCTCGCAGAGCTGCGCGCGCTGGACCTCGTCGAGGCGATCACCGAGGTCCCCTCCTTCCAGGCGGTCTTCGGCAAGCGCGTGATCGTGATCGGCGGCGGCGCCCAGGTCGGCATGGTGGCGCAGGGCGCGGTCTCCGAAGCGGACCGCCACAACATCCGCGGCGAGCGGATCTCGGTCGACACCATCCCCCTGGTCGGCGAGGAGCGGCTGGCGGCGGCGGTTCGCGCGGTGGCCCGCTTGCACCGCGCCAAGGCGCTGGTGCTGGCCGGCGCCCTCATGGGCGGCGACATCAGCGAGGCGGTGCGCGAGATCCAGGCGGCCGGCATCATCGTCGTCTGCCTCTCGATGGCCGGCTCGGTGACCGAGGTCGCCGACCTGGTCGTCAGCGATCCGCTGGAAGCAGGCGTGATGGCCGTCATGCTGGTCGCCGACACCGCCAGCTTCTCCATCGAAAGAGTCCGCGGCAAGCGCTTCTGAATCATAAAAGCTGATAGTATTGCTATCAGCAAGTGGCTCTTCCAATCAAGCCGCGCCTGCTCAAGCGCTACCGCGATATCGGGCTGCTGCTGGTCCGGTACCGGCCGCTGGTCACCGACGATGAGGCCGACCCTGCAGAAGCCCAGCGATTCGCGGCCGACCTCGAGCGCCTGGGGCCGACCTTCATCAAGCTCGGGCAGCTGCTCTCCACCCGCGCAGACCTGCTGCCCGCCCCCTACCTGGATGCCCTGAGCCGGCTCCAGGACCAGGTGGAGCCCTTCGACTTCGCGGAGGTCGAGCGGACCTTCCAGGCCGAGCTGGGAGTCCGGCTGTCGAAGGCCTTCGTCGAGGTCGATCCGGTACCGGTGGCGGCGGCCAGCCTGGCCCAGGTCCATAAAGCGTCGCTGCGGGACGGCCGCTTGGTCGCCATCAAGGTGCAGCGCCCGGATCTCCACCGACGGGTCGCCGAAGACCTCGAGGTCCTGGGCGACATCGCCGAATTCGCCGACGCGCACTCCGATGCCGCGCACCGCCTCCAGATGCGCGCCATGTTCGATGAGTTCAAGCGCAACCTGGTCCGGGAGCTCGACTTCCGCAACGAAGGCCGCAACCTGGTCGCACTGGGGGCCAATCTCGAAGACTTCGAGCGGCTCATCGTGCCCCAGCCGCTCGAGGACTTCACCACCGCGCGCGTGCTCACGCTGGAGTTCGTCAAGGGCCGCAAGATCACCCAGGTCGGCCCGCTGGCCCGGCTGGAGATGGACGGCGCCGATCTCACCGACGAACTCTTCCGCGCCTACCTCAAGCAGATCCTGGTCGACGGCTTCTTCCACGCCGACCCCCACCCAGGCAACCTGCTGATGACGCCGGATCACCGGCTGGCGCTGATCGATCTCGGGATGGTCGCCCAGGTCAGCCCCCGCACCCAGGAGAACCTGCTGCAGCTGCTGATGGCCCTGGCCGAGGGCCGCAGCGACGAGGTCGCACGGCTGGGCGTGGTCATCGGCGAACGCACCGACTACTTCGACGAAGCCGCCTACCGCCGCCGGGTGGCCGACCTGGTGGGCGACACCCGGGAGGCGAGCCTGCGCAACCTGGAGGTGGGCCGGATCATCCTGCAGGTGAGTCGCGTCTCATCGGCCACCGGCCTGCAGCTGCCCCCCGAGCTCACGCTGCTGGGAAAAGCGCTGTTGCACCTCGACCAGGTCGCCGCGATCCTGGCGCCCGATTTCAACCCCAACGAAGCCATCCGGCGCCACGCGCCGGAGCTCATCCAGCAGCGGTTGGGCCGCGAGTTCTCACCCGGCAGCCTGTTTTCGAGCGCGATCGAGGTGCGCGATTTCGTGCAGCAGATGCCGGGGCGCGTCAACCGCATCCTGGACGCGGTCGCCGACAACGAGCTGGAGATCAAGGTGCACGCCGTCGACGAGACGCGGCTGATGTCGGGCCTGCACAAGATCGCCAACCGGATCACGATGGGGTTGGTTCTCTCGGCTCTGATCGTGGGCGCCGCCCTGCTGATGCGCGTGGAGACGCCGATCCGGATCCTGGGTTACCCGGCCCTGGCGATCGTCTGCTTCGCGCTGGCCTTCGGCGGCGGCCTGCTCCTGCTCTGGGCCATCGTCCGCGACGAGCGGAAGGCCGGCCGGAGCTAGAAGCTCCTCAGCCCCCGGCCAGGATGGCCGCCCCCACGGCGCCGGCCAGATCGCCCAGCTCGGTCGGAATGATGTCGGGGGGCTTGTCGGGGACGTGGAGGTGCGGGCGGGCCGCCTCGGCGACCTTGTCGACGAAGGGCTTGCCCAGGCGGTCGCCCAGGCCACCGCCGATGATCACGGCCTCCAGGTCGAGCAGGTTCTGCGCATTGGCAATCGCGATGCCCAGCGCCTTGATCGCCTCGTCGATGAGCTTTTCGGCCATCTTGTCCTTGCGCTCCAGCGCGGCTGCGATCACGCCACTGGTGAGCCGGTCCCGGCGGCGGTCGGCCATGATCTCGAAGAGCTCGGTCTTCATCCGCTTCTTGGCCTGCCAGCGGCGCGCGGTGGCTTCGATGCAGCCGCGTCCGGCGTAGGCCTCCAGGCACCCGCGGCGGCCGCAGGAACAGAGGCGGCCGCCCGGCTTGACCAGGGTGTGGCCGATCTCACCGGCCGCGCCCCGGCCCTCCCTGAGCTTGCCCTCCAGCACCAACCCGCCACCCACGCCGGTCCCCACGAAGACGCCCAGCACGTTCTTGTAATGGCGGCCGGCGCCCCGTTCGTACTCACCCAGGATCGCCACCCGGACGTCGTTGTCGATCACCACGGGAAGCCCGCCCAGCTCCTTGGAGACGGCGGGGCCGAGCGCGAAGGGATCCATCATCCCGACCACGTTTCCGGAATGCGAGACCACGCCCTTGCGGCCGTCGATCCTGCCCGGCGTGCCGATGCCCACCTTATCCAGGCCGGACAGCCGGCCGCCCGCCTGCTGGACCGCCAGCCGGACCGAGCCCACGATCTCGTGGACCACGTCCTCCGCGCTGGTGGTGGGAGTCGCCGTCCGGCTGCCGCCCTTGACCGCGGTGCCGTTCACGGCCACCACCTGAATCTTGGTGCCGCCCAGGTCCACACCCGCGACGAAAGGCCCAGCCACCGGCCGCAACGTTAAGTCAAAGGCCGCTCAGGAGGCGAGCCACAGCCTGTGGAAAAACAGTGACCCCCGACGAACCGCTTCACGGTTTCCGGAACCTGCCTTTCGACCTGCTCCGGCTCCCGTCCGCGTATCCCTCGGGGGCCGGGGAATACGGTAGGGCCTCCCAGCGCCAGGCGCAACCGCGAATATCAGTTCGCCGCCAGGCTACCGCTCATGGCCTGCGCAGGCTGGGGAAAAGCCGGGGAAAAATAAGTGACCCCGACGGACCGCCTCTTAGGCTCCGGTACCTGGTCTTGCGACCTGGTTCCGGCTCCCTCGCGCGTGTCCCTCGGGGCCGGAGCGAAGGTTAAGGATCGGGGTGACCCGGCGCAACTCCAAAATTCCGTTCGCCGCCAACCCGCAAAAGGTGGCTTGCTCGTATAACTGATAAAACCGCTTCCATCGGTTAGCCTCAGGAGCAGTGCGTCGCGCCGTGGGAGTCGGTTCCGAAGCCGTCGGCATCGCCGTCACCGGCGGCTACGTCTGGGCGGCGGAGACCGGGGCCAGCCGGCTGGCGGCGATCCGCATCACCGACGGCGCACGGCGCGAGTACAGCCTGCCCTTCAGCCAGCTGGGCTTCGACCTCGCCGTCGGCCCCGACGGCCGGGTCTGGACCGCCGAGCAGTACCGGGACGCCATAGCGGTCGTCGGCCTCGACGGCAGCGTGCGCGAGTGCCGCCTGGGCAAGGGTTCGCGGCCGGTCGGCGTGGCGACGGCGACGGACGGCACCCTATGGGTGACCGAATCCGGCGCCGGCGCCGTGGCCCGGCTGCGGCCGGGCGCCGCCGGCTTCGAAATCCTCCGGCTGCCGCCCGGCAGCCAGCCGACCGAGGTCCTGCCCGTCGCCGGGGGCGCGGTACGTGAGCCAGATCAACGGCGACGCCCTGCTGCAGGTCGGCCGCGACGGAAAGGTGAGCGCGATCGCCCTGGGCGTGTCCAAGCCGCGAGCGATCGGATTGCTGCAGGCCTCCGACGGCGCGCTCTGGGTCGCCGAGTTCGGCGCCGATCGCTTGGCGAGGATCGCCGGCGGGCAGGTGACCCAGGTGCCCTTTCCCACCGGAAGCAAGCCGCAGTCGATGGTGATCTCCGGCGATCACCTGCTGGTCACCGCCAGCGGCGCCAACCGCATCGACTCCGTAGACCTCGCCAGCGGCCGGGTCACGTCCGGCCCGGGCACCGGCCAATGGCCGGACCACCTGGCGCTGGCGCCCGACGGCAAGGCCTGGTTCACCGAGTACTACGGGGGCCGCGTCGCCCGGCTCGGTTAGTCCACCTTCCGCTGGGGCGCCGCCGGGCCGTAGGCGATGTGCACGCCCCCGTCCACGATCAGGTTCTCGCCCGTGACCAGATCCATGCCCAGCAGCCCGAGCACCGCCTGAGCCACGTGGTCGGGCGTGGCGACCTCGCCCAGCGGCGTGTGCTGGGCCATGAACTGCTCCTGAGCGTCGGCGGCTTCGTCGCCGTACTTCTGGCGGAACCAGCGGGTGGCGACCAGCCCAGGCGATACGGAGTTGACGCGAACCTCGGGCGCCAGGGCGATGGCCAGGTTGCGCGTCAGCTGCACCAGCCCGGCCTTGGAGACGCCGTAGACGATCGAGGAGCCGCTGGCCCGCCAGGCGGCGATCGAGGCGACGTTGATGATTGCCCCCCGCGCCTTTTTGAGCTCGGGGCCTGCGGCCCGGGAGCAGTGGAAGGCGCCGCGCAGGTTGACGCTGATGATGTCCTCCCAGACCTGGTCGGTGAGCGACTCCAGCTCGCGGTGCGGGATGTGGTGGGTGGTGCCGGCATTGTTGACGAGGACGTCGAGCCGTCCGAAGCGCTTGGTCGCAGCTGCCACCATCTCCCGGCATTCGGCGTCGACCGCCACGTCGCAGCGATGGGTGACGCCCTCGCAGCCGAGATCGATCAGCTCCCGCGCCGTCGCCTCGGCGTCCTCGCCAGATCGCGAATAGTTGACGTAGACCGCGCGCGCGCCGGCCTGCGCCAGCCGGACCGAGACGGCACGCCCGATGCCGGTGCCTCCGCCGGTGACGATCGCGACGGCGCCCTTCAGCTGCATGCGACGATTGTGAACGCGCGATGCCACTGTCGTTGGCCGAGGCCCAAACGCTCATCCAGGCCGCCCACGAGCACGCCACCGCCGAGTCTCTGCGCGTCACCGTGGCCGTGGTCGACGAGGGCGGCCACCTCATCGCCCTCGGCCGCATGGACGGGGCGCCCGCGATCTCGCCCCAGATTGCGGAATCCAAGGCGGTGGGCGCCGCGGTCTGGCACCGCGACGGCGACTCCCTGGCCCAGGTGCAGGAGGAGCGCGCCGCCTTCTTCGGCCAGGTGGACAAGATGGTGCGGATGCCGATGATCCCGGGTCAGGGCTCGCTCCTCGTCCACCGCGGCGAGCGCGTGGTGGGCGCGGTAGGCGTGAGCGGCGCGGCGCCAGGCCAGGACAAGGCCTGCGCCGAAGCCGGCCTAAGGGCGCTCGGCCTCTAGAGGAAAACGCTCCAGGGGCGTGTAAACGGGCGGTCCGCCACCCAGCCGGCTCTCGTAAAGGATCATGTCCGTCGCCGTCCAGGGCTCGAGGTCAGGCGCCGGCGGCAGGTCCGGCAGCACCGATCCGAACCGCTCGCGAGAGCGCGCCAGGGTGAGGTGCGGCCGGAAGGGCCTGCGCTCCGGCTCCAGCCCCGCCGCCACGCAGGCGCCCTCGGTCGCCGCGGCCAGGGCCGCTGCCGGCTCGCGCCCGCTCGCCAGGTCCAGCCAGACCACCGAGGGCCGGCGGCCGCCGAAGGTGCCCAGGCCGCCCAGCCGCAGCTCGAACGGCGGCCGGCGGATGCCACGCAGCAGCGCGACTACGCCCGCCAGCGGCTCGCTCTTGACGCTGCCCAGGAAGCGCAGCGTCAGGTGCACCCCTGCCGGGGCCACCCAGCGGAAGCTAGGCGCGAGCGCGCGGCAGCGTTCCAGGTAGCCCTCCAGCTCGGCGACGACGGCGCTCGGCGGGGCCAGGGCGACGAAGGCCCGGGTCGGGGTCCCCGCGAAATCGCCAGATTTCGCGGGGTGACGAGGCATCCCAAACGACGATACTCGAAGCGGTGCGCAACACCCTCATCGGCCTGGCGATGGGCGGCTTTGCCCTGCTGGTGGGGGTGGTCTGGCTGCTGGGCGCGGTCAACACCCGCCGCACCCGAGCGGAGATCGGCCCCACCTATGCGGCCACCGGCGGGCCGGTCTACACCGCGGTCCAGGTGGGCTGCGCCGGCGTGCTGCTCCTGATCGGGCTGGGCATCATCGTGGCGGTCGCGATCCGGACCCTCTAAGGGGCGTGGCCGAATGGTGGGCCGCTGGATTTCGCGATCCCGACGCTCCGAGACGTCAGCCGGCGCCGAGGAGCGGAGGGAGCGCAGCTAAAGCCGCGTGACCGAGCACCGCAGAAGCCGGCGTCCGAATCGGACGTCTGGGCGCGAAAGGCTCGGTATCACCGTTCGGTCGCGCCCCTCTGCGAGAGCCCCCAGAACTCGAACACGATCTTCAGAGCCGCCAGCGCCGTGATGTCGGCGTGGTCGAGCGGCGGCGACACCTCCATCACGTCCAGCCCCACCAGCCGGCAGCGCTCGGCGATCGCAGCCAGGACGGCCAGCGCCTGGCGGGTGCTGAGCCCGCCCGCGCTTGCGATCTCGGTCCCAGGCGCGAAGGCCGGGTCGAGGACGTCGATGTCGAAGGAAACGTGCAGCGGGTGGTCGCCCACCGCTGCGGCGATCCGCCGGCCCGCCGCGGCCGGATCGGCGGCGACCTCACCGATCGGCAGCATCAGCATGCCCCGGCGGCCGATGAAGTCGAGCTCCTCGAGGTCGAAGTCCCGGCAGCCCGCCAGCACCACCCGGGCCGGGTCCAACTGTGCGCACTCCAGGGCGCGGTAGAGCGCGCAGCCGCAGCTCCAGTGGCTGCCCCGGCTGAAGTCGTTGAGATCCGGGTGCGCGTCGAACCAGAGCAACGCCAGGTCGGGATGGCGGCGCGCCTGCGCGGCCAGCACCGGGACGGCCGAGCAGTGGTCGCCGCCCAGCACGGTCAGCAGCGCGCCCGGCGGCGCGGCGCCGAGGCGCCCGGCGATCTCCTCCCAGGAAGTCTCGATGGAGCCGCCTGCCTCGAGGTCGCCAAGGTCGTGCAGCTCCAGCTCGACCAGCGCGGCTCCCGACTCTGTGACCGGCGGCATCACGGCCGAGAGCCGGCGGATCGCGCGCGGGGCCAGGGCGGCCCCCTTTCGGTAGACCGCCGAACCGTCATAGGCGATTCCGGCCAGCACCGCCTCGGCCGCCTCGAGGGAGGCCGTGGCCAGGCCGCCCCAGGGCTTGAGGCCGGTCAGCTGGATGTCCGTGTGCGTCTCTCCGGAACCCGATAGATGGCGAGGCTGCCCAGCACCAGCCAGACGAAGAAGATCGTGAAGATGACGGGGTAGCCGCCCGGCAGCCCGAGGATGGGCGGCCCCGCGTTGAAATGATCGTGAATCGGGCCGGCCAGGCCGCGCGCCAGCAATCCCGCCCCAGCCGTAGCCAGGTTGGAAAAGCCCATGAAAAGCCCCGCTTCGGTAGCCGGGACGACGTCGGTGATGAAGGCCCAGTCAACCGAAAAGAAGGTGCCCAAGCCCAGGCCGATCACCAGGCCCACCAGCGACGCCTGGGCCGCCAGCTCGGGCACGCCCAGGGCCATCGCCAGCGGCTGCAGCACCGCGCTGGGTACCCACTGGTAGTGGCTGAACACCAGGACCATGGTGCCCGCCGCCCCCAGCAGGCCGCTGGCGCAGATCAGCGGCCGGCGCCCGATCCGGTCCGAGAGCCGCGCGGCCGGGAAGCTCACCAGCACCGCGACCACGATGGCCGACCCCAGGGTCGTCGAGAAGGCCGTCCCCACTTTGGAGGCGTCGCCGTGGAAGAAGACATTGCTGAAGTAGAAGTAGAGGAAGGTCTGGATGCCCACGATCCCCATCAGGATCAGCAGCCGGGAGGCCATCAGCCACAGGAACGGCCGTTCCCTAAGGGGCGCGGTGAAAGTGCGCACGACCAGCTGCAGCGGCGGGTCCAGCCGCTCCGCGGCGGCGCCGCGGTCGGGCACCAGCGTGACCGTGAGCAGCATGGTCGCCAGCAGGGCGCCGGCCACGCTGGCCAGTACGGCCCCGACGCCGGCGTGGGCCAGGATGATGCCGGAGAGCCCGGCGCCCAGCAGGGTGCCGATGAGGTTGGAGGCGCCGTAGTACCCACTGGCGGTGCCCTTCTGTTCGGCCGGCACGAGGTCGGGCAACAAGCCCTGGTAGGGACCCTGGGCGGTGTTGGAAGCCAGCTGAAGCAGCACGTACGCCGCCACCAGCGGCAGGTAGGCGCCGGAGAGTGCGATCGCGGTCAGAAACACCGCGTCACCGACCGTGCCCAGGAAGATGAACGGCCGGCGCCGGCCCCAAGGGGTGCGGGTGCGGTCGGAGATGGCCCCCGCCAGCGGCTGCCAGACGATCGCCACCACGGTGCCCAGGTTTTCCATGAAGGCGGTGGCGGTGCCCTCCAGCTGCCTCCCCACCAGGTGCTCGACCAGATAGGGGACCACCAGCAACCCCATCGAGTTCCAGAGGAAGCCGATCGCCACCCAGTAGACGGACATGACGGCGAAGTCGAGGTGTCCCAGGCGGCGGGCGGGGGCGGCGCGGGCGGCGACCGCCGTGGCCACTTACTTCTTGGTCGGCGAGGGCGAGGGCGACGGCTTGGGCGTCGGGCTGACCGCGGTCTTGGGCAGGTCCTTGGGCCCGGCATGGCCGATCACCGGGATCTTCTGGCCGATCGACATGATGATGGGCGCCGCCCGCGAGCTGGCCAGCTGCGGCTGCAGGAACTGCTCGTAGAAGTTCTGGAGCTGGCTGAGCTGGGAGACGGTCTCGAGGCGCGCGCCGCCCGAGGTGGTGGCCTCCTGGCGCAGCTTGGCCAGGTCCTTCTCGTCCACGAAGAACGCCGCCAGCGGGTTGCCTTCGATGTTGCTCTGCAGCGTCTGCACCTGCTTGAGCGTGAGCGAGGCCGCGTTGACCGTGGGGCTGAAGGCCTTGTCGAAGGCGACCAGCGCCGACAGCAGGACGTAGCTGATCAGGATCGCGAAGCCGGCGTGCACGAAGACGCCCAGGAAGCCGTCGACGCCGCGCACCACCGGCATCCGGTGGATCATGGCGCCCAGCTGGCCGCCCACGAAGCCCGCGACAACCGCCACGATCAGGGCCAGGAAGACGTCCAGCACGGCGTTGGTGTGGAGGTACTTCTCCATCGCGGCCTGGTAGGCGTGGCGGTCCCGGATGATGATCAGCAGCGCGATCAGAAAAAAGATCTCCACCAGCAGCGGCTGCACGACGCCGCGCTGGTAGCCGACGTAGATGGCGATCAGGAGCGCGACCACGATCGCGATGTCGATGAACAAGGGTTTGCGGCCCTAAGCCGCTGAGCGTCTCCGCATGGGAAGCGCGCGCGCCTCAACCCCCAGGTAGCCCATGAACATCACCAGGATTCCGATGGCCTCACCAACGGGTTGAACGTAGTAGGCGTTACGGACCTGCGCCAGCGTGTGGGTTCCGGCCACCACCAAGGCGCCGGCGGCGATCAGCGCCAGGCCCACCACCCGGCTGCCGCCGGCATGGCTGCGATAGCTGCGGTAAGCGGCCCAAGCGGCGCCGCCGATCAGGATCAGAGAGCCGATCGAGTTGGTGACCGGCGGGAAGAAGGTGGCAGGCGCGCCGATCGCTCCCCGTCCCGGCACCGAAGCCGTGAGCAGGTGGGCGTCGGTGGGCGACAGCACCACGGCCGGAACCGCCAACACCGTGATCAAGGCCATCACGAGTGCCCCGATGTGGCCCCAACGCCGCGGGGCCAGCACGTACAGGCTGCCCACGCCAAGCCAGCCCACGTTGAGGATCCCGCCCAGCAGGTAGTAGCCCTTGTAAAGCACCGGCGTCCAGCCGCCGAAGATGCCCGCGGCCTCCCACAGGGCGGCGGCTCCGAAGCACAGCAGCGCGGCGCCCCAGGCCGCCTGGTAGGGCCGCCGGCGCTCGCTGTACTGCTTCAGAACCACGGCTCCGAAAGCCAGTCCGACCACTCCCGCGAGGAGCGGCAAGCCGAACATCACGGGGATTCTACGGGTAGACTCGGACCGCACTTTAATGGCGCGGGTCATCTCGATCGCGAACCAGAAGGGCGGCGTGGGCAAGACCACCACTGCCGTCAACCTGGGCGCCGCCCTGGCCGAGAAGGACCAACGCGTGCTCCTGGTCGACCTCGACGCCCAGGCTCATCTGACCATCAACATGGGGGTCAAGATCCCCGACGAGCTCGAGAAGACGATCTATGAGCTGCTGGTCGATCCCGAGGTTTCGGTCAACGACGTCATCCAGGAGGCGTCGGGCATCGGCGTCCACTTCGTGCCCGCCAACATCGAGCTCTCCGGAGCCGAGGCGCAGCTATACAACGAGATCGGGCGCGAGGGCATCTTGAAAGAGAAGCTGGAGCCTGCGCAGCGGCGCTACGACTACATCATCATCGACTGCCCGCCGGCCTTGAACGTGCTCACGATCAACGCGTTCGTGGCCTCGGACGAGGTGATCATCCCGCTGCAGTGCGAGTACTTCGGAATGAAGGGCATGCAGCAGCTGCTGAAGACCATCGACCGCATCCGGGCCAAGCTCAACCCGCGCCTGCACGTGGCCGGGATCCTGCCCACCATCTACAAGTCGCGCACGCTGCACTCGCGCGAGGTCCTGGAGCTGGTCAAGACCCACTTCAAGAACCAGGTCTTCGACTTCGCAGTCAAGGACTCCATCCGCTTCGCGGAATCGCCGCTGGCCGGACAGTCGATCCTGCAGTACTCCGCGCAGTCCGAGGGGGCCAAGGCTTACCGCGAGCTCGCCGCCTCGGTGATGGAGACCAGGCAGCGCTCAGCCGTGGGCTGATGGGCAAAGGGAAGGGTTTCAAGCGCGTCTCGCTGATCGGGTCCGAGGAGCTCTTCCGGCCCACCAAACCCGACTCGGAGGACACCGACGAGGTCATCAGCGAGGTGGTCGACCGCAGACCGCCCCAGGAGGCGGACAAGCTGCTGAAGACGGTCCACCTGTCGCCGGAAGAAGTGGACCTCATGCTGGAGGCCATCCAGGTCGCCAAGTATCCCGACCGCCCGCGGCCCAAGCCCTCGCTGGACAAGCACGAGCGCTTGGACCGCTTGCGGGGGAAGCTGCAGGACTAACTCTTTACCAGGCCGACCACGTGGCCTTCGGGGTCGGCGAAGGTGGCGAAGGTCGGGCCGCCGGGCACCTCCATGACCGGCTGCACTGTGCGCCCGCCCAGGCCGGTGATCCGGTCCAGGGCCGCCTGAGGGTCAGGAACCTCCACATAGAAGGTGACGTGGCCAGGACCTTGCGGGGCCTTGCCGATGCCGCCGGCGATGCCCTTGCCCTCGCCGGGCTGGATCATGCTGTACTCGAAGGGGCTGTCGTCGGCCGGACCTGCGACCCAACCGAGGGCCTCGGAGTAGAACTTGCGGAGCGCGTTCGGGTCGCGCCCCAGGACCTCGAAGTGGACTACGGGATTCTTGCTTGCGTTGCTCATGCATGCAGCGTGCGCCCGCATATGTGACAACCACTGTCATGATCCAGCGGATATCTTCAGGTGAGTGCGCGCGGACCGGCTGCTCTCGCTCCTGCTGCTGCTCCAGGCCCACGGCCGCCTGAGCGCCGGCCGCCTGGCCGAGAAGCTGGAGGTCTCCCGGCGCACGGTCTATCGCGACCTCGACGCGCTCGGCAGCGCCGGCGTGCCGGTGGTGGTCGACCGCGGCCCGCGCGGGGGCGCGTACCTCCTCGGCGGCTACCGCACGGATCTGACCGGGCTCACCGAGGTTGAGCTGGAGGCCTTGCTGGCGTTCGGAGGCCAGGGCCCGGCCGCCGACCTGGGCCTGGGCGCGCAGCTGGACCAGGCCTCGCGCAAGCTGGCGGTGGCCGCCGGCCCGAGCCGGGCCGGCCGGCTCCAGGAGCGGGTGTTGGTGGACGGCGAGCACTGGTTCCGGAGCGCGCGCGTGCCTCCGCACCTGGCGCGCATCCAGGATGCGCTCTGGTCCGACCGCCGGGTTCGGCTGCACTACCGGCGCGGCCTGGAGCGGGTCGTGGAGCGGGTCGTGGATCCGCTCGGCCTGGTCTGCAAGGCAGGTACCTGGTATCTGCTGGCCGGCGTCGAGGGGGCGCCGCGCGTGTACCGGGTATCGCGGATCGAGGATGCCGAGCTGACCGAGGAAACCTTCGAGCGCCCGGCGGACTTCGACCTGCACGCCGCCTGGACCGCCCAGGTCGGCCGGTTCAGCTCGGGCGGGCCGGAGCATATCCAGGCCACCGTGCGCGTCGACCCGCAGGTGGCCGACCGGTTCGCGCGCGTGCTCGGCGACCAGCTGGTCGAACGGCGCGGGGACGGCCTGGTGGTGCTCGATCTACCTGCGTGCGAAGCCGCGGTCAGCCTGCTCACGCCCTTCGGCGGCGCGGTCGAGGTGGTGGCCCCGGCCGAAGTCAGGGATCGTCTCGGCGAGCTCGGCCGCGCCCTTTCGGAGCTATACGGCGACGCAGGTAATCCACCGTCCAATACAGGCTCACCAGCAGCAGGAGCAGCCCGAAGATGATTGCGGCGGCGCGCACCGGGTAAATATTGGGCGATGTCCCGGCTCTCGATCGTCAAGGTCAAGCAGGATCGCGAGGTCAACGGCTATCTGCTTTCCTGTTCCGACACCAAGGAGGCCCTGGTGGTGGATGCCGGGGAGCCCGCCGAGAAGATGCTCGGCCAGCTTCGCGGTCTGACCTTGAAATGGGTGGTGGCCACGCACGGCCATCCGGGCCATGTGGCCGGCAAGGACGATCTCAAGGCCGCCACCGGCGCCGGCACCGCGATGAGCTTCGCGGACGCCAAGACCTTCCTGCGCTCGGCCGACCAGTACCTGGTCGATGGCGACGAGCTGGACTTCGGGGCTTTCAAGCTCCGGGTCTTGGCGACGCCCGGCCACACGCCCGGCAGCCTCAGCTTCCTGGTCGGCAACCACCTCTTCACCGGCGACACGCTGCTGGCCGGCGGCCTCGGCCGCCAGATGCCCGACACCGACCTGCGCCGTCAGATGACCTCGATCTTCTCGCGCTACCTGGCGCTGCCGCCGACCACGGCGATCTACCCCGGCCATGGTCCCGTGACCACGCTGGAAGCTGAGGTGCGGCAGAGCCCGGTCTTCAGGCAGGCCGTCCGCTAGCGAGGGGCTCGAGCGCCGGCGCTCGGACTGTTTTCCGGGCCCGAAAGCGTTCCGGCGCCGGCGCTCGGGCGGATCCACCGGCCCAGTCCGGGCGTCCCCACCAGCTCCCCGTCGGAGAAGACCAGTTCACCCCGCGAGTAGACCGCGCGGATCGCGAAATCGAACGTCATCCCCTCCAGCACGCCGTGCTTTTGGCGCGAGTGCATCGACTCCGGCGCAACCACGGTCTGCGACCCGGGGTCGACCAGCACCAGGTCGGCGTCGGCGCCGGGGGCGATCACGCCCTTGCGGCCGGCGAAGCCGAAGCGCTCGGCCACGTTGCTCGTGACGGCCCGGATCAGGCGGTCGCGCGCCCCCATGACGCGGGTCAGCTGGAGCGCGCTCAGCAGCAGCGTCTGCACGCCGGGGCTGCCCGGGTGGGCGCGGTCCAACTCGACCCCGAACTTCTCCTCGTCGGTGTGCGGCGCGTGGTCGGTGGCGATGATGTCGATGTCCCGCGCGGCGACTGCGCGGCGCAGGGCCTCCTGGTCGGCGGCCGTGCGCACGGGCGGGTTCATGCGCAGTGCGTTGCCGACGCGATCGAAGTCGGCCTCGGTGGTCCACAGGTACTGCGGGCAGGTCTCGATCGAGAGGTCAGCGCCCGCGATGCGGGCCGCGTCGGCCGCCGCCAGACCTTCGCGACTGGATATGTGCACCAGGTGCAGGCGCAGGTGGCCGGCGGCCGCGATCACGCCCACCGCGGCGATCGCGATCGCCTCCGCCAGCGCCGGCCGCGCCGCCAGGACGTCGTCATAGGCGCGCAGCGGCCGGGCGCACAAGCGAAGCAGCTCGGGATCCTCGGCGTGCACCGCGACCAGGGCGCGCGAGCGGGCCAGCGTCGGCGCCAGCAGGGCGATGGTGCCGTAGCCGGGCGGCGCCTCCAGGTCGGTATCGTCGAGCGCGGCCGTGTAGGTGACTGCCTGCTGCGAGCGCCGGTACGCGTAGCCCAGGTACGCCTTCAGCCCCACGGCGCCGGCGGACACCAGGCCCTCCAACATCTCCGGCGTGCTGCTGGAGCGCACCAAACCCCACAGCCCGAAGTCGACCAGCGCCCGCCCAGCGGCGCGCTCGGCCTTGGCTTCGAGCAGCGCCGCGCTATCAACGGCGGGCACCGTGTTGGGCATGTCCAGGACCGTGGTGACGCCGCCGGCGGCGGCGGCCGCGGTCAGCGAGGTCCAGTCCTCCTTCTCCGGAAAGCCGGGATCCCGCGAGTGGACATGGGCATCGATGGCTCCCGGCAGCAGCCACAGTCCGCGGCAGTCGACCACCTCCCCGGAACCACTCTCGACGAAGCGGCCGTCACGCACCGCCACGTCGAGCTCAGCGAAGCCCTTGGGTGTGAACACCCGCCCGCCCTTGAACAGGAGGTCAGTCGAGCGGGAGATCTGACTTCCTGAAGAGCGGCTGATAGTCGAGTCCCGCCGCGCGCAGGTTGTCGGCGGCGCCCTCTTCGCGGTCGAGCACGGCCACCAGCATCAGCACCTCGCCCCCCGCCGCGCGCACCTTCTCGGCGGCCTTGATGGCCTCGCCGCCGGTGGTCAGCACATCCTCAACCACCGTCACCTTCTGGCCGGCCTCGAGCCGGCCCTCGAGGGCTTTCGAGGTGCCGTACTCCTTGGCCTCCTTGCGCACCAGCACCAGCGGCTTGCCGGTCTCCAGGGACACGGCGCCGCCGAGCAGGATGGCGCCCAGCTCGGGCGCCGCGATGACCTCCGTCTCGGGTGGCAGCAGCTCGGCCAGGTAGGTGCCCAGCTGCCGCAAGATCGCGGGCCGGGTTTCGAATAGGTACTTGTCGAAGTAGACGTTGGAGCGCTTGCCCGAGCGGAGCACGAAATCCCCCTTCAGGTAGGAGGCGCTGACCAGCTCGCGGGCGAGGGCCTCAAGCTCTGGGCGCATCGCGGAGGTTCTCCATCAGGTGCAGCACCATCTCGATGCCGCGGAAGTACTGGTCGAGGCTGTACTTCTCGTTGGGCGAGTGCAGGGCGTCGCCCGGCAGGCCGAAGCCGGTGACCAGCAGGTGCGGGCGCAGCGCCTCCTGGAAGTCCACCGTGACCGGGATCGATCCGCCTTCCCGCACCAGCACCGGCCGCCCGCCGTAAGCGCTCTCGAAGGCCCGCGCGGCCGCCTCCACGCCTGGATGGTCGGTGCCGGTGCGCACGGCGCGGCCAGAAGACAATCGGCGCGCGGTGACCCGCACGCCCGGCGTGGACAGCGAGTCGACGTACTCGGCGAAGGCGTCGAAGATGGCATCGGGGTCTTGATCGGGCACCAGCCGCATCGAGATCTTGGCCTTGGCCCGCGCGGGGATCACGGTCTTTTGGCCCTGGCCCTGGAAGCCGCCCAGGATGCCATGCACGTCCAGCGTCGGCCGCGCCCAGCGCCGCTCCAGCGGCGAGAACTCAGCCTCTCCCTCCAGCGCCGGCACCCCCATCGCCTGCATCTGGTCGTCCTCGGTGACGGGCAGCCGCTGCCAGTCGGCCAGCTCCCGCTCCTCAGGCTTCCGCACCGCGTCATAGAAGCCGGGCACCGTGATGCGGCCGTCGCGATCCTTGAGCGCCGAGATCACGTGCGCCAGCGTGTTCAACGGGTTGGGCGCCACCCCGCCGTAGATGCCGGAGTGCAGGTCGGCGGCCGCGCCGGTGGCCTCGACCTCGGTGTACAGCAGCCCGCGCAGGCCGGTGAGCAGGTTGGGCAGGCCGGGTGCGGTGAACTGGCCGTCGGCGATGAGCAGGTAGTCGGTGTGCAGCCGAGCCGCCTCGCGCTTGACGAACTCGGGCAGGGAGGGACCGCCGACCTCCTCCTCGCCCTCGATCAGGAAGCGTAGGTTGACCGGCGGCCCGCCGTGGGCCAGCGCGAGCTCGGCCGCGCGGATGCCGCAGGCGATCTGCCCCTTGTTGTCGTCGGAGCCGCGCGCGTAGACGAAGCCGTCGCGCACCGAGGGCTCGAAGGGCGGCGACAGCCACTCCTCGAGCGGGTCCGGCGGCTGTACGTCGTAGTGGCCGTAGATGGCGAGCGTCGGCGCCTGGGGGCCGGCGCCGGTCCACTCGGCGGCGATCACCGGGTGCCGGCTGCCCTCGCCGGGGACGTCGACCAGCTTGACCTCCATGCCGGCCCGGGTCAGCCGGCCGGCGATCCACTCGGCCGCCCGCCGGCAGTCCGCGTCGTGCTCGCTGAGCGCGGAAACGCTGGGGATCCGGATCAGCTCGAAGAGGTCGGCCTGCGACTGTTCCCGCTGGTCGCGGGCAGCCTGCAGCGCCTGCTCGAGCATTGCTCAATCGTAGGGGAGGGGCTTGCCCCTCCCGCGCCGGTATCAAGGGCGAGGCGAGCCTCGCCCCTACGAGATTCCTGCCAGGTTCCTCATGAAGGCGGTGGCCGTGGCGATGCCGCGGCGGTAGAAGTCGAGCGGCAGGTGCTCATTGGGCGAATGGGGCGCCGCATCCCAGGGCACAAAGCCCGTGACCAGAACGTGCGCGCCCAGTGTCTCGATGAAGTCATGCGTGACCGGGATGGTGAACCCTTCTCGAGCCAGCACCGGCTCGGTGCCGAAGCCTTCGACGAAGGCCCTGCGCATGGCGTCGACGCCGGGATGGTCGCTGCCCAGGCTCACCGGCACCGCGCGTCCGATCGTCCGCACCTCGAAGCGCAGGCCGGGCATCGCGTGCTTCCGCACGTGCTCGCGCAGGAGCACCTCCACGCGGTCGGGGTGCTGGCCCGGCACCAGCCGGAAGGACAGCTTGGCGGTGGCCCGCGCGGGGATCACCGTTTTCGACCCCGAGCCGGTGAAGCCGCCGGGCAGCCCGTGGATGTCGAGCGAGGGCTGCGCCCAGCGCCGGTGCAGCGGCGGCTGGTCCGGGTCGCCGACCAGAGGCGCGCCCTGGACCCGCTCGACCTGGCTGTCCGAGTCGCCGAGCCGCTCCCACGACGCCAGCTCTTGCGGGCTCGGCGGCTCGACGTCGTCGGCAAAACCTTCGATGGTGATCCTGCCCTCGCGGTCTTTCATCGAAGCCA
>VBEO01000079.1 GCA_005881825.1 Chloroflexota bacterium | reverse complement strand
GCGCAGCAGCCGCAGCTTGCGGTTCTTGGGCGTGACCAGCGACTGCTTCATGGTCGTCAACTCGACGTAAAGATCGTGCTCGGGCAGATAGAAATCGGGCGCGAACATCTCGGTCACGCGTCCCTCGTCCCACGCGATCGGAAAAGCGACCGGCTCGTACACCCAACGAATGCGGTAGTAGTCCAGGAAGCGCGCGAATTCCTGCTCGGAGGGATGTGCAAAACCGACTCGCGTATGAGGCGGCCCCGAACGCCGGAGCAGGCGCGACCGCTGCTTGATCGGTCGCCGCCAGCTCGGTGGGACGTTGGCTGCGATGGGGGACGCCAAGTGGCTGCGCCCGATTGTACGCTCGCCCCATCGCACCCTCCGGACCCTTCGGCCTGTTTCGCCGGGATCCCGGCGACCCTCTCGAACGCACCCGGCGCATGGTCGACGAGCAGCTGCGAGGCCGCGGCATCACGGACGCGCGGGTGCTGCAGGCGATGGCCGAGATCCCGCGCGAGGACTTCGTTCCGGACGATCTCAAGCGCGCCGCCTACGAGGATTCCGCCCTCTCCATCGGCCACGGCCAGACCATTTCCCAGCCACTGGTCGTCGCTTCCATGACCCAGGCCCTGGCCTTGAGCGGCGACGAGAACGTGCTCGAGATCGGAACCGGCTCCGGCTACCAGGCGGCCATCCTGGCCCGGCTCTGCCGGCACGTGGTCACCGTGGAGGTCGTCCCCCAACTGGCGGAGGCGGCGGCCGCGCGGCTGCGGCGGCTGGGTTTGGCCAACCTCGAGGTCGCGGTCGGCGACGGCTGGAACGGCTGGCCCCCGGCCGCGCCCTACGAGGGCGTCCTGGTCGCCTGCGCGGCCCCCGCGCTGCCGGCGCCCTTGCTAGAACAGATGACGCCGGCTGGGCGCCTGGTCATCCCGATCGGCCCCGAGGGCGGGGACCAGGTCCTCCAGTTGGTCAGGAAGGACGGCCGCGCCAGCGACCTCTTCCCGGTCCGCTTCGTGCCCCTACGTCGGGGTAGGTCGGGGGGAGGCTGAAGGCGACGGCGAGGGCGAGGTGATCGGCGGCGCCGTGCCGCCGCTGGCCGCCACGATCTGCTGCAGGATTTGCGCCACCTGGTTCATCTCGCCGGCGTAGCCCGCGAGGTCTCCGTTCTTCAAATCCGCCTGGGCCTGGTTGTAGTGCTGCAGCGCCTGCTGCGCGAGCTGCTGCACGGTCTGGTTGGCCGCCGGTTGCTGGTTGTTGGTCGGGTTCTGCGGCGCCGCTCCCAGCAGCACCTGCAGCGCGTCCTGCAGCGAGTTGGCGTAGACGACCTGGTCGCGGTGCACCAGCAGGACCCGCTTCAGCTCCGGGATGGTCTGGGTCTGGCTGGACTTCAGGTAGATGGGTTGGAAGTAGATGAAGGTGTCGCCGATCGGAACCACCAGCAGGTTGCCCTGCACCACCGACGATCCCTGCTGGTTGAGCAGTGAGACGTCACGCGAATACTCCGGCGTGTTCTGGATCAGGGCCGCCACCTGCTGGGGCCCGAAAATCGTGCGGTCCTTGGGCAGCTCGAAGACGACCGCCTGGCCGTAGTTGGGCGCGTCGTTGCGCACGGCCAGCCAGGACACCATGTTCTGCTTGCCGCGCGGCGTAAAGGGCTGGATCAGCAGGTACTCGGCCTGGCTCTGGCCGGGCAGCCGCATCATCACGTAGTAGGGCTCCAGCGGCATGTTGGCACTGGGGCCGCTCTGCTCGACCGGGAAGTCCCATACGTCTTCGCGGTTGTAGAAGACCGTGGGATCGGTGATGTGGTAGGTGCGGTAGATGGCCGTCTGCACCTTGAAGAAGTCTTCCGGCACGCGCACGTGCGCGCGCAGCGCCGCGGGCATGCTGTCCAGCGGCTTGAACAGCGCGGGGAAGGCGCCGCGATAGGCGCGGATGAGGGGGTCTTTGGGATCGTTGACGTAGAAGCTGGTGGTCCCGTCATACGCGTCGACGACAACCTTGACCGAGTTGCGGATGTAGTTGACCTGGCCGTCCTCGGTCGTCTGCGAGTAGGGGTACGTCGACCCCTCCGTGTAAGCGTCGATGATCCAGTAGAGCTTGCCGTCGGCGACCACTATGTAGGGATCGCCGTCGTAGATCAAGAACGGAGCGATTGCGTTCACGCGCTCGTGAACGTTGGTGCGGTAGAGCATCTGGCTCTGCGGCGTGACCTGCGGTGAAACCAGCAGGTTGAAGTCGCCAAGGCGCAGCGCCCACAGGGTGCGGTTGGTTCCGTCCATGGGCACGCCGTGACCCCCCGCGTAGGTGACGGTCTTGTTCTCGCCGGTCTGGCTCGGATATGTCGCCGGCCACGTAGTCGGGAAGACCTTCGTCCACGACCGCGCTCACCGGTGAGGCGGCCACGCTGTAGCCGTGCGTGTACACCAACCGCTGGTTGACCCAGGTCTGCGCTTGCGAAGGCAGCTTGGCGGAATCGAGCTCGCGCGCGCTGATCTCCAGCTGCTGATAGTTGCCGTCGATCCGGTAACGGTCGAGGTCGATGTCGTGGAACAGGTAGTAGGTGCGGATGGTCTGCAGCTGCGCGTAGGTGTCGAGCAGCGGCCGGTAATCCCAAAGCCTCAGGTTCTGGATCGTGGTTTGGTCGTTGCTGACGTCGGCGGCGGTCAGCGGCGCATCGCCCTGGAACTGCTGCGCCTGCACGTCTTGCAAGCCATAGGCCTGACGCGTGTACTTGATCTCGTTCTGGATGTACGGCCGTTCCTGGTTCAGCTCGGACGGCCTGACGGCCACGTTCTGCACCAGCCCCGGATAGATGGCGCCCAGGATGGCGGCAGCTGCCCAGATCGAGCCCGCCGCGATGGGGATCGCATAGCGCCGGCGGACCAGGTTGAAGAGCAGCAGCGCCCCCAGCAGCACGGACAGCGCCGTACGTCCGGCGGCGATGGGCGCGCGCGCGTTGACGTCGGCGTACCCGGCTCCGAAGACGACTCCATGGTGCTGGTAAAGCAGGTCGTAGCGACCCAGCCAGGCTGAGGCCGCCAGGGTGAACGCGATCAGGGCCAACACCACGCTGAGGTGCGCGATGGCGACCGGTGAGAGGTTGAGGTCGAACGTATCCCCGCGCCACGCGTAGGCCGCCACCACCAGCAGGCCGGTCATGAAGAAGAGGCCGAGAAGCCAGTTGACGACGTCGTGCAGCAGCGGCAGCTGCAGCAGATAAAAGGAGACGTCCAGCCCGAACAGCGGCTCCCGCACGCCGCTGTCCGAGTAGTGCAGGAAGAGCACCAGGTCCTGCCACTGCCGGCCCACCCCCGCCGAGAGGATCAGCGCGATCAGCGCGGCCGCGCCCAGGCCGGCGAGGCCGACGCCCGAGCGCAGGGTCGCGCGCCGGATCCCGACCGCGCGCAGCGGCCCACCGGTGCGCGCGCGCAGCGCGATCAGCACGTTGCCGGCCGCGACCAGGAAGGCGACCAGCAAGCTGCCGGCGAACAGCCAGGCCTGGTACTGGACGCGCGCGAGGTACACGCTCTGCAGGCCCAGCGCCTGGTACCACTGGGCCTCGGTCCAGAAGTAGATCAGCGGGTTGGCCAGCAGGATCACCAGGACGGCCAGCCCGAAGAAGCCGACCCCGATCCAGAAGCGCCGCGGCGGGCGCGGGATCGTGAAGTCCTGGACGTTGAACGGAGACCGCTCGAAGGGGTCGAACGGCGTGTACCGGCGGCCCATGCCGCCGTCAGCTTAGTCGGTGCCGGGAATCTCCTCCCCATTCATGGGGAGGTGCCGAGCGGAGCGAGGCGGAGGGGACGCTCGACCCCCTCCCCGCCCTGCGGGCGGACCTCCCCGCCAACGGGGAGGAGTAACAGCTCCGCTCCTACTTCTTCTCCGCGGTGTGACCGTTCTTGGCGGCCTTGGCGGCCATCTCCTCGGCGGCCTTGGCGCCCTCGATCATGGAGTCGATCAGCCCGTACTTGACCGCCTCTTCGGGCGTCATGAAGAAGTCGCGCTCGAGGTCTCGCTCGACCTTCTCGGGCGGCTGGTTGCAGTGCCTGGAGTAGATCCGCACCAGCTCCGAGCGCTGGCGCAGGATCTCGCGGGCATGGATCTCGAGGTCGGTGGCTTGGCCCTGCATGCCCGAGGCCCAGGGCTGGTGGATGAGGATCGAAGCGTGCGGCAGCGAGAAGCGCATGCCCGGCGCCCCGCCCGCCAGCAGCAGCGAGCCGCCGCTGGCCGCCATGCCCGTGCACAGCGTGGCCACCTTGGGCGGGATGTACTGCATGGTGTCGTAGATCATCATGGCGGCGGTCACCGAGCCCCCCGGGGTGTTGATGTACAGCCATACCTCGCGCTCGGGGTCCTCGCTGGCCAGGAAGAGCAGCTGCGCGACCACCAGGTTGGCGATGTGGTCGTCGATCGGCTGGCCCAGGAAGATGATCCGGTCCTTCAGCAGCCGCGAGTAGATGTCGTAGGCGCGCTCGCCGCGGCCGGTGGTCTCCAGGACGGTCGGTATCAAGCCCATCAGGTCACCTCAAAAAGCCGGAGCTGGAGGCGTGGATCGGCCTCCCAGGCCACGGCGTTGAGCGGCTCGCCCGCCCCCAGCTCGCGGGCCAGTTCCAGGTAGACCTCGCCGATCGTGGTCTCCAGGGCGGCGCAGACCTTGAGCAGGCGCTCCACGGAGATCTCCTTACGTCCGCGCTCGACCTCGGAGAGGAAGGCAGGCGAGATGCCGGCCGGACCGGCCACCTCCTGCAGCGAGCGCTCGGCGCTTTCCCGGCGCCGGCGCAGGATGGCGCCGATGGTGGTCCTCACGTGCTCCGCGGTTTCGCTGTGGGCGAAGGTCATCTGCTCAGGGTGAATATTATCAGCCCTGGCGGCCGCGCACCTCGACCTGGCCCTTGGCGATGCGCGCCTGCAGCCGCAGCTGGGAGAAGGTGGAGGGCCCGCGCACCAGCGCCCCATCCCGGAGGCGGAACTGGGAGCCGTGCCAGGGACAGGTGACCACCCCGTCCCGCGCCTCGCCCTCATCGAGCGGTCCCCCCGCGTGCGCGCAGGCGTTCTCCATGGCGAACACGCGCGGTCCTTCCCGGTACAGCAGCACGGCCCGGCCCTCGACCTCGACTTTGCGCGGCGCGCCGTCCACCAGGTCCGAATCGTCCAGCACCGGCGTCCACTTCTCGGGCCCGGCGGTCCAGGCGTCGTGGTTGACCGAGATCCCGCGCCCGAAAACCAGCTCACCGCCCAGCCAGGCGGCCGCCGTGCTGACGGTGAGGCCGGCCGCGGAGAGGCTCACAGCCCGGAGGCGGCGCCGGCCGAGCCGGGCCTGGAGGCTCGCCAGCTGCAGCCCCAGGCCTGCCACGTTCAGTAGGCCGTGCAGCAGCCCGAGGCGCTTTTCCCGGCCGTCGGTCACCGTCCAGTCGGTCACGCCGGTCACCGCGGTGGCCACCGCCGCCGCCGAGCCGGCTGCGCTCAGGACGCCCGCCGAGCGCCCAGCGCCCACCAGGTCGAGCAGAAGGCTGCCGCTCCAGAACCCGATCGGGAGGTCGGTCAGGACCGGGTGCAGCGAGTGGCCCAGCCAGGTGCCGTGCAGGAAGTCCTTGATCGGCCTGGCCTCGGGGAGGTCGAGCAGCGGCTGCAGGAGCTCGGTCAGGTAGTTGCCCGCCTTGTCCAGCCAGGGCTGCTGCTCGAGCGCGTCCAGCAGCGGCGACTGCCACCCCTCCTGCATGGTCGCGGGGCGCGCCGGATCCATGCTCACCCGGCCTACGCTACGCGGCCGATACCATCGAGTCGTGAGCGACGACAGCGAGCGCGCCGCCGAGATCATCCGCCGCGCCGCCGACCCTGACCGTCGCCTTCCCGGCGAGGACCCCGAGCGCAGCGACGCCGAGGACGCCCGCCACTGGGTGCACGTTTACGACGAGCTTCTGCATTTCAAGCACGAGGCCATCGATCTGGCCGAACAAAACGCCCGTGAGCTGCCGGAGCCGGCCGGCGTCGAGATC
Organism: Chloroflexota bacterium; assembly: GCA_005881825.1. Classification (GTDB taxonomy): domain Bacteria; phylum Chloroflexota; class Dormibacteria; order Dormibacterales; family Dormibacteraceae; genus CF-28. Next base: position 20,009 of record VBEO01000079.1, on the reverse strand, counting down.
GGAATGGACGTCGAGGTCATGCGCATCCAGGCCGAGCGCCTGCACAAGCGTGCGCAATACTGGCGCAGCCGCGTGGAGGGCGGGAGCTAGTCCTTCAGGTTCGCCGGGTCGAGCAGCTCCTCCTTGGGGCGCTCGATCTTCTGGCGCGAGCGCATGATCTCGATCAGTTTCTTGCGACCCTTGGGCGGGCCGATCATGATCGCTCCCACCAGGCGGTCCTCCAGGAAGAAGAGCTTGCGAAAGAACTTCTCCTCGAAGGAGTAGGTGCGCACCGAATCCAGGTCCGGCTGCACGTCCGGTGTGACCCCCATCACGGCGAGCGTTGATCCGAACATGGTCGTGGTGTACGTGGGCACGTCGAAGAAGTCCTCGTCCGCGCCCGCCATGTTGTGTGCTGCGACCTTGCCGTGCGCTTCGGCGTTGTCCCAGGTGCCCATCTGGTTGTGCTTGCCGACCATGAGGTCGAAGAACACGGCGATGTCGCCCGCGGTGTACACGTCGGGCAGGGCGGTGCGCAGCTTGGCGTCGCAGACGATGCCCTTGCGCAGCTCCACGCCGGCACGGGCCACCGGCTCTACGTAGTAGTCGAGCCCGACGCCGTACGTCAGGGTGTCGAAAAGGACTTTCTCGCCGCCCTGGGTCTCGGCCTGGAAGCGGCCGTTGTGGCGTGAAAAACGTTTTACTTCGTCGTTCACGATGAACTGGCAGCCGGCGGCCTCGCCCAGCTGCCGGCACAGCGTGCCGCCTTCCTCGTCGAGCACGTAGCGCAGGAACCAGGGTCCGCGCATGATCCAGGTGACGCCCCGGCCGCGGTGCACGACGCCCTCGGCGATCTCATAGCCGATGAAGCTGCCGCCCATCACCAGCGTCCGCTCGGAGGTGTCGGCGCGCTCGATGATGGCGTCGGTGTCGTCGATGGTCTGGAACCCGAGCACGTGGTCGACGTCCTCGACGCCGGCCCACGGCGGCGGCTTCGGCCGGCCGCCGGTGGCGACCAGCAGCGCGTCATAAGGAAGTTCCTGGCCGCGGTTGGTGCGCACGACCTTGGCCTGCGCATCCACCTCTGTTGCCCAGGTCTCGAAATGGATCTCGATGCCCTTGGCGGCGTAGTCCTCGGCCGTGCGCATGAAGACTTTCTCGCGGCGCACCTGGCCGCGCAGGTACCGCGGCAGCGCGACGCGGTTGTACAGCGGATGGCGCTCGGCGGCGACCATGGTGATCGCACAGTCGGCGTCGAGCGCACGCAGCTCTTCGGCGCAGGTCTGGCCGGCGATGCCGTTGCCGAGGATGACGTAACGACGTGTGTTCAGAGTTTCAGGTCCAGCACCGAGTACTCGAACGCCAAGTCCGGCTGAGAATAGCCGACGGCCTGCAGGTCCTTCTCGGCCGGATGTTCCGGCGGGACCAGCAGGCCCGCGCCCTCCAGCCCGTCGGCATCGGCTTCGAAACGCAGGGCCAGAAGCAGGTCCTGGAGGGCCCCGCCGGCGCCCGCGACCAGCGTTCCGTACAGCCGGCGGCCGCCGAACCCCGGGCCCACGAGCACCAGCGCCCGACCGCCCGCGCCCTCGCGCACGCGCCCCTGCTGCAGGAGCTCGAACAGATAAGCCCCGTCCACGTCGCGGGGACCCGAAGGCAGCGGATCGAGACGGTCGTACAGCGCCAGCGCGGGATCGGCCTCGAGCGCGCGCAGCAGGCGGTCCGCGTCGGCGGCCGGCGGCATGCGCGCCGGCTCGCCGCCCTCCTGGCGCCCGGCCTGCCAGACCGCCGCCCGGGCCCGGGGCCGGAAGCCCTCGGACTCGAAGAGTGCCAGGGCGTGGGGATTGCCGGAGGCCAGCCGCAGCACCTCGTAGCCCAGCCCGCGCACCTGCTCGACCGCCGCCCGCAGCATGGCCCGGCCCACACCCTGGCGCCGGACCTCGGGCGCCACCCGCATGCCCTCGTAGTAGGCGACCGACCGCTGGATCGGCTTCCAGCGGTGCACAGCCACCACCACGCCGTCCAGCTCGCCGGCTTCGAAAGCTCCGCCGGGACTGGCCAGCCATTCATCGAAGACTCGAGTCAGGTAGTCGCGGCCGCCCGCCTCTTCGGCCACCAGCTCCGCCACGCGGTCCCGGTCGGCGGCCCGCAGGGGCCGCAAGCTCAGGTCTTGCGGGGCTGCCAGTGCGCCACCCCCGAAACCATCTCGCCGGCGTCCCAGGCCAACCGGCCGTCCTGGTCCGGCACCAGCCGCGCCTCCAGGAAGGCCCGGCCCCGCGCCTCGTCCCAGCGCTCGCCCAGCGCCGCCCGCGCCTCCTCCAGCGCCGAGTCCAATGAGGCGTAGACCGGACGCGCGGGGTAGCGGAGCATCGTGACGTCCGGGTCGATGCCGAGCTGGCGCAGCACCAGCCAGAGGTCGCGGAACTCGGGCATGCGGGTGCGTGGAAAGCCCAGCTCGGCCGCCAGCTCCTCGGCAGGCAGCGGCGGCGGCCGGTCCCGCATGTACACAAACACCCGCTCCCGAGCGCTGGTCTCCAGCTTGAGCAGGAACGAAGCCACCTCGGCCACCCCGTAGAGCACGTGGCAGCAGATCACCAGGTCGGCCGGCGCCGCCTCGGCATCCTCCCAGGCACCGGCGATCACCGTCAGGTTGGCGGCGGGCTCCAGCAGCTCCCGCATGCCCTCAGCGGGCTCGATCGCGGTCACCCAGTCCACCCGGGAGGCCAGCGGCAGAGCGTGACGTCCCCAGCCGGCGCCCACGTCGAGCACGGTCTTGCGAGGCGAGAGCCAGGGCTCCAGAAAGTCCAGGAAGGGGTCGTCCGAACGGCCCTGGAGCGAGGCCTTGAACCCCGCCGCGCGCCGGTTCCAGTAGCCGCGCTGGCCGGCTCCAGCCGCCTCGGCCTCAGCCTGGCGCGCCTCCACCAGGTTCCGCCAGTGCGCGGTCCAGTCGGTCTCTCTGACCAAGTCCACCTGTGTCAGAATTCTCGGGCTCGCCAAGCAACAGCGTTTTACGTGTCTCTGGAGAAGCCCATGCTTGACGACGCGGAAAGGGCGGTTCTCGGCCGCTACTTCACCAACCTGGACCAGCCCGTCTTCGCGCTCAGGAACCTGCCCGAGGTGGTGAAGGGGGCGCTCTTCTCCCGCTACTCGCGGACCGAGAAGAGCCTGCGCCAGGTCCTCCTCGACGAGTTCATCCAGGCGCCCGAGACCGGCTTCGCCGAGCTGGTGGGCGCGGCTCCGGCCGCCGAGGACAACCTGCTCGCGACCCGCAGGGCCGAGGAGTTCTACGACCGGGTCCTGGTCGGTTACGGCGACGACTCGGTGGCCGAGCTGGCGGGCGCCCACCTGGCCGTGGAAAGGGTCTCCACGCTGGCGGCCAAGGCGCTGCAGGACTCGCGCATCGGCATCTCCCCCCTCGAGAAGTCCACGCGCTACGTGCGCTTCGACCGGCCCGACGCCGCCGGCCGCTGGCCTTACCACCGCGGCCCCGAGCTGGCCCATCCGGTGTACGAGCGGGCGCTGGACGCCCTGTTCGGAACCTACTCCGACCTCCTCGAACCGCTGACCGAGAGGGTGCGCCAGCGCCATCCCCTGGAGCCGGGTGAGAGCGAGCGGGCCTGGAAGACTGCCACCCGCGCCAAGGCGCTTGACCTCCTGCGCGGGCTGCTGCCGGCGGCGACGCTGACCAACCTCGGCCTCTACGGCAACGGCCGCGCTTTCGAGTACCTGGTCACCAAGATGGCGGCCCACGAGCTGCCCGAGTGCCGGCACCTGGCGGACGACATGCACGAGCAGCTGACCCAGGTCATCCCCAGCTTCGTGCGCCGGGCCCTCGACGACCGCTACGGCCGCCCGGCGGCCGAGCGCATGACCCGAACCGCGATGGCCGTACGCGAGCTGGCGCCGGCGGCGGCGGTCAGCCCGGACGGCCCCTGCGTGCACCTGGTCGACTACGACTGGAACGCGGAGCGCAAGGTTGTGGCGGCGGCGCTCTTTCCCCACTCCAACCTGCCGCTGGCCGATCTGGGCGCCGCCGACGTGGACCGGGTTCTGGCCGCGCTCCTGAGCGAGCGCGGCAACCGCCGCCACAAGGCGCCGCGCGCGCTGGAGCACGCCGAGTACACGTTCGAGGTGGTCGCCAACTTCGCCTGCTACCGCGACCTCCAGCGCCACCGGATGCTCACGCAGGACCGCCAGGTGCTGGGCAGCGAGCTGGGCTACGACCTGCCGCCCGACCTGGCCGGGTACGGCTTCGACGGGCCGTTCGAAGCTGCCCTCGAGCACGCCGGCGCGGCCCACAGGATGCTGGAGCGGGCTCGGGGCCCGGTATTGGCCCAGTACGCCGTGCCGCTGGCCTACCGGGTGCGCTGGTACGCGAAGGTTTCGCTGCGCGAGATCTACCACCTGTGCGAACTGCGGACCACGCCGCAGGGCCACCCCGACTACCGGTTCATCGCCCAGGAGATGTTCAAGCGCGTGCGCGAGGTCCATCCGCGGCTGGCCGATTACGCCCGCTTCGTCGACCTGGGTCCGGGAGATGAGCTGGAACGGCGTAACTCCGAGCGCCGGCTCGACGAGAAGGCGCGCCTGGCATAGCCGGCGACCCTTAGCCTTTCGGCGATGGGCCGGGCGGCGCTGGTGGTGCACGGCGGCGCCGGCGCCCCGAACCAGGAGGAGCACGGCGAGCGCCAGGCGGCCGTCGACCGGGCGCTGGCGGCCGGCTGGCCGGAGCTCGAGCGGAGCGGCGCTCTTCATGCGGTGCTGGCCGCCGTCCGCTGGATGGAGGACGAACCCATCCTCAATGCGGGCATCGGCGCCTGCCTGAACAGCGAGGGCGAGATCGAGCTCGACGCCGGCGTGATGGAGGGCGCGCAGCTGCGGGCAGGCGCCGTGGGCGCCGTGCGCGACGTGCGGCATCCGGTCGACCTGGCGCGAGCGATCATGGACGACGGTCGCCACGTGCTCCTGGTCGCCGGTGGCGCCAGCAGATTTGCGCGGGAGCACGGCGTCGAGACCTGCGACCCCTCCGTCTTCATGACCGAGCGCCAGCTGCGCAATTTCCGGCGCGAAGGCGTCGACACGGTGGGCGCGGTCGCGGCGGACGCGGAGGGCCGCACGGCCGTGGCGGTGAGCACGGGCGGCTACACCTTCAAGCTGCCGGGCCGGGTCGGCGACAGCCCGCTGGTGGGCGCCGGCTTCTACGCCGACGACGCCGCCGGCGCGGTCTGCGGGACCGGCCACGGCGAGGGCTTCATGCGCTTGGTCCTGGCGCACCTGGCCGTGGTCGAGCTCAAGCACGGGATGGGTGCGCAGGAGGTGGCGAAGGGGGCCATCGACTTCCTGCGCCGCAAGGTCGACGGCGAGGGCGGGGTGATCCTGGTCACCAAGGCCGGAGAAGTTGCAGCGGCCCACAACACGCCCTTCATGGCCTGGGCCAGCCGCACCGACTAGAACACCGCCTGCTCGCGGTACCTCCCGAACACTTCCTCCAGCGCGCCGACGATCTCGCCCATGCTGGCCCGCGCCTCCACGGCCTCGATGGTGGCCGGCATCAGGTTGGCGGTCTCGTCGCCGGCGACCTCGCGCAGGCGTGTCAGGGCCGAGTCCACGCGGGCCTGGTCGCGCTTCGCGCGCACGCGACGCAGCTGGTCGACCTGGCGAGCTTCGGTCTGCGGATCAAGCCGGTGGACTTCTATCGGCTGCTCCGTCTCCGGCGGGTCGACGTAGCGGTTGACGCCCACCACCGCCCGCTCGCCTGACGCCCGGCGCAGGGCTTCTCCGTAGGCGAAGTCGGCGATCTCCCGCTGGAACCAGCCGGCCTCGATGGCGGCCACTGTGCCCCCCAGCTCCTCGACCTTGTCGAGGATGCGCCAGACCTCAGCCTCGACCTGCGCGGTCAATGCCTCCACGTACCAGCTGCCACCCAGCGGGTCCACGACCGAACCGGCGTTGGTCTCGTCGGCGATGATCTGCTGCGTGCGCAGGGCCAGCTTCATGGCGAACTCGCTGGGGATCGCGTAAGCCTCATCGAGTCCGTTGGTGTGCAGCGATTGCGCACCGCCCAGCACCGCGGACAGCGCCTGCAATGTCGTGCGCACGACGTTGTTGTAGGGCTGCGGACGCGTCAAGGTCGCGGCGGCGGTCTGACAGTGGAAGCGCAGACGTCCGGACTCGGGCAAGCGCGCGCCGAACGAGCTCACCATGTTCGACCACACGCGGCGCGCGGCGCGGAACTTGGCGACCTCCTCGAAGAAGTCGGAGCCGCTGACGAAGTAGAACGCGAGCCTCGACGCGAACTCGTCCACGTCGACGCCCGCCCGCGTCACCTCCTGCAAATAGCAGCGCGCGTTGGCCATCGTGAACGCCAGCTCCTGCACGCCCGACGCACCGGCTTCGTTGATGTGGTAGCCGGAGATGTTGATCGGGTTGTAGCGACGCATCTCGCGTGCGCAGAAAACGATGGTGTCGCGCACGATGCGCAGTGATGGGCGGATGGGGTAGATCCACTCCTTTTGCGCCATGTACTCCTTCAAGATGTCGTTCTGGATCGTGCCCGAGAGCCGGTTCAGGTCACAGCCGCGGCGGCGGGCCATGGCCACGTACATCGCGAGCAGGATCCAGGCCGTGGGGTTGATGGTCATGGACACCGAGATCTGCTCCAGCTCGATGTCCTGGAACAGCGCTTCCATGTCGTCGACGACGTCGATCGCCACGCCCTCACGCCCGACCTCGCCGACCGACATCTCGTGGTCGGAGTCGTACCCCATCAGCGTGGGCATGTCGAAGTCGACGGAGAGTCCGGTCTGGCCCTGCGCGATCAGGTACTGGAAGCGTTGATTGGTGTCGGCTCCGGTGCCGTAGCCCGCGATCTGGCGGAAGGTCCAGTTGCGCGCGCGGTACATGGTCGGATAGGGACCGCGGGTGAACGGTGGCCGGCCCGGCCAACCCAGCTCCTCCCACTCGATGGAGGCGACGTCGGCAGGGGTGTACACCCGTTTCAGGGGCTGCTGAGAATCCGTTCGGAAGGCATCCTTACGCTCGGGCTGGCGCTCCAGGAACTCGGCCAGCTCGGCGCGCTCCCACTCCTCACGCTCGGCCTCCAGGCGCCGCACGGCCTCGTCGTCGAAAAGCTTGCTCATGACCGCAGCACCTCCCGCGCGTCGATCACGCGCCTGGCCTTGAATTCCGTTCGTTCCAGCGTGCCCGGCGGCACCGGCAGCACGCGCGCGCCCACGCCCAGCACGCGCCGCAGCTCGGTTTCGGCACGCCCGCGCAAGCGCTGCACCGCGGCCTCGCCGGTGCCGGCCACCTCGGCGTCGTACTCCAGCTGCACCGTCAGCTCGTCCATCGCCCTATCGCGCGTGACCAGGATGCGATGTTCGCCGCCGTAGCCGGGCAGCGCCATCACCACCTCGTCGATCGCGCTCGGATACACGTTCTCGCAGCGCACGGTGAGCATGTCGTCGATGCGTCCGTAAACTCCGCGCGGCAGGTACGGATACGTGCGGCCGCAGGGGGTGGGCGGCGATTCCCAGCGTGTGAGGTCGTTGGACAGCAACCTGATCATGGGCTGGCTGACGCGCTCCAGGTGCGTGTACACGGGCGTGCCCTCGCTTCCGTACGGCACGCGCGCGTACGTCCGCGGGTCGCACACTTCGGTATAGACCAGGTCCTGCCAGCAGAGCATGCCCACCCTCGCCGAGGATTCACCGAGGCTCATCCAGGGTGAGGCTTCGGCCATCGACCCGCAATCGAAGACCAGCGCTCCGTAGATCTCTTCCAGGCGCCGGCGCACGCCGGGTATCGACGCGCCGGGTTCGCCAGAGAAGAACAGGATGCGCAGGCCGAAGGAGCGCGGGTCGATGCCGTGCTCGCGCGCCACCTCCGCCAGGTGCAGGCCATACGACGGCGTGCCGTAGAAGCAGGTCGGCCGCATCTGCGCCATCCAGGAGGCGGCGCGCAGCGTCTGCCCGGGCACGCCGGCGCCGAACGGGAAGACGGTGGCCCCCAATCTCTCGGCGCCGATCAGGGCGCCCCAGCTGCCCATGTAGAGGCTGAAGAAGGAGCCGATGAAGACGCTGTCCGAAGGCCTTACGCCCATGCCCCAAAGCACCCGCGCATGCGCGTTGGCGATCGCCCGCCAGTCGCCGCGGCTGATGCCGAAGGCGGTGGGCCGGCCCGTGGTACCCGAGGTGCCGTGCACGTGGTGCACCTCGCTCGGCTCCACGCACAGGTAGTCGCCGTAGGGCTCGGCGCGCGCCTGCGCGTCACGCAGCTCGGCCTTGGTGACCACCGGTATCCGCTCGAAATCCTCCAGGCTGCGCACGCCGTCCGGATGCACGCCGGCCTCGGACCACTTACGCCGGTAGAAAGGCGCGCGCTCCCAGGCATAGCGCATGACCTCGCGGATCCGCTGAAGGATGCGGTCCTCGCGCTCGGCGGGGTCCATGGTCTCGCGGACCGGGAACCAGTACGGCGAGCCGGCCGGCGGCCGGTAAGAGTCGTCGTAGCGCGGGGGCCAGCTCCAGCTCTCCATCAGCGGCGCGGGCGTACCGCCTGGCGAACCGCGTCCACGACCTCCTGCGGCGTCGCGTCCTGGCCCACGATCCCCGCCACGCCCATCTGCAGTAGCTGCTCGACGTCCTCGTCTGGCATCACGCCACCGCCGATCAGCGCCACCTCGCCCCAAAGCCCCTGCTCCTTCATGAGCGCGATCAGGCGCGGGAACAGCGTCATGTGCGCCCCTGAGAGGATGGAGACCCCGATCGCGTCCGCATCCTCCTGGAGGGCGGCGTGCACCACTTCCTCCGGCCGGCGGTGGAGGCCGGTGTAGATCACCTCCATGCCGGCGTCGCGCAGGGCGCGCGCGACGATGCGGGCGCCGCGGTCATGGCCGTCGAGTCCGACCTTGGCGATCACCACCCGGAGGGGACGCGCAGCATCGGCCGCCATCATGATTGACGTTAGATGACGGAGAGCGCGAGCACCGGGGAGCTGGCCGCGCTCGCCCTCAGAGCCGCCGGCACACGTCACCTCTTCACCCTCAACGGCGGCCACATCTGGGGCGTCCTGATGGGCGCCGTCGAGCACGGCATCAACCTCGTCGACGTGCGCAACGAGCAGACTGCCGCCTTCGCGGCCGAAGGCTGGTCGAAACTCACCCGGCAGTGCGGCGTGGCGGCGGTGACGGCGGGGCCGGGGGTGACCAACACGATCTCGACTCTGGCCGGCGCTCTCGCCAACGACAGCCCGATGCTGGTGATCGGCGGCCGCTCGCCACTGGCCACTGCCGGGATGGGCTCACTGCAGGAGCTGGACCACCTGCCGGTGGTGCGCAGCCTCACCAAGTTCGCGCAAACCGTGCAGGCGCCGGAAGAGGTCTACCGCACCGTCAGTGAGGCCATCCGCACGGCGCTCAGCGCGCGCACGGGGCCCGCCTTCCTGGACATCCCCGCGGACGTCTTCTTCGGCGCCGCCGAGCTTCCGGAGGAGACCGAGCACCTGGTCCCCGACCCGGGCGCGCATCCCGATCCCGACGCCGTCGCAGCCGCTGCCGCGCTGCTGCGGACGGCGCGCCGGCCGGCGGTGGTGGCCGGTTCCGGGGTCTGGTGGTCGCACGCCGAGGCGGAGCTCTGTGAGCTGCTGCGTGTGGCCGATTTGCCGGCGGTCGGTAATGGGCTGGCGCGAGGCATCGTCCCGCCCGACAGCCCCTACTACGCCACCCGCGCCCGAAGCGTGGCGCTGGGCGAAGCCGACCTCGTGCTGGTGGTCGGAGTCCCGCTCGACTTCCGGCTGGCCTTCGGCCGCGCGCCGGTGTTCGACGAGGACGCCCGGCTGGTTTACATCGATCTCGACGACCGCCGCCGGCACCGCCCGGGCGAGGTGGCGCTCGACGGTGATCTCCGGCAGGCGCTGGCCGCACTGGCCCGGGCCGCCGAGGGTGCGCCGCCGCATCCCGAGTGGATGGAGAAGGTGCGCGCGGCCACGGATCTGGCCCAGCGTCGGGATGCCGAGCTCGCCGCCGCCGACAGCACGCCCGTCCACCCGGCCCGCCTGGTCTCGGAGATCGCCCGATGCCTGGATCCCGACGCCATCGTGATCGGCGACGGCGGCGACTTCGTGTCCTTCGCCGGCCGCCTCATCGAGTCGTCGCAGCCCGGCACCTTCCTGGAGCCGGGGCCCTATGGCTGTCTCGGCACAGGCGCCGGCTACGCGATGGCCGCGCGCCTGGCCCACCCCGACCGCCAGGTCGTGGTCTTCGCCGGCGACGGCGCCTTCGGCTTCAGCGCCATGGACATCGAGACGCTGGTGCGGCACCGGCTGCCGGTGGTGTTCGTGATCGGCAACAACGGGATCTGGGCCACCGAGAAGCACCCGATGCAGGCGCTGTTGCAGACCGCCATCGCCACCGACCTCAGCCCCGGCATCCGCTACGACCGGCTGGTCGAGGCCCTGGGCGGCCACGGCGAGCTGGTGACCGAGCCGGGGCAGATCGGCGCGGCTTTCGAGCGGGCATTGAAGACCGGTGTGCCCAGCTGCTTAAACGTCATCACCGATCCCGACGCCGCGTACCCTAGGTCGGCAGCTTTGATATGAGCACGGTCACCGAGGCGCGTCCCGCACCGCAGCCGCAATCCGAGGAAGCCGACGAGTGGCGCACCGCGCAGGCCCAGTTCGACGAGGCGGCCGAGATCATCGACCTCGAGCCGGAGCTGCGCGAGGTGCTGCGCGACGTCCAGCGCGAGTTCACATGCCACTTCCCGGTCCAGCTCGACGACGGATCGGTGCGCGTCTTCACCGGCTACCGCGTGCAGCACAACATCAATCGAGGCCCGGCCAAGGGCGGCATCCGATATCACCCCGACGTCTCCCTCAACGAGGTCAAGGCGCTGGCGATGTGGATGACCTGGAAGTGCGCGGTCGTCAACATCCCCTTCGGCGGGGCCAAGGGCGGGATCATCGTCGATCCCCGGCAGCTCTCGCGCTCCGAGCTGGAGCACATGACGCGCCGCTTCGCGACCGAGATCTCGATCCTGATCGGCCCCGACCGCGACATCCCGGCGCCGGACGTGAACACCGACGGCCAGATCATGGCCTGGATCATGGACACCATATCCATGCACATGGGCTACTCGGTCACGGCCTGCGTCACCGGCAAACCGATCGAGGTCGGCGGCTCCCTGGGCCGCGTCGATGCGACCGGTCGCGGCGTGATGCTCTGCGCGCTGGCCGCCATGGAGCACCTGGGCATGAAGCCGCACCAGTCGCGGGTGGCGATCCAGGGCTTCGGCAACGTGGGCTCGGTCTCGGCCCGGCTGCTGGAGGAGGCGGGCTGCACGGTGGTCGCCGTTACCGAGGATTACGGCGGCATCTACAACCCGCTCGGGATCTCGGTCAAGCGCGCGCTCGAGTACCGAGCTCGCGAGAAGTCGCTGAAAGGCTTCCCGGGCGCCGAGGAGGTCTCCAACCACGACCTGCTGGGGGTCGACTGCGACGTGCTGGTGCCGGCCGCGATCGGCAACCAGCTCACGTCCCGTACCGCTCCTTCCGTCAAGGCCAAGCTGATCGTGGAGGGCGCCAACGGGCCGACCACGCCCGAAGCCGACGCCGTGTTCCGCCAGAAAGGCGTGTTCCTAGTCCCCGACATCCTGGCCAACGCCGGGGGCGTGACCGTCAGCTACTTCGAATGGGTGCAGGACCTGCAGTCGTTCTTCTGGTCCGAGCACGAGGTCAACCAGAAGCTGGGGGCGATCATGCAGCGCTCCTTCCGCGAGGTCCTGCAGACCGCACTCGAGAAGAAGATCGACATGCGCATGGCCGCCTACTGCCAAGCCGTGCACAGGGTGGCCGCCGCCACCCGCGACCGCGGCCTCTACCCCTAGGTTTCGAACCTCCGCACGGCCTTCACACGGCGCTCACAACCGGGCGCCAGATTGGGTCCCGTCAGAAACCACATCTCACCCAAGGAGGTAAATCAGAGATGCGACGCGGATTCATCTGGATATGGGGCCTGGGCACTCTGCTGATCGCGGCGCTGGTCGGCGCCGCCGCCTACGCGGCCGGCGTGGCCACCCACGTGACCAACGCGGTGGCACCCAACGGCGCGCCCTACGCCTACCCCTACTTCTACGGCCCCCACTTCTTCTTCCCCTTCGGGTTCATCTTCCCGCTGCTGTTCATCCTCTTCATCCTGTGGCTGGTCTTCCGGCCGAGGCGTTGGTGGTACGGCGGCGGCGGCCCCTACGGGCCGGGCCGGAGCCACATCGAAGACCGGCTGGAGGAATGGCACAAGAAGGCCCACGGGGAGACCACCGCCCAGACCCCGGAAAAGCCAAGCTAAGACGGCCATGAAGACGATCCTGGTCGTCGACGACGAGCCGGGAATCGTCCGCCTGGTCCGCGACTACCTGGAGCACGGCGGCTTCACCGTCCTCACCGCGAGCGACGGTGAGGCCGCCCTCCGCGCGGCCCGCACGATCAAGCCCGACCTGGTGGTGCTGGACCTCGGCCTGCCCGGCCTGGACGGGCTCGACGTCACCCGCGCCCTGCGCCGCGAGGGCCCAGTGCCGATCATCATGCTGACCGCCCGCAGCGATGAGACCGACAAGCTGGTCGGCCTGGAGCTGGGCGCCGACGACTACCTGACCAAGCCGTTCAGCCCCAAGGAGCTGGTGGCGCGGGTGCGCGCGGTGCTGCGCCGGGTCGAGGGGCTCGAGGGCCGGCCCGAGGTGATCCGCGCCGGCGACGTCGAGCTGGACAGCACCCGGCTGTCCGTGAACGTCAACGGCCGTGCCGTCGACCTCACGCCGACCGAGTTCCAGCTGCTGGCCACCCTGGCCCGCCAGCCCGGCCGCGTCTTCACCCGCGCCCAGCTCCTGGACGCGGTGCACGGAGTGGCCGTGGAGTCCTACGAGCGCGCCATCGACGCCCACGTCAAGAACCTGCGCCGCAAGCTGGAGCCGGATTCCCGTGCTCCGCGCCACGTGCTCACCGTCTTCGGCGTCGGCTACAAGTTCGCCGAGGCGTGAGCGGGCGCCCACCCTGGTGGCCGGAGGGCGAGGCCTGGCCGCCGCGCGGGCGCCCGCCCTGGGCCCGCCGCCAGCGCGGCTGGTTCTTCGGCCGCATCCTCGTTTTCGTACTCCTGCTCTGGGTCCTGTCGGCCGCGACCATGGGCTTGCTGGGGGCGCTGGTGGTCCGCGGCGGGCCACGCTTCATCCCGGTGCCGCTCATCCTGCTGGCGGCGGCGTTCGTCTTCGGGCTGCTGCAGATGCGGCGGGCCACCGGCGCCTACGCCGCCCTGCGCAGGCGGGTCGAGGCCAACGACCAGCGCCGGCGCTCGTTCCTGGCTGACGTCACCCACGAGCTCAAGACGCCGCTGGCGGTTATCCGCGGTCAGGCCGAAGGGATCGCCGACGGCGTCTATCCGGCCAGCCCGGAGTCGCTGAAGCCCATCCTGGAGGCCGCCCAAACCCTGGACCTCCTGATCGAAGACCTGCGCATCCTCGCCCTCTCCGAGTCTGGCGCGCTTGCGCTCAACCGCGAGCCGGTCGACCTGGCGCTGCTGGTCCGGGAAGTCCTGGCGGCGCAGGCGGCCGGCGGCGTCGAGCTGCGCGCCGAGCTGCCTGCCGACCTCCCGCACCCCGAGGCCGATCCCGTGCGCCTGCGGGCGGTCCTCAACAACTTGATCGCCAACGCCCTCCGCCACACCCCCGCCGGCGGGTCGGTGACGGTGAGTGGCCGCCGCCAGGGCACCGGCGTCCAGGTCACGGTCGCCGACACCGGCGAGGGCATCAGTCCCGAGCTGCTGCCGCGCATCTTCGACCGCTTCGTGCGCGGTCCCGCCTCGCGCGGCAGCGGGCTGGGCCTGGCCATCGCCAAGGACGTGGTCGAGGCCCACGGCGGGACGATCGCCGCGGAGAGTCAGCCCGGGAAGGGCACCCTCATCCGATTCACGCTCCCGTCTTGAAGTCGATCACCAGCCGCGGCGGACCGTCGAGCGTGGTCACGTGCATGCAGGCGGGCGCGGCCAGTCCGGCCGCCCAGTGCACGACTCCCTCGAAATCGCCGACCTGGCGCAGGTCGCGCAGCTCGGTCTCTCGGGGCGACATGGCGCGCGGCGCCTGGGCGCCGCTGCTCGCGGGCTGCAGGCGGAGCACCACCCCGGCGGCGCCGTCCAGCGTCACCGAGCGGCCGCTGGCGTCTTCCGTGAAGCTGGCGTTGGCCTGGCGCGTGATCGTGTAGCCGGGCACCGGCCCGTCGAACTCCAGCACCCAGCGGTCGAAGCCGTCCTGCGCGGCCGCGCGCACCGCAACCACGTTGGCGCGAGCGCCGCCGCCGCCGCTCATGTCGGTGCAGGTGTAGGACTGCGGGCTGGGCGACGCCGAGACCGAAAGCGCCGGTGACGCCGCCGCCACCGGTGGGCTGGGCACCGTGGTGGCCGTCGCGGCGCGCGGGGTGGTTACCGGATTGCCACACGCCGCCGCGAGTAGAAGCAGGATTCCCGACAACGAGCGTATTTGCGTCATTTCATCCCCTCACTACGAGAACGTCATGACGCATAAGCGGTTACGGGGTCAGATCTCTCTCTTGTTGAGGCTCCAAAGCGCCAGCGCCAGCAGACCCAGGACCCACACCGCGCACCAGGCGAGATAGAGCGTGGGCGGCGGGTCCGCGGCGAAGAAGGGATTGGACGCGGCGCCAGGTCCCGCGGCCCGCACGGTGGCGATCACCACGCTCGGCTCCAATGCCCAAATCGCCCCTCGCCACAGCCCGTCGGCGGGCACGAGGAAGCGCGTCACGGCACCCGCGTCGATGAGCGGCTGGTTCTGGAGTGCGAGCCCGATGCTGCCCACGATCCCGCCCATCCAGGACATGAAGAAGGCGACCAGCGCGATCACTCCCCCGACGAGGCCGGACAGCCGCGTACTCAACGCCATGCTCAGCGTCACCAGGGTGATGCCGACCGCCGAGACGAAGGCCACGAAGGCAAACGGATGCGGCGGCATGTAGCCGGTCGCCCAGTTCACCAGCAACATCTCGAGCAGCGCGGCGCCGCCGCTGTAAGCCACGACCAGCACGACGAAACCCAGCCACTTGCCCAGGAGCAGGTCGGCCCGGCGCACCGGCCGCGCCAGCATGGACAGGGCCAGCCCCGACTCCAGGTCGCCGGAGACGGAGGGGGACGAGACCACCGTCGCCGACAGGCCCAGCACGGTGGTGAACATGAAGGCGACCACGATCATGATCTGCGAGGCGGTCGTGCGCACGAAAGCGGCGCCGGGCGGCCGGCCCTGCACGCGGATGTCCCACAGCTTGCTGAAGCCCCAGGAGGTGGCCGCCACCATGATCAGGGTCAGGATCAGCAGGGCCAGCAGCAGCCGGCGCCGCCGGGCCTCGCGCCAGGTCAGCCGCGCGTAGACGAGGGCCGGCGCCATTACTTCGTCCCCAGGAGCTGCAGAAAACGATCCTCCAGCGTCTGGTGTCGCGGCTCGACCGAGTAAACCCGCCCGCCCATGCGCACGAGCTCGGCCACCAGCTCGGGGACGCGGTCGGGCTCCAGCCCCCGCAGTGTGATCCACTCGCCGTCATCGTCGACTTCGCCAAACCCGGAGACAGAGCCGCGTTCGGATGGCTTCAGGCCGGTCACCCGCAGCCGGACCGCGTGGCCGCCGAGCAGGTCGTCCAGCGTGCCGCTGGCGACCACGCGCCCGTGGTCGACGATGGCCACCCGGTCGCACACCATCTCCACCTCGGTCAGGAGGTGTGAGTTGAGGAAGACAGCCGTCCCCCGCTCCTTCAACGAGTTGATGATCTGGCGCACGTCGTGGCGGCCGACGGGGTCGAGGGCGGAGGTCGGTTCGTCCAGGAAGACCAGCGCGGGCTTGCCCAGCAGCGCGGCGCCCAGGCCCAGCCGCTGCTGCATGCCCTTGGAGAAGGTGCCCACGCGGTCCTCGGCGCGTCCGGCCAGGTCGACGATCTCGAGCGCCGCCTGCACTTCGCCCCGCCAGCTGGCGCGGGGCAGTCCGGCCAGCTCGCAGTGGATGGCCAGGACTTCACGCGCGCTGAGCCAGGTCTGATAGCGGAAGAGCTCGGGCAGGTAGCCGATGCGGCGCCGCGCCTCGCGATCACCCAGCGGCCGGCCCAGGACCCAACCTTCGCCCGACGTCGGCTCGGCGAGTCCCAGCAAGAGCTTCACCGCGGTGGTCTTGCCGGCCCCGTTGGGACCCAGGAAACCGAAAGCCTCGCCCGGCGGCACGGTCATGGTGAGACCGGCCAGCGCCAGCTGCTTGCCGTAGCGCTTGGTGAGGTCGGAGGTGTGGACGGCGGGCGAGGCGGCGGCCGCGGTGGCCGCCGCCTGCCTTTCCCGGAGGTCTACCAGAGTGCTTTAAAGGGTATTGGCGATGTCGACCAACGTCTTCTCGTTGTAGGCGCCGGCGACCACGTAGACGTTGCCGCCCCGGATGAAGATGACGCCGCCGAGAGTGCCCGAGTTGTCGCCCACGAAGGCGGCCTTGGTGCCGTCCTTGAGCGTCGGGTTGTCGCTGACGGTCATGCCCTGCACGACGGGGATGGGCAGGGTCTTGCTGGGATCGCCGATCGAGAGGATCGCCGACTTGAGCTCGGGCGACACGCCCGGCTGGTCGGCCACCGCGTTCTCGATGTCCTTGACGCTGGCGCCGGTCGAGGTCACGTGCGGGGCCTTGGCGATGCCGATCGCCAGGCCGGGCAGCAGGTCGCGGTCGTGGCCGGCACTGCCCGTCTCGTCCTTGGCGCCCTGCTGGGCGGCGGCCGAGAGGTCGCCGCCGTAGATGGCCGCCTCGGCGGGGCCGATGCTCACGTCGAGCCGAGAGCCGTCCAGGTTGCTGGGCAGCTTGGGCGCCTTGGCGCCCTGGCTGGCTGCGTAGGCGTCGGCCTTCTGCTTGCTGAAGGTGAAGCTCCCGGAGCCGGAGCTCAGGGTCGCGAACTGCGGTGCGGGCAGCCCGGAGGGCAGGTTGCCGGGCTTGATCACCGGCAGCTTGCTGGTCGCCGCCGCGTCGGCAGCAGTGTCCGCCTGCTTGAGCTCAGGCTGCTGGGTCACGTTGACCGTGCCCCAGTGCGAGAGGTCGGGGAACCCCGCGAAGGAGCCCTGGCTGACGGTGACCGTCTGCACCTCGGTCGGGGCGAAAACGTCCTTGATGGTCTGGGCCAGCGGGCTCACCATCACGCCCAGCACCAGCACCGCGGCCAGCCCGGTGACCAGCGCGCCCCGCCGCAGCGAGGCACCCGCGATCCGGGGCAGGCGGAGGACGAAGCGCGGCCGCGGCTGCAGCTTCGCCTTCAGGTTGCGGTAGGCCGCCTCGGCATCGACGGTGGCCGCGGGCACGGCCAGGGCGCCGGCCAGCCGCCGGGCGTCGCCGGCGATCTCGGAGAAACGCTCCTGGCAGCTCGCGCAGCCCGCGTAGTGGCTGCGGGCCGTCTCGGGGACGGCCAGGGGTTCGTCATACATGCGACGGAGGGTTCCGTCAGACAGGTGTGCCAACTTCCAACTCCTTCTTGAGGGCCTGCTCGGCTCGCCGCAGTAGGGTGCCGACCTGGCCGGTTCCGACCTGGAGGGCGGCACCCACCTCGGCGTAGCTGAGCCCGGAATAACGCAGGATCAGGACGGCCGCGGCCTTGGGGCGCAGGCGGGTCAAGGCGTGGCGCACGGTCTCCCGCTGCTCGGCCACCTCGGCCAGGCGGGCGGGGTCGTCGGGCGGCGCCGGGCGCTCGGCCAGGGCCTGTGTTAGCTCCCGCTTCTCGCGCCGCCGCCGGCTGCGCAGGCGGTTGAGCGAAGTGTGGACCGCCGCCTGGTGCAGCCAGGCCCCGGCAAAGCCGGCGTCGGGCCGGTGCCGGCGGTGGAAGTCCAAAAAGACCTCCTGGGCCACGTCCTCGGCCTCGCCGCGATCGCCCAGCACCCGGTTGGCGACCGCGACCACCCGGCCGTACTCATTCGTGAAGAGCTCCTCGAAGGCGTCGCTACGGACGGCTTTGTGCTGGGGCGGAGCGATGCCCCCTTCTGCTGGCTCGGGCATCTCGGGCGCGGGGTCGGCCGTCATCACTTCTCCAGCACCGCCGAGGGCGCTGTCTGTGACACCGCGGTCCGGGTCCGGCGCGTGCGCCGGATCTCGTCCTCGATGAGCTTGAAATCCTTTTGGGCCAGCTGGTGCAGGTGGCCCTGGAAGGCGAGCGTCCAGTGCTCCGGCGGCCATTTGCGCACGTACTCCAGGCGATAGGCGACGTCCTTAGCCGGCACCCAATCCGGCTCCTCGAGCACCGAATCGGGTCGCATGCGGACGCGCCAGGGGTAGTCCTCCTCGCGGCGCGCGGTGCGCCAGATCGGGGTGTGGTCCTCGTACATGGGCGAGGTCACGGTGGCGGTGGCCGCAAAGGCCATGCGCCCGGCCACGTAATAAAGGACGCGATCCCCCTGGCGCATGGTCTCGACGCGGCGGCGGTGGCGGGCCTTGATGCCCTGGGCCGTGAAGCCGTGGTCGCGCGTCTTGCGGAAGTTCTCGGGCGAGCTGACGATCATCCAGTACTGGGCGTTGCGCGCCCGCGCCGACTTGCGGCGGCCCTTGGCGGGCGCCTTCGGCTCCTCTTCGGTCACGAGCGGAGAATATCCGCGTGCTGC
The DNA here is from genome assembly GCA_005881825.1 of Chloroflexota bacterium. Lineage (GTDB taxonomy): Bacteria > Chloroflexota > Dormibacteria > Dormibacterales > Dormibacteraceae > CF-28. Next base: position 1,384 of record VBEO01000079.1, on the reverse strand, counting down.
GGTTCCGGATCCTCGCCCGCGACGGCGACGCCCGCCGCGGGCTGATCGAGACCGCCCATGGCTCCCTGGAAACTCCCGGCTTCTTCGCCGTGGCGACGCGCGCTGCTTTGAAAGGCCTGGACACCGAGTCGGCGCGCCGTGCGGGCGTTCAGGCCCTGATCTGCAACTCCTACCACCTCGCCGTCCAGCCCGGCCCCGAGCTGGTGGCTGCGGCGGGCGGGCTCCATCGCTTCATGGGCTGGCCCGGCGTGCTGGCCACCGACTCGGGCGGCTTCCAGGTCTTCAGCCTTCAGCACGGGCAAGTGGCCGACGAGCTGAAGGGGCGCCGGCGGCTGCCGCCCATAGAGGATCCGCTGGCAGCTGTGCGCGTGGACGAGGAGGGGGCGGTTTTCAGGTCCTGGCTGGACGGGTCGATGCACCGCTTCACGCCCGAGAACAACATGGAGCTGCAGCGCGCCCTCGGCGCCGACCTGGTGTTCTGCCTCGATGAATGCACGCCGTTTCACGTGCCCCGCCAGTACACGGAGGCCGCCACCGAACGCAACCTGCGCTGGGCGCGCCGATGCCTGGAGGCGTTTTCGGGTGGCGCTCAAGCGCTTTTCGGGATCGTGCATGGCGGCGTCTACCCGGACCTGCGCCGGCGCTCGGCGGCGGGGATCGCCGAGCTGGGCTTCGACGGCTTCGGCATCGGGGACTGCCTGGGGGAGACCAAGCTCGACTGGTACGGGGTCGTCGACCTGGTGCGGCCGCTGCTGCCCGACGACCGCCCCCGCCACCTGCTCGGCGTGGGCGAGCCAGACGACCTCGTCGAGGGCGCATTGCGGGGCATCGACACCTTCGACTGCGCCATGCCGACCCGCCTCGCCCGCCACGGCCAGGCGCTTCACATGGGGCGGCCGCGCTTCCGCATCGACCTGGCGCGCTCGGCGCGGCGCGGAGAGGACGGGCCCCTGGAGGAGGGCTGCGACTGCCATACGTGCGCGCGGTTCTCGCGCGCTTACCTGGCCCACCTGCTGCGCGCCCGCGAGGCTTTGTCCGTTCCGCTGCTGGCCGAGCACAACCTGCGTTTCACCGCCCGCCTGTTGGAGCGGGTCCGGGAGGCGATCAGCGCCGGCCGCCTGCGCGACCTGCGCACCGAAGTGCTCGCGGCAGCATGAACTTCGACCAGGCCATCCGCTCCGAGCGGGTGGCGACCGGCCGCTACAGCTACGTCTGGGGCGATGAGTGGATCGGGATGCGCGGTCCGCACGGCGGCTTCCTGGCCGCCGTGCTGCTGCGGGCCATGGAGGCGGAGGTCGGACCCGGCCGGGCGCCGCGCTCGCTCACCGTTCACTTCGCGGCGCCGCCGGCCGTGGGTCCTTCGCAGATCGAGGTCGCCGAGGAG
>VBEO01000078.1 GCA_005881825.1 Chloroflexota bacterium | reverse complement strand
CCGTGGCCGGGCTGCATCTGAGCGTGGCACTGCTGGAGGGAGCCGAATGGCTCCGGCGGAACCGCTACGCCGCTTTCGCGCGCGTCCAGGGGTTGCGGCGCTCGACGAACTGGTCGCGGCGCGGGCCGACGCCGATCAGGTCGACCGGAGCGCCGACCTCCGACTCGATCAGCTCGATGTAGTCGCGGCAGGCGCGGGGCAGGTCTTCCCAGCGCCGAGCCGAGCCGATGTCGGCCTCCCACCCCGGCACCTCGACGTACTGCGGCTCGCAGTGCTTCAGATGCGAGATGTTGGCCATCGGGTGGCGGTGGGTTTCGCCCCGGAACTCGTAGCTCGAACAGACCTTGATCCGGTCCAGCTCGTCCAGGATGTCGAGCTTGAGGAGCGCGATCGAGGCGGCTCCGTTGACGCGGACGGCGTAGCGCGCCACGCAGGCGTCGAACCAGCCCACGCGCCGGGCTCGGCCGGTGACCGTGCCGAACTCGTGCCCGCGCTCGCGGATCTGGTCGCCGATCGCCCCTTCCAGCTCGGTCGGGAAGGGGCCGTAGCCGACTCGCGTCGTATAGGCCTTGAGGCAGCCGAGCGTCAGGTCGACGCGGGTGGGCGGGATGCCGCTGCCGGTGCAGGCGCCTCCGGCGGTGGGGTTGCTGCCGGTCACGTAGGGATAGGTGCCGAAGTCGAGGTCGAGCATGGTGGCCTGGGCGCCTTCCAGGAGCACGTTGTCGCTGCGATCGAGGGCGCTCTGGATGAGCGGGAAGGTGTCCTTGATGTAGGGGTCGAGCTCGCGCGCATAGCCGAGGTACTCCTGGAGGATGGCCTCCGTGTCGAGCTGGGGCTCGCCGTACAGCTTGTCCAGGATCGGGTTCTTCACCTGTCCGACCACGAAGTCGATCTTCTTGCGCATGAAGACCTCCTTCTGGAGGTCGCCGATGCGGAAGCCGATGCGGCGCACCTTGTCGCCATAAGCGGGGCCGACGCCGCGCCAGGTGGTTCCCAACCGGTCGTCGCCGCGCACGCCCTCTTCGAGGCGGTCGAAGATCGGGTGGTAGCTCATGACCATGTGCGCGCGCTCGCTGATGACCAGGTTGTGGGGCTCCAGGCCGCGCTCGCGCAGCTGCTCGATCTCCTTCAGGACCACACGCGGATCGACCACCACGCCGTTGCCGATGACGCACGTGACCTGCGGGTAGAGGATTCCGCTGGGCAGCAGCTGGAACTTGAACTCGCCGTGCTCGGTGATCACGGTGTGGCCGGCGTTGTTGCCGCCCTGTGGGCGGATCACGAGGTGGGCCTGCTCGGACAGGTAGTCGATGACCTTGCCCTTGCCCTCGTCGCCCCACTGCCCGCCGACGATGATGATCACCACGGCGCGCGAGCCTACTCCTCGTCAGCCGCCCGGCGGCGGGACTCCAGGTTGTAGAACATCGTCTGGTCCTTTCGGAACCGCAGCTTGACCGTGTCGGTCGGGCCATTCCGGTGCTTGGCGATGATCAGCTCGCAGATCCCGGGCTCCTCGGTTTTGTCGTTGTAGTACTCGTCGCGATAGAGAAAGACGACGACGTCGGCATCTTGCTCTATGGATCCGGAGTCGCGAAGGTCCGAGAGCATCGGACGTTTATTCGGCCGCGCCTCAGGCCCGCGGCTGAGCTGCGACAGTGCGATCACCGGGATCTTGAGCTCGCGCGCCAGGCCTTTCAGGGAGCGGGAGATCGAGGAAACCTCCTGGACACGGTTGTCGTCCTTGCCCCCGCGGCCTTTCATGAGCTGCAGGTAGTCGATGACGACCAGCCCGATGCCGTGCTGCAGCTTGGCCTGCCGCGCCTTGAGCAGCACCGTGAGCTCGTCCAGGATGGGCGACTCGTCGACGTAGATGGGGGCGTTTTCCAAACGGGGCAGCGCGTTGACCAGCTGCTCGTACTCGCGGTCGCTGAGCATGCCCCGATGCATGCGCTGGGAGTCGATCTTGGCTTCCTGGCAGAGCAGGCGCTCGACCAGCTGCTCCTTGGACATCTCCAGGCTGAAGATGGCGGTCGGCACCTGTGCGTTGACGGCGGCGTGCAGCGAAATGGCGGTGGCGAGGGAGGTGTTGTGAGTCGGGATGCAAGCTCGCCCCGCGAGGTAGAGGTGGTGAGGCGCGTCGACCTGGATGCACCGCACCGGAACCGTCGGGACTGGTGTTATGGAGACGATGAACCGGCTGCGAACGCGTGGGTGAGGACGCGTCAGTCGTTGTCGCCGCAGCTTCCGCTGGAGCCGGAATATGGGCAGTTCTGTGGGTTTGAACCGCACCCGGTAGCGGGGACCGCAGTCCATGCCGCCGAGCGTCGCGCGGTCCTGAGTCAGGCGAGGTGTGAGCCCGAGACCTGTGACCAGTTCCAGAACGCCGAACGCGAGCTCTTCGCGGGTGGAGACGTACTCGGCATGCCCGAGGTTGTCGATGTGGCCGTCGGAGTCCATCAGCCCTTGCAGCAGCGCGAGCCGTTGCTCAACGGATGCGGTCAGGTATGGCTCGGGTATGTGCTTGCGTCCGAGCACACCCAAAGCGCGCAGCTGCGTCTGGAGCGAGAAGGCCCTGTCCGGATTCCTCCAGATGCGCCCTCGGGTCAGATCGGACAAGGTTGCAGGTGACACGCCAAACTCGCGCGCCAGGCCCGCGGCCCGTTCACCGGCCGCCACGCGGCCTCGAATTTCGATGGCGCTGGTGTCGGGATCGCCAACCGTGATCACCGCTGAACTGGTGTGCCCGTCCCCAAGCCAAATCCCGAGGACATAGGGATCGACCATCAGCTGTTGCGGCGCGTACCGCATGGGCTGCGCTGCGGGGATCGAGTAGTTGAGTCGATGATCGGCTCCCGCCCGAAGGCTGGTGGCCATCTCGCAGGTCGTGAGCGTCGTCAGGGCTCGCCGGCCCGCCTTGCGATCAGCCCGTGTGCTCACCGCCCACTGGTGATCCGCATCGGCAACGATGGCCGCGCCGTCTGAGAAACGGACGACGAAGCAGTCGCGACCGTACTGGACCGGGGTGGCGAACGTCACCGTGCAAGGCGAGCCGGTCTCATCAAAGACCTGGTCGCCCACGCGCAGGCTGCCCATCGTCTTCCATCCGTCCGGTGTGGGGATCGGCGTATCCAGGGCCAGCGCCTTGCCCATTGATGGACGTGCCGCGATCACGATCAGGTCGCTGTTTTTGAACCCGCTGGTCACTCGGTCCAGGTCGTGGAAGCCGGTGGGGACGCCAAGGACTCCCGTCCCCCGCGTCATCTGCGCGTCCACACGCTCCATGGCGTCCTTGAGCAGCGGGTAGAGCACCTCGAGCCGCGTCCCCACCCGCTGGTCGGCGATGTCGTAAACCGCGCGCTGGGCCTCGTTGAGCGCGTCGTCGGCCTCGATCGCGTCGTCGAAGCCCAGTCCCGACACCGTCGCGCCGGCCGAGATCAGGCGCCGCTTCTGGGCCTTGGCCTTGACGATGCGGCCGTAGTACTCGATGTTGGCGGCGGTCGGCACCCCCTCCTGGAGCATCGCCAGGTGCGCGCGCCCTCCCACCCGCTCCAGCACCCCCATCCGCGTGAGCTCGTCCGCCAGCGTGATGTTGTCGATGGGCTCCCCCTGCCGGAACAGCTCGGTCGCCGCACGGTAGATCTGGGCGTTGTTCTCGCGGTAGAAGTCCTCGGGCGTAAGGAGGTCGAGCACGCGCGTGATGGCAGTTGGGTCGAGGAGGATGGAGCCGAGGACGGAGCCTTCGGCCTCCAGGTCGTGCGGCGGAACCCTTCCTTCTGACCGCCCTGCTACGAGGGGCGGCGCGGTGGCCAAACCTAGCGGCTCGCTGACCTAGCGGTCGCTGGTGACGATCAGGTTGATGTGGGCCTCGACGTCCCGGTGCAAGCGGAGCGCCACCTGGTGCTCTCCCAGCTGCTTGATCGGCTCCTTCAAGTCGATCTTGTGGCGGTCGACGTCGACTTGGTGCTGGGCCTTGAGCGCGGTCGCTATATCCGCGTTGGTGACCGCGCCGAAGGCCTTGTCCTCGGCGCCCGTGCGCAGGCGCACGACCACCGTCTTGTTGCCGATCTCGGCGGCCAGAGTCTGGGCTTCGTCGCGGTCCTTGGCCTCGCGCCGGCTCGCCGCGTCGCGGATCTTCTTGGCCTCGGCCTCGACTCCGGCCCGCGCCGGGATCGCCAGCTTGCGGGGAAGCAGGAAGTTGCGGCCGTAGCCGTCGGCCACCTCCTTGACGTCGCCGGCGCGGCCGACGTTCTGCACGTCCTTGGTGAGCATCACCTTCACGCCGATCGATCCTCCCTGTGGTCCTGGAGCAGGCGCACCCGCCGGAAGCGCCCCCCGGCGGCACGGCTCACGGCGCGCTCGACGGCCAGCCGCAGCACCGCGCGCGCGGCCCGCCAGTCGTCGTCGAAGATGCTGGTGCCCGCCTTGAGCGCCACCCGGTGCTCCTCCACCAGCTCCTCGGGGCAGGCGTCCACGAAGACTTTGACCGCCAGCACCCCGAGGGCGAGGATGTCCAATTCCCCGAGCACCGGAACCCAGGCCGGGACGTCGAGCGGGCTGACGATCACGCCCAGCGCCGCCAGCAGGGCGGCCTTGGGAGGGGCCGGCACGCGGTCGTCGCGGAGCAGGCAGTAGGCCAGCTTGGCGTGCCTGGGAACGTCGGTGAGTACGGTGCGGACGCGCGTGAAGTTCATGGGCATGGGTAGGCGGCGCCTAGGGTAGCAGGCGCAACCGCGGGCATCGACCGGGTCTTTACAGCCTGCTTTGACGGCGTCGCCAGTGCGTCATACCCTGCGCCGAGCAATGGCCACCGTGGCGCTCTCGCCGGCGCGGCCGGCCCGCATGGGCATCCCCCGCCACCTCGGCTTATCGGCCTACTGGTTCGGCCAATTCCTGGTCTGGCAGCCGACCACCACGGTGCTGATCCAGCACCAGGTCGACGACCTGGTGCCCAAGGCCCAGCAGGGCACTGCTTTGGGTGTGCTGATCGGGATGGGCGGCGTCGCGGCCTTCGCCGTGCCGCCGCTGGTCGGCTACTACTCCGACTTCCTGACCACCCGCTGGGGCCGCCGGCGCCCGGTGATCGTGGCCGGCACCGCCGGTGCCGCCGTGGGGCTGGTGCTCCTCTTCACCTCCCACTCCTACCTGCAGCTGGCCATCGGCTACCTGGTCCTGCAGTTCTTCTTCAACGCCGCCGGCGCCGCCTACGCGGGCTTGATCCCCGACGTGGTCCCTGACGCCGAGTTCGGCCGCGCCAGCGCGTTTTTGGCCACCATGGTCCAGGCCGGCAGCGGCGCCGGGTTGGCGGTGACCGCCGTGATCACCGGCTCGGTCTATCCGGTCGCCTATCTGGTGATCGGAGCCGGGGCCCTGCTCACGCTCATCCCCACCGTTTTGGCCGCCCGCGGCGAAGGGCTGATCCCGGTGCCCAGGGCTCCCAGCCGGCCGCTGGGCGAGACGCTGAAGGAGTTCTTCCGGCCGCTGGCAGGCGGCGACTTCATGTGGGTGATCCTGACGCGGCTGGCGACCACCGCGGGCATCAACAGCGTGGCCTACTTCCTCTTCAACTTCTTCCGCGACGTGGTCAAGGTCAAGGACCCGGGCAGCTTCACGCCGACCTGGTTCCTGGTCGTGCTGCTGGCCGCCGTGCCCTTCGGGCTGCTGGCCGGCTTCTACTCCGACCGCCTGGGGCGCAAACGATTCGTCTACCTGAGCGGCTTTCTGCAAAGCCTGGTGGCGCTGGTCTTCATCATCCTTTTCCCGACCAACCTGGTCCTGGTCTTCGGCGCGGCCGCCCTCTACGGCGTCGGATATGGCTGCTACTACGCGGTCGACTGGGCGCTGGCCTGCGACACACTGCCCGACCGCGAGCACGCGGCCAAGGACATGGGCCTGTTCCACGTCGCGCTCACCCTGCCCCAGACCTTCGTGCCGCTGACCATGGGCGTGCTGCTCGACTACTTCAACCGGCAGTCGCCCAACAGCGGCTACCGGGTGATCTTCAGCTTCGCCGTGGTGTTCCTGCTGCTGGGCACGGTGATGGTCAGCCGGATCAGGTCAGTGCGTTAGGGCGGGGCGAGCCCCGGCCCCTACGTTCCCTCCGCAAAAGTCAGCATTGCGCGTCAGGCCGGGCCTTGACCGGCCGGCACCCAGCGGAGCTTTTCGCCCACCTCGAAACTGAGCGCGCAAGCGTCAGGAGGGAGGGCCCGCGGGGGGAACCTGGGTTCCCTCCGCGAAAATTATCGAGGCGGCGCCCCAGCGAGCACCGCCTCGGCCGGGTTCGCCCGTTTCGCGCTTCTGGTTTATCTGCGCCCCTCAGGGCCGTCGCCTCTTGTGGAGGCCAACCTTGCGCGGTCTCGCGGCGCCGCCGGCTACTCGGACTACAGATCACCATATGCCTGTTATTCGCGTTTCTCAAGCGGTTGGTTTTCCCTGAAGAGGATGCCCTTCGACGTCTTCGAAACCGTCTACGGCGCCCTCTATGACGCGGGGGTGCAGAGCCGGCTGGCGCCGCTGGGCGGCTTCCTCATGTGGGGCGCCGACGTCGAGCGCTTCCTGGCGGCGATGGCGGCCGGAGTGGCCTGCAATAAGGGTCAGCTGGTCGTCGATTGCCCGACCGGCGGCGGCATCACCTTCGCGCGGGGCCTGCCGCAGACCAAAGGCAGGCTGCTCGGCGTCGACTTGAGCCGGCTCATGCTCACCCGGGCGACAGCCCGCGCCGACAAGCTGCCGCCCACGCAGCGGCGGCACCTGGAACTGGTCCGCGGCGACGCCACCCGGCTGCCGCTGGCGGACGCCGGCGCCGACCGCGTCCTCTGCTTCAACTCGCTGCACTGCATCCCGGACCACCGGACCGTGCTGCGGGAGTTCAAGCGCGTGCTGAAGCCAAAGGGCGATTTGGTCGGCACCACCCTGATCGCCGACGCGCCGCTGCCCTGGCAGGTCAACGTGCAGGCAGCACGGCTGAGCGGGTTCTTCGCGCCACCGGACAGCCGCCGGCTGCGCGCGGACGCCCGGGCGGCCGGCTTCCGGCACTGGAAGACAGAGCGCACCGGCGCGCTCCTGTTCTTTCGGGGCCACAATTAGGCCATGAGCGCGCTCTCGTACACCCATGGCGCCAGCGCGGTCCCGCTGATCGGCGAAACCATCGGCGAGAACCTGCGCAGGACGGTCGAACGGCACCCCGACAACGAGGCGCTGGTGGTCGCCCACCAGGGCTACCGGGCGACCTACCGCGAGTTCTGGGACCAGGTGAGCGAGTGCGCCCGCGGGCTGCTGGCGCGCGGCGTGGAGAAGGGCGACCGGGTGGGGATCTGGGCACCCAACCGCTATGAGTGGGTGATCGTCCAGTACGCGACCGCGCGCATCGGGGCGATCCTCGTCAACATCAATCCGGCCTACAAGACCTCCGAACTGGAGTACGCCCTCAACCAGTCGGGAACTTCGTTCCTAATCCTGGCCACCCAGAACCGGGGCGCCAGCTACGTCGACATGCTGGGCGAGGTCCGCGGTCGCACGCCGGAGCTGCGCGAGGCGCTGGTGCTCGAGGACGGATGGGACGCGCTGCTGCGGGATGCGTCAGGCGCGAGCGAGCAGCAGGTGGAGGAGCGGGAGCAAACCCTCAACTTCGACGAGCCCATCAACATCCAGTACACGTCGGGCACCACCGGCTTCCCCAAAGGCGCCACGCTCTCCCACCACAACATCCTCAACAACGGTTACTTCATCGGCGAGGGCCTGAAGTACACCGACCATGACCGCGTCTGCATACCGGTGCCCTTCTACCACTGCTTCGGGATGGTCCTCGGCAACCTGGCCTGCACCACGCACGGGTCGACGATGGTGGTGCCCAACGACAATTTCGATCCCTTGAAGACGCTGCAAACGGCGTCCAAAGAACGCTGCACCTCGCTGTACGGCGTGCCCACCATGTTCATCGCCGAGCTCGACCATCCGCAGTTCGGAGATTTCGAGTACGAGTCGCTGCGCACCGGCATTATGGCCGGCTCGCCCTGCCCGGTCGAGGTCATGAAGAAGGTGCAGAGCAAGATGCACATGCCGCAGGTCACGATCATGTACGGCATGACCGAAACGTCACCGGTTTCGACGCAAACCGCGCTCGATGATCCGCTCGAGAAGCAGACCGGCACCGTCGGCCGAATTCATCCGCACGTCGAGATCAAGATCGTGGATCCGGAGTCGGGTTCGGTGGTGCCGCGCGGGACGCCCGGCGAGCTGTGCACGCGTGGATACAACGTGATGCTCGGTTACTGGAACAACGCCGAGGCCACGCGCGAGTCGATCGACGCCGGACGCTGGATGCACACCGGCGACCTGGCGACCATGGACGACGACGGGTACCTCAACATCGTGGGCCGCATCAAGGACATGATCATCCGCGGCGGCGAGAACATCTACCCGCGCGAGATCGAGGAGTTCCTGTACACGCATCCCGACATCTCCGACGTGCAGGTGATCGGCGTGCCCAGCGAGAAGTACGGCGAAGAAGTCATGGCGTGGGTCAAGGTGCGCGAGGGCGCGGACCTCACTGACGAGCAGATGGCGCAGTTCTGCGAGGGCCGGATCGCGCGCTTCAAGGTGCCGCGCTACTGGAAGTTCCTGAAGGGGACCGAGATGTGGCCGATGACGATCAGCGGCAAGGTCCAGAAGTACAAGATGCGCGAGATGGCGGTCGACGAGCTGGGGCTCCAGGCCGCGGCGGCGGTGCGCACGGCCTGAAACTGCTGCCGGCCCGGGTCCCGCTGCGGGCCCTGGGCCTGGTCCTGGGCGCCACCTTCCTGGCGCGACTGCCCTCGCTCTGGGAGCCGCGCTGGGCGCACGACGAAGGGTTGCTGGCGGCGGTGGCGACCGAGATGCTGGGCGGCCAGCGCCTCTATGTGCAGGTCTGGGGCGACCAGCAGCCGCTGGCCTATGACTTCATGGCAGGGGTCCTCGCCCTCACCCACGGCTGGCACCCCGGCATGCAGCTGATCCTGGCGCTGCAGGTCATGGTCTCGACGGCGGTCGTGTACCTCATCGCCCGCCGGCTGGACGCGCAGCCGGAGCTGACCGCCCTGACCTTCGGGCTGGTCAGCGCGCTGCCGGTGGTGGAGGGCGATCTCCAGGGCCCCGAGCTGATGGGAATGCCGCTGCTGTTGGGCGGCATCGTGTGCGGGATCGGAGGCGGGCCGGTGCGGGCGGTGGCCTCCGGGGTTCTGCTCGTCCTGGCGGCGCTGGTCCAGCCCACCTACCTCCTGGACGCACTCTGTGTGCCCTGGTTTGTCACGCTTTCCGGCCGCCCGCTGCGCGTCCTGCCCGTCCTGGGTGGAGCGGCCGCAGCCTCGCTGGCCGTCCTGGTCGCGCTGCACCTGACCGGCACCTGGGAAGCCTGGCAGTCGGTAATTGGCGCCGAGTGGCGCGAGCTGAGGTGGGCGAACGGCGGCGCCGAACTGGCGCCTATCAGCCTCCTCCTGCGCCTGGCCCCGCTGGGCGTCGGCCTTTTCGCCGGGCTGCGGATCGGCATCGAGCAGCGCTCGCCCGCGGCTCGGTTGCTGGGCGCCTGGCTGCCGCTGGCGGTGATCGGGGCCGTGCTGAGCCCGCGCGGCTTCATGCACCAGTCGCTGGAGGTCCTGCCGCCACTGACACTGATGCTCGGACTCTGGCTGCGGCCGGTGCTGGTGGCGCCGGTGGCCGTCGGCGTGGTGCTGATGCTGCAGACGGTCATGTTCCTGCCCCGTCTGGAGATGTTCATGCTCGCCCGATGGCCTTTGCCGGAAACCTCATATGGCACGGCGTTCGGTTGGTCTCAGCTGCCGGGCTACTACAAGGACTGGTACGACCACGCCGTCGGCGCGACTGGCTGGCGCGTGTACGCGGGCAAGTTCCCGGGCCGTGCGGCTGAGGTCGAGGACCTGGCCGCGAGCATCAAGGTCGAGGGCCGCCTCGAGGTCTGGGGCGACCAGCCCTGGCTGTACGTGGTGTCCGGGCGCCGGCAGGCGGGCCGCTACATCGCTCTCGACGCCGAATACCGGCTGGAGCCCAACTCAGAGGGGGCGACCATAGCCGCCGTCCGCAGTGAGCGCCCCGAGTACCTGATCCTGATCGACCGCGCGCCGGCGGCTCTGAACCGGCAGCTCAGCTCTCAGTACGACCGGCTGAGCTTCATCCGCGCGCCCTGGCCGGTGTACGGGCTGCACTCAGGCTAGGAGCCGGCGGCCGGTGGTTGAGCATCACCTGCTCGGGCAGCAGCCCGTTCTCGCGCAGCTTGGAATTCTCGTGGTAGGCGTCGACGTAGCGGATGGTGCCTGACTTCGAGCGCAGGACCATGGAGTGCGTGTAGGCATAGTCCGCCTCGTAACGGACGCCGTGCAGGAGGTCGCCGGTCGTGATGCCGGTCGCCGCAAAGAAGATGTTGTCGCCGGAGCAGAGGTCGTCGATGCCGAAGCTGCGGTCGGGCTTGTGGCCCTCCCTGACCACCAGCTGCCGCTCGTCGTCGTCGCGGAAATAGAAGCGCGCCTGCATGTCTCCGCGCAGGCATTTGACCGCGCAGGCTGCGAGGACTCCTTCGGTCGCGCCACCGCTGCCCATCAGGACGTGCTTGCCGGTGAGCTGATCGTTGGCCGCGGCCACCGCGGCGGCCACGTCCCCGCCCGAGATCAGTGAGATGCGAGGGCCTACCGCCCGCACCTGCTCGATGATCGGCTGGTTGCGCTCGCGGTTGAGGATGATCACGGTCAGGTCGCGCGGGTGCAGGCCCTCGGCCTTGGCGATCCGGACCAGGTTCCACTCCACCGGCATGTCGATGTCGATGACGCCCCGAGCGCGGCGGCTGACCACCAGCTTCTCCATGTAGTGGACGTGGCTGGTGAACATGGAGCCGCGCTCGGCCAGCGCCACCACGGCCATGGCTCCCGGGATCAGGCTGGCCGTGAACTCGGTGCCGTCGATGGGGTCTACCGCAACATCGACCTCGGGCTCCATGCCGTTGCCGATCTCCTCGCCGAAGTAGAGCATCGGCGCCTCGTCCTTCTCGCCCTCGCCGATCACGACTGTGCCCTTCATGTCGACCGAGGCCAGCGCGTTGCGCATGGCGTCGACGGCACGCTGGTCGGCCGCTTCCTTGTCGCCCCGCCCGGTCAGCGGAGCCGCGGCCAGGGCGGCCGCCTCGGTGGCGCGCAGCAGCTCGAGCGCCAGGTTGCGGTCGTAGGTCTGGTGGGTCACCTCTTTAAAAGCCTAGCCCCGCAGGTAAGGCCCGGCTAAGCCGGGCCGTGTGAGTCCGTGATCCTGACGTTGGCGACCTGGCGCGGCGCCAAGAATGGAGGTAGGTTGGCGGGAGGAACCGCAGGTTCTTCCGGCGCTAAAAGAATTCCCCCCAGAACTTCTTCACGCGGTCGACCTGGGCCGTCACCGGCTTGGATCCGGGATCGGCGCCGGAAGCCACGACCACGGTCTGCGCCAGCACCGGCTCCGGCTCCGTCGGCAGGCCTTCCGGGTGCACCCGGATGACGCCGTGGTGCACGCCACCCTCCTGCACGATCAGGGCCCCGACCCGGGCATCGCCCTCCAGGCGCCCGGTGGGCGCGATCTTGAGCTTGCCCACGGCCGTCACGTTGCCGCGCACCAGGCCTGAGATCGTAATGTTGCGCGTCCGGATGTTGGCCGAGACCGAGGCCGTGGCTCCGATCATGAGCTCGCCGGCGCAGTCGATCTCACCCGAGAACTCGCCCAGCACACGGCCGTCGCCCTTGATGTTCAGGTTGCCGTGCAAGCTGTCGTCCTTGGCGATCACCGTGAGGAGCGACTCCTCGGATTTTCCATTGGTGTGCGTCAAAGACGCCGGTTCACGAAGCTCCGTTTCAGGCACCGCACAGACCTCCCCTCTCTCAGCCACCCCGAGGGGGCTGCAGAAAATCCCCAGTAGCAGGGACTATAGCGCAGCTTTCAGCTCTTCTTATAGGGCCGCCCCACGGCGGCGGGCGCGATCGCGCGGCCCACGGCGCCGGCGACCACGATGATGGTGAGCACGTAGGGCAGCGTCGAGGTGATCTGGTAGGGGATGTTGATGCCGTAGAACTGCAGCCGCGAGCCCAGCGCGTCAGAGGCCGCGAACAGCAGCGAGGCCAGGAACGCCCCAAAGGGAGTCCACTTGCCGAAGATCATCGCGGCCAGCGCGATGAAGCCCTTGCCGCCGGTCATGTTGGGCAGGAAATTGCCCACCTGCTGCAGTGAGAAGTAGGCCCCGCCCAGGCCGCCCAACGCCCCCGAGAGCATGACGTTGCCGTAGCGCATGAAGCGCACGGAAATGCCGGCCGTCTCGGCCGCCAGCGGGTGCTCGCCGCACGCCCGGGTGCGCAGCCCCCACACGCTCCGGAAGAGCAGCAGGTGGACGCAGACGACCAGCACGACCATGGCGTAGGTCACGAACTGGTTCTGGAAGAAGATCGGTCCCAGCACCGGCAGGTTGGCCAGGAAAGGGATCTTCCATACCGGCAGCGTCCCCGGGCCGGCCACGTTCTGCTGCTGGATGAAGGTGCGGTAGTACACGCCGGTGATGCCGACCGCCAGGATGTTGATGACCGTCCCGCTGACGATCTGGTCGACCAAGAACTCGATCGCCAGCACCGCGTGCAAACCGGCGATCAAGGCGCCGCTCAGGATCGCCACGCCGACTCCGAACCAGAGGTTGTGGGTGGCCAGCGCGGCCACATAGCCCATGAAGGCGCCCGTCAGCATGATGCCCTCGAGCGCGATGTTGACCACGCCCGAGCGCTCGCTCATGACGCCTCCCAGGGCCGCCAGCACCAGCGGCGTGGAAGCCAGCAACGTGGCGGCGGCCAGGCCCACCAGGTCGGCGCGCTGCAGGAACTCGTTCACACCGCCGCGCCTTCTTGAGCTGCAAGCGGCGTGGGAATTGCAGGCCTCTCGCGCAGCCGGAAAAGCCAGCGCACCATCACCGGAGCGGCCACGAAGATGATCACGGTCGCCTGCACCACGGAGATCAGGTCGGCCGAAACCTGGGTCTGGAGCTGCATGAACCCGGCCCCGCTGCGCATGGACCCGAAGAGGAAGGCGGCGGGCACGATGCCCCAGGGATTGGAGCGGGCGACCAGCGCCACCGCGATGGAGTCGAAGCCGTAGCCGACCGAGAAGGTGGGCGGCATGAAGTGGGAGACGCCCAGCACCTCGTCGGCGCCGGCCAGCCCGGCCAGCGCGCCGGACATCGCCATCACCAGCACGATCGTCCAGCCCACCGAGATGCCCGCGGCCCGGGCCGCGGTCTGGTTGAGCCCGACCGCGCGCAGGCGGAAGCCGACCGTGGTGCGCTCGATCAGGAACCACACGATGGGCACGGCCGCCAGGGCCAGCAGCAGCCCGAGGTGGAGGCGCGCGTTGGGGATCAGGATGGGTAGCTCGGCCGAGTGCTGGATGAAAGGCGTCTTGGGGGCGCTGGCGTGGGGATCGCCCATGGGCCCGCGGTTGATCAGGTAATCGCTGACGGCCAGCGCGATGTGGTTGAGCATGATCGTAGTGATCACCTCGTGGGCGCCGAAGCGCGCCTTGAGCACGCCGGGTATCACCGCGTAGCCGAGCCCGCCCAGCATGCCGGCGGCCACCGCCAGCGGGATGTGCACGATCGCCGGCAGGCCGTGCAGCGAGTACCCGACGTAGGTGCCCGCAATGGCCCCCAGGTAGAACTGGCCCTCGGCCCCGATGTTGAAAAGGCCCGCCTTGAAGCCGATGGCGACGGCCAGGCCCAAAAAGATGTAGGGAATGGTGGCGATCAGCGTTTCGGAGACGGAGTTGCGCTCCAGGAAGGCGCCCTGGAAGAGCGCCACCAGCGCGTCGACGGGGTTGGCTCCGCTCAGGAAGACGGCGAAGCCGGCGACGATGAAGCCGCAGATCACCGAGAGCAGCGGCACCAAAGCCTGCCGCAGCCAGTGGAGAACGAGCCGCATCAGGCGGCGACCCGATTCGCCGTAAGGCCCGGCTTGCCGGGCCGTGTTAGTCGACGATCCAGACGTTGGGGACGACGCGCTGAGTCAGAGGGAGGTAGGCCCGCGGGAGGATGCGCAGGTTCTTCCCGCGAAGCGGAGCGAAGCGGAGCGTTCACGCGGCGCCGGCCATGAGGAGCCCTATGTGCTCGCGGTCGATGGCTTCGCCTTCGAGCACGGCTGCGATCTGGCCTCGGTAGATCACCGCCACCCGATCCGACAGCGACAGGACCTCGTCCAGCTCGGAGGAGACCAGGAGCACGGCCAGACCGCGATCGCGCTGCTCCACGATCCGGCGGTGGATGAACTCGATGGAGCCCACGTCCACGCCGCGCGTGGGCTGGGCCGCGATCAGGATCTTGGGGTCGGTGGCCAGCTCGCGGGCGACCACCACCTTCTGCTGGTTTCCGCCCGAGAGCGACCCGGTGCGCTGCTCGGGTCGCTCGGCCCGGATGTCGTACTCCTTGATGATCCGGGCCGCGAAGGCACGGATCGAATCCAGAGCCCGGATCAGCCAGTGGGCGAAGGGCGGGCGGTCGAAGTCGGGCAGGACCAGGTTGTCGGCGATCGACATGTCCAGGATCACGCCCATCTGCTGGCGGTCGGCGGGGATGTGGCTCAGGTCCTTCAGCCGGCGATGGGTGGTGGCGTGCGACATGTCACGGCCGGCGATCGTGACTCTGCCCTTGGCCGGGCGCAGGCCGACGATGGCCTCCACCAGCTCCCGCTGGCCGTTGCCCTCCACTCCCGCGACGCCCAGGATCTCGCCGGCGCGCACCTGCAGGTCGACGCCTTCCACGGCCGGGTGATGGAGGTCGTCCTCGACCTTCAGCGCCTCGACTTCGAGCAGGACGTCACCCGGGTGCGCCGGGCCCTTCTCGACTCGCAGCAGGACGGGCCGGCCCACCATCAGGCGCGCCAGGTCAGGAGGCGAGCTCTCGGCGGGCGTGGTGGTGGCCACCACCTTGCCCCGGCGCATGACCGTGATCTGGTCGGCGATCCGCATCACCTCGGCCAGCTTGTGGGTGATGAAGATGACCGCCTTGCCCTCGGCTTTGAGGTTGCTGACGATCTCGAAGAGGCGATCTATCTCCTGCGGCGTGAGCACCGCCGTCGGCTCGTCGAGGATGAGCAGCCTGGCCCCGCGATAGAGGGCTTTCAAGATCTCCACGCGCTGCTGGAGCCCCACCGACAGGTCGCGGACGCGTGCGCGCGGGTCGACCTCCAGGCCGTAGCGGTGAGAGAGCTCGCTCACCATCTGCCCGGCCGCGGTCAGGTCCATCATCCCGCCCCGCGCGCTCTCGTGGCCGAGCACAACGTTCTCGGCCACGGTCAGCGGCGGGATGAGCATGAAGTGCTGGTGCACCATCCCGATCCCGCGCCGGATGGCGTCCTCCGGCCGCCGGATGACCACCGGCTGGCCGTCGTAGACGATCTCGCCGGCGTCAGGACTCTGGAGCCCGTAGACGACGTTCATCAACGTCGATTTGCCGGCTCCGTTCTCGCCGAGCAGGGCGTGGACCTCGCCCCATTGGACGACGAGGTCCACGCCGTCGTTGGCCCTCAGCCCTCCGAACGTCTTGACGATCCCGCGAAGTTCGAGGGCCGGCACGGCCCCTAGTTGCTCAGCTGATGTTGACGCCGGTCTGCAGGCTGCCGTCAGCCAGCTTCTTCTGGATGTCCGTGATCTTGGTCTTCACGTCGGCCGGGATCTTGCTGTCGTAATCGTGGTAAGAGCTGATGCCAACACC
Source organism: Chloroflexota bacterium (assembly GCA_005881825.1). GTDB lineage: Bacteria > Chloroflexota > Dormibacteria > Dormibacterales > Dormibacteraceae > CF-28. The sequence goes on along the minus strand of VBEO01000078.1, from coordinate 5,633 downwards.
GCCGTTGGCGGCGTCGAAGGTGAGCAGGTTGCTGCTCGGCCACTGGTTCTTGACCATGTCCGTGATCGCGGTCTTGACCGCGGTCGCCAGCTTCTTCTCGGCACTTGTCATCAGGCAGCCGTCGGCGTCCGGGTAGCTGACGAACTGGTCGGTGTCGACACCGATGCAGGCCTTTTGCTTGCTGAGGGCGCCCAGGAGGGCGCCGTTGCCGGTGTTGCCGCCGCCGCCGAAGATGATGTCGGCGTTCTGGTTGATCTCGTCGATGGCGCGGGCCTTGCCCCAGTCGGGGTTGTTGAAGGCGGCGCCGTCACCCGGGCCCTGGTAGACCTCGAGCACCTTGGCGCTGGGGTTCGTGTACTTGACGCCGGCCTTGTAGCCCTCGGCGTAGCGCACCACGGGCGGGATCTTGAGGCCCAGGACCTGGCCCACGGTGCCGGTCTTGGTCATCAGGCCGGCCAGAGCGCCGATCTCGAAGCCGGCCTGGTCCTCCTTGAAGACCAGCCCGGTCAGGTTGGCCGGCGGGCTCTGGGTGGGCGTGTAGGCGAAGTCGACGATGGCGAACTTGGTGCCGCTGTTCTTCTTGGCCTCGGCCAAGGTGTCGTCACCCATCAGGAAGCCAACCGCGACCACCATGTCGTAGCCCTGGTCGACGAAGGTCTGCATGTTCTTGGCGTAGTCGGTGGGCTGGTTGGACTCGATCGCCTTGCCCTGCACGCAGAGGCTCTTGTCGTTCTGGGCGTCCACGACGCCCTGCCAGGAGGTGGCGTTGAAGGACTTGTCTGACAGCTTGCCGACGTCGGTGACCAGGCCGACCTTGTAGGTCTTGGAGCAGCTGGCGCCGCCCCCGCTGGTGCCGCTGTTGCCGCCGCAGGCGACTGCCGCCATCACGATGGCCGCGGCTGCGGCCAGGCTACGTACCGATCGCATCATTACCCCCTTGCGCTGGTGAGCAAATTGAATGGCGGCAAGTCTAGAACGTTTTCCGGGGGACCTCCCCCCTACGGGCGGCCGCGCAAAGCGCTTCCCCCGCCCTCCCCCCTGCTTCGCTTGCGGCGCCGCAGGTGGTCGAGGATTGCCTCCCTATCGGGCTCCAGCTCGCCCTCCAGGATCTTCTCTTCGATCTCCGCCTTGATCCTCCCGACCTCGGGCCCAGGCCTCAGCCCGAGCTCGCGCATCACGTCCTCCCCGCTGACCGGGACCCGAATCCGGCTGGGCTCCTCCTCGAGGACGGCCATTAGCCGGGCCTGCAGGTCGTCCAGCTTCTCGGGCTCGGGGTAGTCGGAGGCGGCGATGTCGGCGCGGGCCACGGCCAGCAGCGGCCCGAGCAGGTCTCCGGCGTCGCGGGCCAGGCGGCGCACCGCCGAGTCGCCCCAGCTCGACTCGTAGTAGACCGGCCGCATGTGCAGCCGGATGAGGGTGGAGACCCGTTCGGCCTCGGCGTTTGAAAACCGCAGCCGGCGGAGCGCCTCGGCCGCCAGCTCGGCCCCCTTCTGCTCGTGGCCGTAGAAGGTGCCGTCACCGCCTGCCGTCAAGGGCTTGCCGGTGTCGTGCAGGAGCACCGCCAGCCGCTCGGTCAGCGCGGGCGGGGCCAGCGCCAGCGCCTCGAGCGTGTGGCCGTAGACGTCGGCGTGGTGCCACCCCTTCTGCGCCACGCCCTTGGTGGCGGCCAGCTCCGGCAGCACGATCTCCAGCAGCCCGCCCTCGTCCATCAGCTCCAGCGCCAGCGCCGGCCGCTCGGACAGCAGCATCTTGCGCAGCTCGTCGGCGGTCCGCTCGACCGACAGCACTGGCGGCCGCAGGCGGTCTTTGAGCTTTCTCATGGCCGGCAGCAGGTCGGGCGCCAGCCGGAAACCGAGTTGGGCGGCGAAGCGGATCGCGCGCAGCATCCGCAGCGGATCGTCCGAGAAGGTCTCCACGGGGTCGCGGGGGGTGCGCAGCAGCCTGGCTTCGAGGTCGGCGAGACCGCGGCCGAGGGGATCGTGGACGTGCCCGTCGAGGTCCATGAGCAACGTGTTGACGGTGAAGTCGCGCCGCTCCAGGTCCTCTCTAAGGGTCGCCGGGCGAACCTCGGGTTTGCGCGAATCGGTGGCGTAGGACTCGGCGCGGGCCGTAGCGAACTCGACCAGGCGGTCGCCCCAGGTCACCTGGGCGGTGCCGAAGCGCGGGAAGAGCACGGGCTTGTGCGCGCCCGCCAGCTCGGCGAAGCGCTCGGCGAGGCGGAGCGCGTCGCCGTCCTCGACCAGGATGTCGAGGTCGGGGTGGGCCCTGCCGAGCAGGCGGTCGCGGACGAAGCCCCCCACCGCCCAGGCCCGTACCCCCTGCTCGTGCGCCGCCCGTTTGATGAGGGGAAAGGCGGGGTCTAGAGGTTCGCCCGAGCCCACTCCACGGCCCCCACCAGCCCCACCTTGTCGCCCAGCCGAGCGCGCCGGAGGGCCGGCCGGCGGGCCGCTCCGATGAAGGGCGAGCCCCGCAGCGCCGCCTCCAGCTGGGGGCCGACCAGCTTCCAGGAGCGCGAGATGCCCCCGCCGACCACGATCACGTCGGGATCGAAGAGGTTGGTGACGTTGATCAGGCCGACGCCCATGTAGGTGGCCGCGCGACGGACGATCGCCAGCGCCTCGGCGTCGCCCGACTCGGCGGCCTCGAAAAGCTGGGCGGCCGGCTCTCCGGTCTGCCGGGCCAGGTTGTTGCCGCCGGCGAAGACCTCAAGGCAGCCACGCTGGCCGCAGGCGTCCAGCGGCCCGTCGGGGTCGATGATCGTGTGGCCCACCTCACCGGCGCTGCCGTGGGCGCCGCTGAAGAGCTGGCCGTCGATCACCACGCCGCCGCCAATGCCGGTGCTCCAGGTGATGTAGACCAGGTGCCGGCTGCCGCGGCCGGCCCCGCGGTGGTACTCCGCCAGAGCCGCCAGCTTCGCGTCGTGCTGCAGCAGGGTCGGCGCGCCGGTCGCACGTGCGACCAGCGCCGCCAGCGGCGCTCCCTCCCAGCCCGGGAGGTTGGCCGGGTTGACCAGCTTGCCGTGGACGGCGTCGAGGGGCCCCGGCGAGCCGATCGCCACCCGCCGCACCTTGGCCCGCCCGCGCAGGTGGTCGACCTGCGCGGCCACCCATTCGGCCATGCCCTGGGGTCCGCCCACGGCCGCCGTGGGGGTTTTCGCGATCCCGGTGATGCGGCCGTCGGTACGCGCCAGCGCCACCCGGACCTGGGTCCCGCCGAGGTCGACTCCGGCCAGCATGGCCACAAGTTTCCTGCTTTCCGGGAGCGGGTAGAAACCTTGCACATCGAAATACCCGGACCCCGGGAGAGGATTTCTAGGCGACAAGACAATGGAAATGAAGACAGAGAAGCTGCCCGTCATCCCGCTGCCGCACGGCGTCGTGCTGCCGCACATGAACGCCACCATCCCGGCTGAGTCCGAGGAGGCGCGGGCGGCGCTGGCCGCGGCTCGCGAAGAGGACATGCGCGTCCTGCTGGTCCCCAAGCTCGAGGGCCGCTACGCCACCGTGGGCACCGTGGCCAAGGTCGAGGACACCGGCCAGATGCCCGATGGCACCCCGGCCGCGGCCGTCCAGGGCCGCTACCGCGCACTGCTGGGCACGGTCACGGCGGAGGTGGGCGGCGCCCTCTTCGCCGAGGTCGAGCCACGGCCCGACCCCACCAACGCCGACGAGGAGACGCGCGCGCTGGCGCGCGAGTACCGGGCAGTGGTCGAGAACATCCTGGAGATCCGGGGCGTGCCCCAGATCGCCCAGGTGCTGCGCGCCATCGAAAGCCCCGGACACCTGGCCGACATGTCCGGCTACTCGCCGGACTTCTCGACCGAGCGCAAGGTCGAGATCCTGGAGACGCTGGACGTCAAGGAGCGGCTGCGCAAGATCGTGGCCTGGAACCGCGACACCCTGGCCGACCTCAGCCTGAAGGACGAGCTGCGCACGCAGGTCAGCGAGCGCATGGAGAAGCAGCAGCGGGACTTCCTGCTGCGGCAGCAGATGGACGCCATCAAGAAGCAGCTGGGCGAGACCGGCGACACCGCGTCCGAGTACCGGCAGAAGCTCGAAGAAGTGGCGATGCCGGAGGCCGTGCGCAAGGAGGTGGAGCGCGAGCTCGACCGCCTGGAGCGGACCTCGGAGCAGAGCCCAGAGTACGGCTGGATCCGCAACTACCTGGACTGGATGTTCGAGATCCCCTGGGAGGTCCGCTCGCCGGACAACTTCGACCTCGTCGAAGCGCGCCGGATCCTGGACGAGGACCACTACGGCCTGGACGACGTCAAGGACCGCATCATCGAGTTCCTGGCCGTGCGCAAGCGGCGCAACGAGCGGGGTTCGAGTCCGGTCGGCGGTCGCGGTTCGGGCGCCATCATCACGCTGGTCGGCCCCCCGGGCGTCGGCAAGACCTCGCTGGGCGAGTCCGTGGCGCGCGCCCTGGGCCGCAAGTTCGCGCGGGTGTCGCTGGGCGGCATCCACGACGAGGCCGAGATCCGCGGCCACCGCCGCACCTACATCGGCGCCCTGCCGGGCCGGATCGTGCGCGCCTTGAAAGAGGCGGGCACCAAGAACCCGGTGATCATGCTGGACGAGATCGACAAGGTCGGCGCCGACTGGCGCGGCGATCCCTCGTCAGCGCTCCTGGAGGTGCTCGACCCTGCCCAGAACCACAGCTTCCGGGACCACTACCTGGAGGTCGACCTCGACCTCTCGGAGGTGCTCTTCATCCCTACCGCCAACGTGGCCGACACCATCCCCGGTCCTCTCCTGGACCGCATGGAGCTGGTGCGTCTGGACGGCTACACCGAGGAGGAGAAGCTCCACATCGCCAACCGGCACCTGGTGCCGCGGCAGCTGGAGCGCAACGGCGTGGACGCCGACGAGGTCGGCTTCACCGATGCCGCCATCGACCGCGTGATCGCGGACTACACCCGCGAGGCCGGCGTCCGCTCTTTGGAGCGCGAGCTGGGCAAGGTGCTGCGCAAGGTGGCCACCGGGATCGACTCGGGCAAGCTGCCCAAGCCGGTGGCGATCGACGAGGTCAAGGTCCGCGAGCTGCTGGGCAAGCCGCGCTTCCACAACGAAGTGGCCGAACGGACCTCGGTGCCCGGCGTGGCGACCGGCCTGGCCGTCACCGGGGCCGGTGGCGACGTGCTCTTCATCGAGGCGACCGAGATGGACGGCGAGAAGGGCGGCCTGACCCTGACCGGCCAGCTGGGCGACGTCATGAAGGAATCGGCGCAGATCGCGCTCTCCTATGTGCGCTCGCACGCCGACGAGCTGGGCATCCGCCAGGACTTCGACGACAAGCAGATCCACGTCCACGTGCCTGCGGGCGCGGTGCCCAAGGACGGCCCATCGGCGGGCGTGACCATGACCACGGCCCTGGTCTCCCTGTTCACCCGGCGGCCGGTGCGGTCGACGGTGGGCATGACCGGCGAGGTCACGCTGCAGGGCAAGGTGCTGCCGATCGGCGGGGTCAAGCAGAAAGTTCTGGCCGCCAAGCGGGCGGGCCTCAAGGAGGTCATCCTGCCCCGGCGCAACGAGCCCGACCTGGAGGACCTGCCGAAGCCGGTGCTCGACGAGATCACCATCCACCTGGCGTCCGACATCAAAGACGTCCTGGAGGTGGCGCTGGAACCGACG
>VBEO01000077.1 GCA_005881825.1 Chloroflexota bacterium | reverse complement strand
AGACCTCCAGGCGGTACTCGGGCTGCCATTGGGACAGTCCCTGGCCGCGCTCCTCCAGCACGATCACCCGACGCTCCTCGGCCAGTGCCTCCGCCACGTGAGACCAGTTGTGGGCGCTGCCCGCGAGGCCGGGCAGGATGATCAGCGGCGTGCCGCCGGCCCGCTCCCAATCCAGGTAGTGGAGCTTGACCTCGCTTAGCTGCGCGTACTTGCTTTGGGCTTCCACACTCGATTGAGGCTGCCAGTGGCGTAGCCCTCCAGGTCGGCCGCGACGAACTCATAGCCGGCCTCGCGCACTGCGTCTACGACCGCCTCCCGGCAGGCGGCCAAGCGCTCGATATCCGCGCTCTCGACCTCGATCCGGGCGACGCTGCCATGGTCGCGCACCCGCACCTGGCGAAAGCCCAGCGCCCGCACCGCCGCCTCGGCCCGCTCGATCCGGCGCAGCGCCTCCATGGTTACCGCCGTGCCGTGGGGGATGCGCGAGGAAAGGCAGGCGAAGCTGGGCTTGTCCCAGTTGGCGAGGCCGAGACGGCGGGCGGCCGAGCGGATCTCGCCCTTGCCGAGGCCGGCCTCCAGAAGCGGGAAGCGGACGCCCCGGCGCACGGCCGATCCGTGGCCTGGCCGGTGATCGCCGGCGTCGTCGGCCGTCGCGCCGTAGGCCAGCCAGCGCAGGCCCATGCGCTCTCGCAGCGGCTCAAGGGTGCCGAACAGCTCCTCCCGGCAGTGGAAGCAGCGATCCGGCTGGTTTCGGAGGTACTCGGGCACCTCTGTCTCGTGGGTTTCGACCTCGATCAGCCGGGCGCCCAGCGTGCGCGCCAGCGTGCGGGCCTCCTCCTGCTCAGCCTCCGGAAAAGCGGGCGAGGAGGCGAGCACGGGCACCGCGGCCTGGGGTCCCAACTCGTCAAGGGCCAGCTTGAGCAGCAGCGTCGAGTCGACCCCGCCCGAGTAGGCGACCAGCACCGAGCCCAGCTCGTGCACGATCCCGCGGGCGCGCTCCAGCGCCGGTGCGTCGAAGGTGTCGAGCCGGATCATCACCGGCCCGAGATTAACCGACCTGAACCGTGGCCTCGGAGGGCTCGACGGCGGGTGCGCCGCAAAAGGCCTCGTAGTCGATCAGCCCATGGACCGTGGGCTCGTCGCCGCAGAGCGGGCACCTGGCGTTGCGGCGCAGGTTGACCTTGCGGAAGCTCATGTCCATGCCTTCGAAGATCAGCAGCTTGCCGATCAGGGGCTCCCCGATCTCCAGCAGGAGCTTGATGGTCTCGAAGGCCATCATGCTGCCGATGATCCCGGGCAGCACCCCGAACACGCCGGCCTCGGCGCAGCTGGGTACCGCGCCCGGCGGGGGCGGGGTGGCGAACAGGCAGCGGTAGCAGCCGGTCCCGGCCGCGGGGGTGAAGTCCGCCATCTGGCCCTCGAAGCGGTAGATGGCGCCGTGCACCAGCGGCTTCTTGAGGAAGAAGGCGGCGTCGTTGGCGAGGTACCGGGTCGGGAAGTTGTCGGTGCCGTCGATGATCAGGTCGTAGGGCTCGAAGACTTGGAGCGCGTTCTCCGAGTTGACGTGCAGGCGGTGCTCGATGACCTTGACGTCGGGGTTGATGGACTGCAGGGTCTCGGCGGCGGACTGCGTCTTCGGCTTGCCAACGTCGGCGGTGCCGTGAAGGATCTGGCGCTGCAGGTTGCTGGCGTCGACCTCGTCGAAGTCGACGATGCCCAGGGTGCCCACGCCGGCCGCCGCCAGGTAAAGCGCCGCCGGCGAGCCCAGACCGCCCGCGCCCAGCAGGAGCACGCTCGAGTTGAGCAGCTTGCGCTGGCCCGCGCCACCCACCTCGGGCAGGATCAGGTGCCGGGCGTAGCGCGAGACCTGGTCGGGCGTGAAGGGCCGAAAACCGTTCTCGGACATCTCAACGGAATATACCCAGGGGTCTGCGGCCGTATTCCTGAGTACCAAACGGGGAAGAATCATGGCCGTGGAAAACGAGTACCTCGACGACGAACAGGTGATCGCCCTCTACAACCGGCTGCGAGCCGACCGGCGCGCCTGGCCGGCGGGGATTTGGTCGTCGCCGGCCGCCCTCCAGTACGCGGTCACCGTCTTCGACTACTGGGTGCACAACGTCATGGGCTGGAAGTCGTGGGTCGAGGCCCGCGGCAAGGTCACCCCAGCGCTGCTCGAGGAGCACCGCCTGGCCGACGTGGTCGAGAACGTCTTCGTGCCCGAGTTCGGTGATGACTGGCTGGACTTCGAAGTCGTCCTCAACGAGTCGATGCGGCTGTCCGACGACACAGATTGGGGAGTCGACCTCAGCGATCGCCAGGAGCGGGTCGAGGCTGCTTTCGAGCATGCCTTCGAGCAACTGATCGGGTCGCCCAAGTCACCCGACCAACTCAGCCGCTACCACCGCTTCCGCAACCACCTGCTGCGCATGTGGGGCGCTTTCCAGGAAGCGCAGGCCGAGCATGACAAGGCCGAGCGGGAGGCCGCCGACCGCTTTTGGGAGGGGCTGCGCCTGGTGCGCGCCACCCGCGGCCGCACCGCCGAGGGCTGGTCGATCGTCAACCACGACGAGGAACGGTTGGGCGAGGTCACCATGCTCTGGGGCGATCCCCATCCCTACTGCCTGCTCATCCTCGACAAGCAGGTGGCCCAAGGCGGCTGGGAGCAGGTGATCTGGCGCCTGGAGCAGGAGATCCTGGTCGAGGAGCCCGGGACGGTCACCTTCTCGGTCTGGCACGACGGCTTCATCGGCGAGTTCTATCGCTGCGCCGATTGCGGCGAGCTGCACAGCCAGTTCGACGATGATCCTGCGGGCGGGCTCGGACTCGGCGGCGAGGTCGACGATGAGGAGGACGAACGCTGAGGACAGGGCTCCGGTCGTCGCCGGCTGAGGTGGTCGCCGAGCTGCGGCGGACGCCGGCCGAGCTGGCCGAGCTCTCGGCACGGCTGGGCGGCGCGGCCGGCGGGGAAGGTTGGAGCGCGGCTGAGGTGCTCGCGCACCTGGCCCACTTCGAGGTCCTGGCGGGAGCGCGGATCCGCATGGTGCTGACGCTCGACCGGCCGCCCCTGGCAGCTTTCGAGCAGGAGGAGTTCAACCGCCGCTTCGGTGATGCCCTCGACCCGGCGGCCGCGCTTGAGCTCTTCGCGATCAACCGGCGGGCGAACTGTGACTTGCTCGAGCGCCTGGAGCCCGCCGACTGGGACCGGATCGGCCTCCACGTGGTGCGCGGCGAGGAGCCGCTCGCCAAAACCGTGGCCATGCTCCTGCGCCACGATCGCGATCACCTGGAGCAGTTCCGGGCGGCCCTCTAGGCGCCTCCTGAGAGATCCAGGCGCCAGTCGTTGCACCGCATCAGGCTGCCTTTGGGGTACTCGAAATCGCGGGCGCCCTGGAGCGCGAAGCCGAGGGCCCTGGAACGCAGGGATCACCGACCAGCCGATCTCGAATACCGGCTCGCCCCGCCATTCGCGCTCCCAGTAGCCGACGTGGCCGACGCCCTCGCCGGTGGCGGCGTCGACGATCTTGAACTGCCTGGACCCGGGCTTCTCGTACTGGGCCTGGCGCTCAGCGAGCTTCTCAGAGCTCTCGGGCCCGCCGAGGTGCTCCATCATCGCCGGATCGCCAAGCAGCTTGTGAAGCAGCGGCTGGTCCGCCTTTCCCCACGGCTCCAGCCGGATCAGGCTTCGGCCCCCACGCAGCGCACGGTGTGGTTGGCGCCCTCCCACCTGCCGTCATGATGGGTCGTCCACTCCATGGTGGCGCCAGGTCGCATGATGTCCGTTGGCAGCGTCGCCACCCAGAGGCCCAGCGTGGTGTCCTGCAGCGGCACCTCCTTGTAGCTCGCCCACTGGTCGGCGGTCCAGCGCACCAGGCCCGGCTCGTCCACCTGCACCGACACCAGGCGGCCCGAAGGAAAGGTCTGGAACTGGTGCTTGGCGTGCCACATGAAGGCCGGCGTGGCGGGCGCACTGCCCGCATACCGGCGCGCCGCGGGTTCCACGATGTCGGTCCGCCTCGCTGAGGCGAGCGCGACCAGGAGCTTGAGGTATTCGCCATGGGCCCAGCCCAGCGGTGCCACCGAACCCGTGGCGCGGCCGTTCCGGAGCTCGCGGGCCGGGATGTCATCGGCGTCCCAGACCTGCTCGGGCAGCATCAGTTCCGGTCCGGCGAAAGCCTCCAGGGCCGACACCAGCTCTGCGATTGGCTGCTTGAGGGCGAGCTCGCGATGGGCGCGCTCGGCCGTCAACAGTGGCCAGGGGCGTCCCTGGCCTACTCCGGGCCGCCAGGGTGAGCCGTCCGGGAGCTCGCCGTAGCCGTCGCCCACGTATCGACGCCAGACAGGACCGGCGGCCAGCGAGGACTTGAGCACCGCATCGGCGGTCGACAGGCTGTGCTCGATCCGCGGGTCGTCCGGCGTGCGCAGGCCGAGGCGGAAGAGCTCCACGAACTCCAGGCCGGTCACCGCCTCCGGCGCCGGCGGCCGGTCGGGATCGGCGTTCAGGCGCACGTAGTGGCGGAACGCCCGCATGTAGCACCAGGGGTCGAGCCTGTCGTGCCAGTAGTCGGCCACGGCCCTCAGGTGCGCGGCGGCCGGGTGCTCGCCGGCGTCATCGGCGAACTCGGCAGCGGCCACCAGCGCTGCGATCGCCGCCGCCAGGGTGGCAGGAGAGAGCCCGCCCGCGTCCTCCCAGCGGTCGAGCGGCGTAAGCGGGCCGTTGGTGATGAGAAACTTCGCGGCCGGCTTGACGAGATCCGGCCAGGGGTCCTCCTCCAGGACGCCGGTCGTGCTCAGGCGCCAGGCCAGGAGGATGGGATATGCGACTTCGTCCAGCTCGATCCCGGTCCAGTGCGCCTTGCCGTCGAGCCTGAAATTCTGGTCCCAGGCGCCGTCCGGACGCTGGCGGCGGGCCAGGAACTCCAGCGCGCGCAGCGCCGGGCTGGCGTCGCCCATGTCGTGCAGGGCGCTGACGATGTGGAAGAGGTCCCGCGTCCAGATCATGTGATAGACCTGATCGCCGTCGCGGCAGCTTTCGCCCCAGGGCGCGGCCGGCGAGGCGACGAAGCCGCCACGATGCGTCTTGTCCTCCAGCGAGCGCAGCACCGCGACCGAGGCCAGCGCCAGATCGCCGCCGTCGCCGGCGACCTTGAGCACGTTAGGGTCGAGGTCGGGCAGGTTGCGCCAGGCCTGCTCAAAGGTTTCGCGCACCCGACCCGCGCCACGCCGAAGCGACTGGCGAGCCACCTCTTCGGCGTCGGAGCGCGAGTGCGCGAATCCGATCGCCAGCTGGAAAGCGCCGGACGGTATGCCGAGCGTGCCGCCCACGGCCACGTTTCCGTTCTTCGCCTCGGTCCAGGCGCCGGCCAGCTCGCCGTCGTTGTCGTGAAGGTCGACCAGCACATCCGAGCTCTCCACGTAGCCGGCAAGCGCGTTCTGAAACGGACCCACGATCGCGATCCAACTGCCGCCCTGCCGCATCACCAGCACCGGCGGGTCGCGGTCGAGCACCAGGGCGTCGTTGCCGGGCCCGCCCGGAATCAGGTGTGCGGAGGCCTGCATATAGAGCCGCACGTCGGGGAGCTCAGGCCGGTACTCGCCGCTGACCACGACGGCGCTCAGGTCGGGGTCGCAGCAGAACTCCTTGTGCAGCCGGTATTCGGCATGGACGCTGCTGACCCGAAATGCCGGCACCCCCGGCCGCACCCAACGGACCTCGTGGACGGCCTCACGGGCGTCGTCCACCGGCGGCGAGCCCGGCGCCGCAACGAGGAAGCGCAGCTCGTGGAGGGCGGGCTGGTCGAGCTGGGGGAAGAAGACCTCGCTGAGGTTCCCCCGCGCCACCGTCAGCCACACCTTGCTGCGCACGCCGGGGGCGGTACCGAACCCCTGCTTGCGGCCCGGGCCCCAGGACGGCGCTGCGCCGGGGCCGCCGGGTGCCTGCATATGGGGAAAGTATGGGACGGCCCCCGGGGCGGGTCGGGGGGCCGCGGTTGCCGTCTTAGAATCGGCTGCGGCCCGCACCGGGGAGGTGGCTGAGTGGTCGAAAGCGCTCGCCTGCTAAGCGAGTAGGGGGTGTGAAACTCCCTCGAGGGTTCGAATCCCTCCCTTCCCGCACTTGGCGAAATCCGCCTCGTTGACGGCCTGGAGCAGGCCCACCACCTCGGCCGCGCGCTCGGGCCGAGGCACGAAGTCGGTGATCTCGCCCTCGATCACGATCAAGCCCTCAAAGAGAGCGGCTAGCATCTCGCGCCTGGTGGTGGGTGCCGCCGCTCGCCAGGCGCTGCCGATGCCCGCCAGGGGGATCACCGGCGCCGCCACCTTGGTGCTGGCGGCCAGGTCGGCGCGCAGCACCTCCAGCCGTTCCCGCTCGCGCTGGTACTCGGGCTCCGAGACGTGCTGCCAGAGATACAGCTTGCGCAGCCGATCCATGGTGGTGTCGCTCTGAGCCAGGGCCTCCGGTGACTGCTGCGGCTGGCTGAGGGCGCCCGCCACGGCCTCTGAGAAGCCCTCGGGAGCCAGGGCGTCAAGGCGCTGGAAGAGAGCATCAGCCCAGGCCAGGACGCCGTCCTCGCGCGCTCCCCGGCGGGTCGCTGGACAGCGAGCCTCCGGCGCCAGGTCGCGGCGGCAAGCGCAGTAGCTGAGGCCGTAGTTGGTGCTCGCCCGCAGGGGCCGTCCGCACTCCCCACAGACCAGCAGACGGGAGAAGGCGTAGTGCGGCCGGACACTGCCCCGGCTGACGCGCCGATTGCGGCGTAGAACCGCCTGGGCCTGCTCGAAGAGGTCTCGGCCAACGATCGGCGACCACTGGGCAGGGATCAACTCGCCCTCGCGGCGGGCCCGGCTGAGGGAGTAGGTGCAGCCGATGTAGGCCACGTTCTGGAGGAGATCGATCACAGTGTCGGGCACCAGCCCAAGCCGCCGGAGCGCGAGCCTGGCTTAGCCACGCCCTGGGCGTTGAGGCGGGCCGCCAGCAGGCGGGCGCTGAACCTGCCAGCGGCGTATTCCTCGAAGAGGTCCCGGACCACGGCCGCCTGCTCTTCGTCGATGACCAGTGGGCCGCCCTTTCCCTCTCGCCGATAGCCGTAGGGCGCCTGGCCGGTGGCCGCTCCAGCCTGGTTCAGGTGCTTGTAGGCGCTCTTGATCTTGCGGCCGGTCATCTTGCGCAGATGGGTGGCCGCGGCTTGCTGAACGGTCCAGTTCAACTCGCCGTCGGGCGAGCGGTCGAAGTAGCCCTCGGCCAACGCCACTGCGATCTCGGGGTGCTGCTCCATTAGTGCGTAGAACTCGGCCGAGAGCAGGTTGTCGCGTGCGATCCGGGAAGAACTCACAACCGAGACGTCGCGAGCCGCCGTTGGTCGCCGGAGGCGGGCTATCCTCGCTCGGGATGTCATCCGACACAGGCAGCGAGCAGGAGCCAGGCCCCGTCCTTCGACCGACGCGCGCTCTGGCGGCTGCCATCGTCCCGTTCCTGCTCGCCGGGTTCGCCATCCTCTACCTCGCGCCCGACCGCACCGGCGACCTCTTTGCCTGGACGATCCGCCCGCGGATGACCGCGATGATGTTGGGCGCGTCCTACCTGGGGGGCGCGTACTTCTTCGTCAGGGCCGCGGTCGCCAGGCGCTGGCGGCAAGTCGAGATCGGCTTTCTGCCCGTGGCGCTGTTCGCTACGGCCTTGGGGATCTCGACGATTGTCCACTGGTCGAAGTTCAACCACTCCCACCCGGCCTTCTGGGTCTGGACAGCCCTTTACCTGACGACACCGGTTCTCGTCACAGCGGCCTGGTGGGCCAATCGCCGCAGCAGTGCCGGCGTCGGCGCGATCGAGCCGCACCTCGACCGCGCCTTGCGGGTTGCGCTCGGGGTGATCGGCGGGGTGGTGCTGCTGGTTGCGGTTGGTCTGTTTGCGGCTCCGCAGGCGGTTGGTCCGGCCTGGCCTTGGGCGCTGACGCCTCTGACCGCCCGGGTGATGGCGAGTCTGTTCGCGGTCGGAGGCGCGTCGCTGGTCGGAATGGCCGTGGATGGCCGGCCGGACGCCATCCACGTGACGCTGCACAGCCAGGTGCTGTCGCTGGCAGCGATCGCTGCGGCGATTCCGTTCGCCTGGAGCGGTACCCGAACCGACACGGTGCTCCCAGGCTTGTTCGCAATCGCGATGGTCGCACTCCTGTTCGGCACCGCCGGCCTGGCCTGGGCGCTGCGGCCGCAACTCAGCGAGCAGGCCGCGCCAGCTTGACGATCCGAACCGCGCCCGGTCCTCGCGGCGGCCCCATCGTGGGCAGCGCACTCGAGATCGGGCGCGACCCGCTGCGGGCCTACACGCGCTACGCGCGCACGTACGGAGACGTTGTCAGCGCCCGGTTCCTCCGTTGGCGCCTCCAGTTCTTCTTTCACCCCGAGCACGTGGCGCACATCCTTCAGCGCAACCAGGCCAACTACTCGAAGGACCTCTACACGTACCACCTCCTCCGTCCGGCAGTCGGCAACGGCCTGGTGACGAACGACGGAGCGGGCTGGCTCGCCCAGCGCCGCCTGGTTCAGCCCGCGTTTCACCGCGAACGGATTCGCGTGATGGCGGCTGAGATCGACGGCGCAACGGCGCGGATGCTGGACCGTTGGGCAGAGCAGGCATCGGTTGGAGCTCCCGTCGACGTGGCGGAGGAAATGCTGCGCGTGACTCTCGAGATCGTCGGCCGCGTCCTGTTCGGTGTCGATCTCAACTCGGAGGCAGCGGCAGCCGGCAGAGCATTCCGCGATATCAACGAGCTGATAACCAGCTACGTGCATATGCCGCTGCCCCCGTACGGGTTTCCGGGCCGGCGTACCCGGCGCCTGGGTTCGGCGATCGCGACGCTCGACAGCCTGGTCCAACGAGTTGTCGACGAACGCCGCCAGCACGGGGGCGATCGAAGCGACGTCCTGTCGATACTGCTCCAGGACGACGGGTCCGAGCAGGGCATGTCCGATCGGCAAGTGCGTGACGAAATAGTCACGCTTCTATTCGCGGGACACGAAACCAGCGCCAGCGCTCTGACGTGGGCCCTCTACATGGCGTCGACGCATGCTGACGTTGAGACGCGGCTGCACGCCTCGGCGAGCGCCACGGACAGCGCGGACGGCCACGGTTACGCCGGCATGGTCCTGAATGAGGCCATGCGCCTCTACCCCCCCGCATGGAGCTTTGGGCGCCGCGCGGTGGCTGCGGATGAGATCGGCGGTTATGACGTCCGCGCGGGCACGCTGGTGTGGGTATCTCCGTACATCACCCACCGGCACCCGGATTTCTGGGACCGCCCGGACGTGTTCGATCCCGATCGGTTCGCCCCCGAGTGCGAGTCGAAGCGGCCCCAGTTTGCGTACTTCCCGTTCAGCAGCGGGCCGCGCATGTGCATCGGCAGCCACTTCGCGATGACGGAGATGACGTCAATTCTGTCAGCGATCGCGCGCTCGTTTCGGCTGCGGCCCGTCTCGCCACCGCCTGAGCCGCAGGCGCTTATCACGCTCCGACCTCGGGGTCCCGTACTGATGCGATTGCACCGGCGGTGAACATTCAGGCTGCCCACATCCAGGGGGCTTTCGCGTGGCTAATGCACATTCAGAATCTCATCGAACTCAAGGCCGAAGTCCCTCGGGCTCAACGAGGGGCCATGATTGGCGCCGGCGCTACAACGCAGAGCGACCCCATCGGGGGTTGGGCATGCTCACGCCGGCCGCCTTTGCTCTAGGGTGGACTGAGGGAAGGACGTGAGAGGACACTCCCCTCGATGTGCCTGGACCAGTTAGCTCTGTCTGCCGACCCGACGCCTGGACCAGGATCTCTCACAAGAAGTGGACCGATTCTCGGGGGCTGCTCACTAAGGACACGGGATCAGGACGATCCGGCTCGTCAAACGCACCCGACCGGCTCATGAGCGTGTGAAGGTTCCCAGCTCCCGCCCTGGCAAGTGTCGGGTCGCCGTGGGCCTCGACCGGGATTCAGGCGATCATGGCCCGGTATCCCCACGCGGATCGTCGCGGCGGCAAATCCGAGGTGGCCACTGCCAGGCCGAGCCTGACTACCCCTCAGGAGGCGCCGACCGGGCGCCGACGCCTCCCTTTAAGGGAGGGAGAAGGGAGCGGGCCATCACTACTGTGACCATCTCGCGCGTGTCTTCCCCGTTCCGACGCGGTCGCCGGAACGGGGTCGACGCGATCCCTCCCCGATGCCCCCGTAGGGGCCGGGTCTGCATGCTGCAACCCAGCAGGTAACAAAATCCGTAACAAAGGCCGCGCGAGAGTCATGGTGGGATCGAGAACTGGGTGGCAGCCCGCCGCACATGCGGGCCGACTGGGTAGTCCCGTCAGTCGCCCGCCTCAGCCTTGAAGAAGACCCCCTTAGGGCTCCTGGAAGTTCGGCTGCTCCCAGATCCGCTGATTCACGTAGTCCTGGACGCTCGCGATGTACGAGTTGGCACCCGGGTCGTGCCAGGAACCACTAAACCAGCGGCCTACGCAGCCCCACGCATCGCCGGAGCCGTAACCGCTCGGCAGCCAGGTCTCGTAGCCCTCGAAGCAGGAACGCCAGATCCCGTAGGCCGTGTCGGCGTTCATCGCGGTGGAGTTACCGATCCCTGGCCAAGTCGAAGTCTCGTATGGGTACCGGTTCTGGAGGATGCCCCAGCTCTCTGGGCATAGGCCAGGCCTGCCATCAGCCCCGAGCCCGTGTCCGGGGGGGCAACGCGTGGGATCCATACCCCAATCGCCAAGGTTGGTCTGGCGCCACCAGCTTTCCTTGGCCGCTTGCGCCGCGACGATGTCCTCGTCGATGCCCCACTTACACGCAGCCCAACGGAGTATCTGGTGCGTGGTGCCGGTGAACTGGCCGTCGATTCGAGGTGCAATCCACTGGTCGGCCCGAGAATCATCGCCCGGGAACATGGCGCCCACGCCCTGGCCCGTCGTCTGGTTGTAGCCGGCATTCATGCCCTTGTTCTCAGCGATCGGGGTGCCCCGCACCCAGCTGGCGCACTGGGCCCCTGTAGGCAGCGCGCCGCCCGGAGGGACGGTTCCGAAATGTTGTGGTCCGGGCGCCGGCGCCGGCGGAGGTGGCGGCGGAGGAGGTTGCGCACCGCACGCCCCTGCAGTAGTGCCCGTGAATGTGCCGGGCGTTGTCGCGAGGGACACCGCCGGCCCTGGATAGCAGTGATCAAGCAAGTTGCCCATGTACACGGCGTCACCGAACGTGTAGATCCCACCGAAGCTCGTCAGGATGAAGTAGCCGGCATTGTCCCGGGTATACGCGAGCGAGCTCGCGGGACCGGGATATCCGTGGTCGAGCAAGTTGCCAAAGTACTTGGCGTCGCCGAAGGTGTAGAGGGCTCCACTCGATGTGAGGATCGAGTAACCAGCGCCTGTTGAGGTATAGGCGAAGCTGACCGCGGTGCCTGGGTAATGGTGGTCCAGAAGGTTGCCGAAGTAGATGGCGTCGCCGAACGTGTACACACCGCCAAAGGCCGTAAGAATCGCGTAGCCACGTCCACTAGGCGTCATGCTGAGCGCGACAGCCGGACCGGGATACCCGTGGTCGAGGAGATTCCCGTAGTAAGGGGCATCTCCGAACGAATAGATGGCGCCGGCGGAGTTGAGAATGTTGTAGCCGTGCCCGCTTGGTGTACCGGCAACGCCGACGGCGGGGCCCGGGTATCCGTGGTCGATGAGGTTGCCTTCATAGGCGGCGGTCCCGAACGTGTAGATGCCGCCACTGCTGGTGAGGATGTTGTAGCCGCCAGTCGAGTCAGCCGCGGCCGCAGATTGGGTAGTGAGTGGGGTCGCTAGGACCGCTATCACCGCAGCCATAAGCGCGACGCGAATCCACTTCAGTTTTCGTTCAGCCATGTTCGGGTGCGCGCTCAAGCCACCGGCGACCGCGCAACTCATCTGACGTTGCGCGGCGGCAAGAATTGCGCAGCGGCCCCGCGGCCTCGCTTTTAGCGGCTCGGAACCCTCTTGCTAGCGGCCTGCTCGTGGGCGTCCAGGCCGCTGGCGGTCGGGCATGCCGGCCAGGTCGGCCTGGAGCCCCAGGCGCAGCGCCGGGTCAGCGATCCGGCCACCCACGACCAGCACACCCTCAGATGCCAGCAGCTCGGCTTGCCGCACCCGGTTGATCGCGGCCAGCCGGCCGCCGGCACGCACCACCCGCCACCACGGCACCCTGGGGCCGCACCGAGAGGCGAGATAGCTACCCACGGCGCGAGCGGCCCCCGGAAACCCCGCCCGCGCCGCCACCTCCCCGTACGACACCACCTCCCCCGGCCTCAGCGCTCGGAGCACGCGTGCCACCTCGGCGTCGAAACCGGTCAGTCGCGGTACCCCAGTGCAAAGGTCACCGCGATGTGGAATCGAAAAGCGTCCTCGTCCAGGCGGCCCATCACCTCGTCGAGCTCACCCTCGAGGCGCCGGCGCGACGCCGGCCCCATCGTCGACAGCAGCGAGTACGGCAGCGGTCCCGCGCCCTTCATCAGCTCCACCCACTCGTGGGCGTTCTTGGGCCGGCCCCCGGTGACCATGGTCGCGATCTTCACCTCGTCGAAGCCCACCTCGTAGAGCTGCCGGGTCAGGACCTCGGGCTCCCCCAAAGATCCGCGCTCGTCATCGTGGCGAGGCAGTCGCATGAAGGGGTGGTCGACCCGCATCCGATCGAGGATCTCGAAGAACTCCTCCTGGGCATCGGTGGCGAGAGCCCGGCGCTGGCAGGACACCGCCAGGCGCCCACCGCTCCTCAGCACCCGATGGGCCTCCGCCAGTGCGGCTCTGGCATCCACGAAGTAAGCGAGCGCCAGACCCATCGTGACCAGGTCGAAGGCCGCGTCCCGAAAGATCAGCCGCTCGCCCGGCATGTAGAGGTACTGGACATTGGCCGGCGTCTTCTGCCGCGCCACCTCGAGCATGCCCGGGGTCACATCGACCCCCACCACCGAGCCCCGCCGCCCCACGTTGTGGGCCAGAGCCCGGGTGACCAGGCCCGTCCCGCATCCCACGTCCAGGGCGTGCTCGCCTGGCGTCGGATGCGCCAGCGCGACCAGCCGCTCGGCCGCCTTCCGATGGAAGCCGTGGGCCCATTCGTCGTAATGGGGCGCGAAGTCGTCGAAGAAGGTGACGAGTTGCGTCAGGAGGTTCGGGGCGGGGTTCGTGCTCAAGTCAGAGGCGTGTGCTAACCGGGGCTCGGCCCCCGACCATGCGGCTAAGATGCTAGCTCGGCGCAACTGCGGGAAAAGCCCCTTCAAGGAGGCCAGATGGAAGTCGAAGCGCAGGCGGGGGACGGCGGCCACAAAGGCCGCAACAAGGCGAGCCAGGGCGGCGGATCGAGCATCCTGCTGGGACCGCGCGACAGCCTGGTGGGCAAGCTCACTGTTGAAGGCGACATCCGGGTGCGGGGCACGGTCGAGGGTGAGCTGGCTGCGTCCGGCGACGTCCAGATCGATCCTTCGGCGAAGGTCAGCGCCCCCATCTCAGGCCGAAACGTGAGCGTGCGCGGCAAGGTCACCGGCGACGTGGTGGCGGCCGAGCGGCTGCTCCTGGCCGGGCACGGCAGCCTGGACGGCAATGTCCAGGTCGGCCGCCTGGCCATCGAGGACGGGGCGACTCTCAACGGCAACGTGAGCATGGGCCGGCGCCGCAACGGCAACGGGCAGCGGGCTACGGAGGAAGCCGCCGCTCAGGCGTAGCCACCTTATCGGTAGAGCTTGGCCAGGCCTCGCGTGTACTTCTCCATGGCCGCGCGCATCTGAGCGCCTCGATCCGCACCAGCATCGACCCCGAACACGTACTGCATGAATCCACCAACCTCCGATAGCCCGTCGCGTATGGCCTGGGATTCGCCAGGCGGGTAGATCCGCGCCGGGTCGCCGACCGCTACCCAGCCGATCGGCACCCATCCGGCCGCCGGCAGCGCGCAGCCGATGTGCACGGCGCCACCGAGAGCTACCGTGCTGGCGCGGCCCAGCGAGGCGCCGTTGAAGATCATGGCGCCGGTCGCGATGAAGACCTCGTCCTCCACCGCGCACCCGCTGAGGTAGGCGTGCGGGCCGACCAGCACGTGGGTGCCGATGGTCAGCGGGTGGTCGCGGGTCCCGCGCAGGACGGCCTGCTCCATGACCACGCAGCGCTCGCCCACCGTGACCGGTCCACCGTCGGCGGTGAGCACGGCGCTGGGCGCCACCCAGGCGGTAGGGTCGACCGGCATGGGCTCAGGCTACCGGGACTTTGGCCTCGGCTTTGTGGAAGGCCAGCTGACCGCCTTCGGCCGCCACCTCCACCGTGTCCCCCTCGGCGAACTGCCCTTCCAGCAGACGCATCGCCAGCTGGTCCTGGAGCAGCTTCTGGATCGTGCGCTTGAGCGGCCGCGCGCCGTAGACAGGGTCCCAGCCGCGCTCGGCCAGCAGCTCGCGGGCGCTGTCGCCCACCTCGAGACGGATCCGGCGCTCCGCCAGCCGCTTCTGCAGTCGCTGGAGCTGGATCTCGACGATCGCCGCGAGCTGCTCGCGGGTCAGCGGCTTGAACACGATCACCTCATCGACGCGATTCAGGAATTCGGGCCGGAAGTGCTGCTGGAGCACGTCCAGCACCGCTTTCTGCACGTGCTCGAACTCGCGGTTGGCCATGTCCTGGATGACCTGGCTGCCCAGGTTGGAGGTCATGATGAGCACCGTGTTCCGGAAGTCCACAGTGCGCCCTTGGCCGTCGGTCAGGCGCCCGTCGTCGAGGATCTGCAGCAGCACGTTGAAGACGTCCGGGTGCGCCTTTTCGATCTCGTCGAAAAGCACCACCGAGTAGGGTCGCCTGCGCACGGCCTCGGTCAGCTGGCCGCCCTCGTCGTAGCCGACGTAGCCGGGCGGCGCGCCCACCAGCCGGGAGACGGTGTGCTTCTCCTGGTACTCCGACATGTCGAGCCGGACCAGCGCCTGCTCGTCGTCGAACAGGAACTCGGCCAAGGCCCTTGCCAGCTCGGTCTTGCCCACGCCGGTGGGGCCCAGGAAGATGAATGAGCCGACCGGGCGGTTGGGGTCGCTCAGGCCTGAGCGGGAGCGGCGGACCGCGTTGGCGACCGCCTCGACCGCCTCGTCCTGGCCCACCACGCGCGCGTGCAGGCGCTCCTCCATGTGGATGAGCTTCTGGATCTCGCCCTCCAGCATCCGGCTCACCGGGATACCGGTCCAGCGGCTGACGATCTGGGCGATGTCCTCCTCGTCGACCTCTTCCTTGAGGAGGGCGCCGCCCGAGCCCTGCAGCTCCTGGAGCTGGGCGCCGGCCTCCTCCAGCTGCTTCTCGAGGGCGACCACCTCGCCGTAGCGCAGGCGTGCGGCCTTCTCGAAGTCCGCGGCGCGCTCGGCGCGCTCGGCCTCGTGCCGTGCCTCTTCGACCTTCTGCTTGAGCTCGCTCAGGCGCCCGATGACCTGCTTCTCGCGGTCCCACCGGGAGCGCAGCGTGTCGCGCTGCTCCTGCAGCGAGGCCAGCTGCTTCTCGAGGCCGGCCAGCCGCTCGCGCGAGGCCTTGTCGCTCTCCTTCTTCAGCGCCTGCCGCTCGATCTCCAGCTGCCGGATCTGGCGCTCGATCTCGTCCAGCTCGGCGGGCAGGGAGTCGATCTCCATGCGTAGGCGAGCCGCCGCCTCGTCGACCAGGTCGATCGCCTTGTCGGGCAGAAAGCGGTCACTGATGTAGCGGTGCGAGAGCATCGCGGCGGCGACCAGGGCGGAGTCCTTGATCCGTACTTTGTGGTGGACCTCGTAGCGCTCCTTCAGGCCGCGCAGGATGCTGATGGTGTCCTCGACCGAGGGCTGGTCGACGAACACGGGCTGGAAGCGCCGCTCCAGGGCGGCGTCCTTCTCGATGTGCTTCCGGTACTCGTCGAGCGTGGTGGCGCCGATCGCCCGCAGCTCGCCGCGCGCGAGCGCCGGCTTCAGCAGGTTGGCCGCGTCCATGGCGCCCCCGGCGGCCCCGGCGCCGATCAGCGTGTGCAGCTCGTCGATGAAGAGCACCACCTGGCCTTCCGCGTCCTGGACCTCCTTGAGCACGGCCTTCAGGCGGTCCTCGAACTCGCCGCGGTACTTCGCGCCGGCCACCAATGCGCCAAGGTCGAGCCCGACCACGCGCTTGTTCTTCAGGCTCTCGGGCACGTCGCCGGCCGCGATGCGCTGGGCCAGGCCCTCGGCGATCGCCGTCTTGCCGACGCCGGGCTCGCCGATCAACACAGGATTGTTCTTGGTGCGCCGAGAGAGAACCTGGATCACCCGCCGGATCTCCTCGTCGCGGCCGATGACCGGGTCGAGCTTGCCCTGGGCGGCCAGCGCGGTCAGGTCGCGGCCGTACTTCTGCAGGGCCTGGTACTTGGACTCCGGATCCTGGTCGGTGACCCGGCGGTTGCCTCTGACCTTGCGCAGCGCCTGGAGCAGGCCGTCATGGGTGACGCCCAGGCCCTTCAGGACCGGTCGCGCCGCCAGCGCCAGCAGCAGGTGCTCGGTCGAGATGTAGTCGTCTTTGAGGTTCTTGGCTTCGGCGTCAGCCGCCTCCAGGATCTTGGCCAGCGCGTCGCCCACGTAGGCCTGGCCGCCGCCCTGCACACGGGGGAAGCGTTCGACCTCTGAGACCAGGGCCGGTTCCAGCGCAGCCGGCGAGACGCCGGCCGCCTCCAGGATGGGTGCGGCGATGCCGTCCTGCTGGCCGGCCATCGCCAGCAGCAGGTGCTCGGGCTCGATCGCCTGCTGGCCCCGCGCGGACGCCTCCTCGGCGGCCGCCTGGAGGGCCTGCTGTGTCTTTTCGGTAAACCTGTCCAAACGCATACGAGTTTTTGTTTACCCACAAACTGAGGAGTCCATGCCCGAGATGCCGGAGCTCGAAGCCCTGCGCCAGGTCCTGGGTCCGCAGCTGGAGGGCGCCCTGGTCACCGCCTGCGAGGTGGCGCCGCGCAAGGCGCACCTCCTGCGCTACCCGGTCGAGGAGTTCGAGAAGGAGGTGCCCTACCGGCGCTTCACGCGCACCTGGCGGCGCGGCAAGCACCTGGTCTTCGACCTCGAGCTGGCGCGCGGCGGCGAGGGCCGCTCGCTGGTCGTCAATCCCATGCTGGGCGGCCGCTTCGACCTCGCTGCCGGCGATGAGAAGGTCAGCGGCAATCAGGTGTTCTCTTTGCGGCTGGAAGGCGCTCGCGAGCTGCGCTACCTGGACTTCCGGGACATGGGCCGGATCTACTGGACGGCCGACCTCAAGAAGGACGTGCCCGCCTGGGCCGACCTCGGGCCGGAGGCCGACCAGGTCGGCGAGCTGAGCCTGGACGACTTCCGCAAGCGCCTCCGCCGCTACCGCGACGAGCTGAAGGACCTGCTGCGCAACCAGGCCTTCCTTGCCGGTGTCGGCAACGCCTACTCGGACGAGATCCTGTTCGAGGCCCGCCTCCTGCCACTGCGCCGGCGCTCCTCCTTGAAGCCGGACGAGGAGCAAAGCCTCTACGAGGCGATTCCCACCGTGCTGGAGCGAGCCGTCAAGGCGATCCTGGCCAACCCCGACTACGACGAGTCGAAGCAGGACCGCAAGTTCATGAACGTGCACGCCAAGGGAGGCCAGAGCTGCCCGCGCTGCGGCCACCGGATCAGCCAGCTGGGCAGCAACCGCGAGCCGCTCAACTTCTGCCGGGGGTGCCAGAAGTAGCGGCGCTTATTAACAAGCCTTTGCCCACCTGCGGCGGGTGGGGCCGAGTTGGCCCCCCCAGAGTGCCTCGGCGATGCTCCAGGGTCTCTTCGCGCTCCTCTTCGCCACCTCTGGCCTCGGCGTGGGTCCGATCTCGGGCGACGCGGAGCTCTACGCACCGCCTCCGCCCCCACCCGAGAACCGGCTGGTCAGCGCCCAGCTCGGCCTCGACACGGGCGTCGGCGTCTATGCCGACTGCAGCCGCGTCACCGACCTCACCCACGAATCGGCGGCGATCGACGCCTGCCTGCCCGGCCGCAACTATTTCATCGGCCACAATCCCGGCGTCTTCACGCCGCTGCTGAACACCCAGGTCGGCGACACCATCACCTACTACGACGCGGGTGGCAACGCGCACCCCTATCGCGTGGTCGGGATCCGCACCTGGAACCGCTTCTGGGGCTCGCCGCCCTTCGTCGAGCCGGACGTGGTCGCCCAGTTCCAGACCTGCATCACGCTGGACGCCACCTGGGACCAGATCCTGGACGCCGTGCCCGCCGCCTAGGCTGTGGTCCGTGGACCAGGCGCTGCTCGAGGTGGCACGCCGGACGCCGGGGTTCCTGCCCGAGGCCGAAGGCCTGGCGCTGCATGGCTGGGCCCTTGAAGCCGCCCGGCACGGCCCGCTCCTGGAGATCGGCAGCTACTGCGGCCTCTCCGCCCTCTACCTCGGCTCAGCCGCACGGGCGGGCGGCGTGCTGCTCTTCACCCTCGACCATCATCGCGGCTCCGAGGAGCACCAGCCTGGCCAGGAGTACAACGACCCCGAGCTGACTGACGCTGACGGCCGGGTCGACTCCCTGCCTCGGTTCCGGCAGACCCTGGCCGAGGCCGGCCTCGAAGGCTCGGTGGTGGCGGTGGTCGGCAGCTCGGCGGCCGTGGCCGAGGCCTGGCGGACGCCGCTGGGGCTCGTCTTCATCGACGGCGGCCACTCCCAGGCGGCGGCCGACGCCGACTATGCCGGCTGGTCGCCCCACGTCGCACCGGGTGGCCTGCTGGCCATCCACGACGTCTTCCCAAACCCGGCCGACGGGGGCCGGCCGCCCTTCCTGATCTACGAGCGCGCGCTGGCCGAGGGCTGGTGCGAAGTCGGCGCTACGGGTTCCCTTCGGGTGCTCAGGCGACGGTCTCCAGCACCGGCCCGAGGCGGAAGAGGCCGGACGTAAGGCCTTCCCCCCAAAGCGTGTCGGCGGCCAGCACCACCGCGCCTGAAGTCCAGGTCGGTCGTTCCTCAGGCCAGCGCCGGCCATCTGGGCAGGTGATCCCGGTCCAGTAGGAGCCGTCGCCGGCGCGCAGGCGCTGGATCCAGCTGAAGAGCTCCACCGCCTCCGCGCGCAGCCCCGAGATCTCGAGCGCGATCACCAGCTCGGCGGTTTCGGCGGCCGTCACCCACGGGCGGTCGGAGACGCAGCGGCAGCCGTAGCCGTCGACCACGAACTCCTCCCAGCGGGCCAGCAGCCGCCGCCTGGCCGGCTCGCCGGTCACGGCACCGCCGAGCACCGGGTAGTACCAGTCCATCGCGTAGCGGTCCTTGTCCTCAAAGGCCTCCGGGCGCATCCGGATCGCCTCGCCGAGCCGGGCCAAGGCCAGCTCCCAGCGCGGCCGCGCGTAGCCCAGCCGGCCGGCCACGGCCAGCGCGCAGCCCAGGCTGGCGTGGATCGAGGAGCAGGAGGTGAGCAGTGCCCCCGGCCAAGGGCGGCCGGCGGGGTCGCGGGCCCAGAGCACCTCGCCCCCCGGCGCCTGCAGGCCGAGCACGAAGTCGATCGCCCGCTCCAGGTTCGGCCAGGTCTCCTCCAGCAGGCTCTCGTCGCCGGTGGCCAGGAAGTGGTGCCAGAGCCCGGTCGCAATGTAGGCGCAGAAGTTGGCGTCGGCGGAGGCGTCCTCGATGCGGCCGGCGCGCACCGACATCGGCCAGGACCCGTCTCGCCGCTGCGTGGAGGCCAGCCACAGGTAGGCGCGCTCGGCCTCGCGGCTGAAGCGGCCGGTGTCCAGGGCCATCGCGGCCTCGATGTGGTTCCAGGGATCGGCGGCGCCGCCCTCTTGGTGCGGGATGCAGCCGTCCCGCAGCTGGACAGCGGCGATGGCGGCCGCCGTCTCGGCGGCGTCGAAGTCAAGCACTGGCGTAGATCACGACGGACTTACCGAGGAGGGGGTTGAGCGCGCGTTCGACCAAGCGGGTCAGGCGGGGCTTGCGCATCAGCTCCCAGACCAGGAAGCGGTGGTACAGGCGCGGCAGCGGGTGGCGGTCGTTGGCGGGCCCGACGGCGCATTTCATCCACCAGTAGGGCGAGTGCAGGGCATGGGTATGGTGCCCGCCGAGCACGCGCAGGCCGCCGGTTTCGAGCTTCCCGCGAAGCTCCGAAGTCTTGTAGATGCGGACGTGGCCGCCGGGGTTGCTGTGATACTCGTCCGAGAGTGCCCAGCAGACCCGCTCCGGGAACCAGCGCGGCACCGAGACGGCCAGCCGCCCGTTCGGCTTGAGCACGCGCCGCAGCTCGGCGACGGCGGCACCATCCTCAGGGATGTGCTCGAGGACCTCGCTCGCGATGATGCGGTCGAAGGTGGCATTGGCGAAGGGCAGGGCGAGCGCATCGCCCTGGACCAGATGTGCGCCCTCGGCGCTGCGCAGGTCGGTAGCTCTCAGGTCCACTGCGATCACCCGCGCGCCGCGGCGGGCAGCCTCTCGGGCGTGGCGGCCCGTGCCGGCGCCCACGTCGAGCACCCGGTCCCCCGCGTCGAGGCCCAGGCGATCGTAGTCGATCGTCAGCAACTGGCGATCGCCTTGCGATACTCGGCCACTGTGGCCTCGGCGGCCCGCTCCCAGGTGAACCGCTCCAGCACCCGCGCCCGGCCGTGGTCGCCGAGCTGCCGCCGCAGTGAGGCGTCGGCCAGCGCCCGGTCGATAGCTGCGGCCAGGGCCGGAGCGTCGCCGGGCGGCACCAGCAGGCCCGCATCCCCGTCCCGGCCGACCACCTCCGGCAAGGCCCCGGCCGTGGTCGCCACCACCGGCACGGCACAGGCCATCGCCTCCACGGCCGGCAGCGAGAAGCCTTCGTACAGGCTGGGCACCACCGCCAGCTCGGACTGCGCGTAGAGGTCGACCAGCTCCGCCTCGCCGATGCCGTTCACGAAGCGCACCGACTGCAGCAGGCCCAGGCGGTCGATGGCGGCGGCCACGGCGCCGTTGGGGCGCGCCTTGCCCACGACCACCAGCTCCACCCGCCGCCGCGCGCGCACTCGGGCGACGGCCTCGAGCAGCGGGACCAGCCCCTTCAGGGGCACGTCGGCGCTGGCCGTGGCCACCATCTGGCCCACGACCTTGGGGCGCTCCGGCTGGGGCCGGAAGGTGGCGGCATCGACGCCGTTGGGGATCACCGCGATGCGCTCCGCCCGCACTCTCATCTCGCGCTGCAGGTCAGCGCGGGCGGCGTCGGAGACCGTGACCAGCCGGGGCAGGCGGCGGGCCACCCGTCGCTGCATGCGCACGAAGGCGTACCAGCGCCGGATGGCCATCCGCCGCTGCCAGCCCGGCGCCGCCGCCAGCTCCAGCCGTCGGTCGACGGCGATCGGATGGTGGACGGTGGCGACGACCGGCAGGCCCAGCCGCGCGATGCCGAGCAAGCCGTAGCCAAGCGACTGGTTGTCGTGCACGACGTCGAAGTCCTGGCCGCGCGCGCCCAGGTGGCGCCACGCTCTCAGGCTGAACGTCAGCGGTTCCGGGAAGCCGCCCAGGCACATGGTTCCGAACTCCAGGACGTCGATGGCATCGCGGAGCTCCCGGGCGCGGGTGAAGGGATCCTCCCGCCGGTAGAGGTCGAGGCTTTCCAGGCGCGTCAGGCCCACCTCGGCGTCCAGCTCCGGGTATGGCTGGCCGGACAACACTGCCACCTGGTGCCCGAGGCGCGCCAGGGCGCGGCTCAGGTGCCTGACATAGACACCTTGACCGCCGGAGTGGGGGTTGCCCCGGTATGCGAGCAGGGCAACGCGTAAGAATTGCCGGACACTCCGGCTGTCACGATTCGTGACCTATTTGTACGGTTTTTAGGAGCCGGGCGCCAAATCCGTCGCGGTTGGATGCTTGGGCTGGTACAGACCGAGCGAGCCGGCGCCGGGCAGCTCGAGATACACGAGCAGGCCCCATCCCTCATCCGTCGCCGGGGTGGTGAAGCGCACGCCCTTGCGCTCCAGCTCAGCCATCGTCGCCTCGAGGTCGTCGCACATCAGGAAGAGCTCGTGGTGCTGGCCGGGCGGCGCCGGATGGGCGGCCACTTCCGCCGGCGGGGACTTGAAGATCAGCCAGCCGCCGCCGCTGTCGACGTGCGGCCAGCCCAGCACGTCGCGGAAGAACGCGCGCACGGCATCCGCCTCGCTCGCGTACACGATGGCGTGCAGTCCCGTGATCACGTCACGTGGCTCGGCGCGAAGTAGGAGACCTCCTCCCCGCTCTCGGCGCGGATAACGTGCATCACGGCATTGATCAGCGCCAGGTGCGAGAAGGCCTGCGGGAAGTTGCCCAGGTGCCGCCCGCTGCGATGGTCGATCTCCTCCGCGTAGAGCTGCAACGGGCTGGCGTAGGAGAGCAGCTTCTCGCACAGTTCGCGCGCCCGCGCCACCTCCCCGATCTCGACCAGCGCCGAGACCATCCAGAAGGAGCAGATCGTGAACGTCCCCTCCTCCCCGTGCAGCCCGTCGTCGGTCTCCTCGACCTTGTAGCGCTGCACCATGCCGTCCACCGTCAGCTCCTCCGCGATGGCGAGCACGGTGGCGCGCACGCGGGGATCGTCGGCGGGCAGGAAGCGCACCAGCGGAACCAGCAGGAGTGAGGCGTCGAGCGCCTGGGCGCCGTAGTGCTGGACGAACACGCCGCGCTCGTCGACGCCTTTGGCGAGGATCTCGGCCTTCATCTCGTCGGCCGCGGCTTGCCACCGCTCGGCGAGCTCGTGGTCGCCGTGCAGCGTGGCCAGCCGGTGGCCGCGGTCCGCGGCGACCCAGCACATCAGCTTCGACGACGTGAAATGCCTCGGCTCGCCGCGCACCTCCCAGATGCCCCGGTCCGGCTTGCGCCAGTTGGATAGCGCGCACTCCACCGCCCGCTTCAGCGTCGGCCACACCACCTCGGGCAAGTAGTCCCGCGAGCGCGTGTGCAGGTACACGGAGTCGAGCACCGCGCCCCATACGTCGTTCTGAACCTGCTTGTAGGCGGCGTTGCCGATGCGTACCGGACTGGCGCCCTCATAGCCGTTGAGGTGGTCGAGCGTCTTCTCTTCGAGCTCGCGCTCGCCGCCGATGCCGTACATGATCTGCAGGTCGCGGTCGTCCTGGCTGACGTCTGCGATGAAGTAGAAGAAGTCGTTGGCCTCGCGCGCGAAGCCCAGCGTGTAGAGGCCCCACAGCATGAAGGTCGCATCCCGCATCCACGTGTAGCGGTAGTCCCAGTTGCGCTCGCCGCCGGGGGTTTCCGGGAGCGAGGTGGTGGCCGCCGCCAGCAGCGCGCCGGTGGGCGCGTAGGTAAGCCCTTTGAGCGTGAGCGCGCTGCGCTGCAGGTAGCTCTGCCAGGGGTGTTCCGGAAACTCGCCGCGGTTGATCCATTCCCGCCAGAAGTCCGCCGTGCGCTCGACGCGCTTGAAGGCCTCGGCCACGTCCTTGGGCGGCGGGTGCTCGGCCCAGAATTCCTCCGACGCGGAAAAGCGCGAGCGCGGCCAGGACAGAGCGGCGAAGGCCTGCTCGCCTTGCCGCAGCGTCTTGGTCGCATGCGCGCCGGGCCCTTCGAATCCGACCCGCAGATCTGTGTTGAGCCGCAGCGGCACGTCCTGATCGCCGCCGGCCGCCACCGCCTCGCCGTAATCGGCGCCCGAGTACTGCCAGCGCGCTCCCCGAAGGCCGTAGTCGAAGACCGGCTCGCAGTCGAGGCTGAGCTCGACGCTGCCGACGATGCAGCGCGCTGTGCGAAGCAGGATGTGCTCTGCCTCGTAGTCGGT
Source organism: Chloroflexota bacterium (assembly GCA_005881825.1). Lineage (GTDB taxonomy): Bacteria > Chloroflexota > Dormibacteria > Dormibacterales > Dormibacteraceae > CF-28. Next base: position 2,342 of record VBEO01000077.1, on the reverse strand, counting down.
TGGCGGCCGCCGGTGCGTACCCGAGCGGCGCTGGCCGTGGTACCAGGGGCCGATGCAGAGAGCGTCACGCACCAAGAGCCAGCCGGTGCGCGTGCGCCAGGTGGTCTCCAGGACCAGCGTCCCGGGCAGGTACCGCCGGCCGGCGGGAACCGTGATGCCCGTGGGGCCGAAGCGGAAGCTGCCGGCGGCGCGGTCCAGCATCGCGGCGAAGACGCTGCTGCTGTCGGCGCGGGGCAGGCACATCCACTCGACCCGCCCGCTGGGCGCGATCAGGCAGTTGGCTTCGCAGTCGGAGAGGAACGCGTAATCCGCGATCGGCGGAAAGGGGCTGGAGGTCGGCGAGGCTTGCGCCGGCGCGGCCGCGGGTGCGTGGTCGGCCTCAGGCCTGCCCCCGTTCGCGCCGGCCTGGCGCGTGAGCTGCTTCGCCATCTCGCGAGTATGCACCCGCCAATTCGGAACTAAGCGGGCTTCAGGTCGCTGTAGTCGTTGATGATCAGCGCGTGGCCACCGCCTGAGGGGACGGCCACACCCCAGCTCTTGCTGTAGGACTGCGTGGTCTGTGAGAGCTGATGGCCCTGTGCATCCCACGTGGTGAAAGTGGTGGTGCCGTGCAGAGTGACGCCGACCAGGCGTGAAGCCTGCGTGCTCAGCTTGGGCAGGTACAGCGCCAGTCCGCACTGGTCCAGGCTGTACGTCTTCTGGACGGTCTGGCCGGCCGCGGTGTCCTGCTTGATCACGTCGGTGAACTCCTGCAGGCCGTCGCCGCTGGCGCCTTGATGCGCGAGTTGGAGGTCGTGAGTGCGCCGGGCTTCCGACTCGATCATCAGGTCGAGCACCAGGTCGTGCGCCATGGTCGCCGCGCTCTGTGACGTGATCGTGGGATCGAAGGCTTGCACGTCGGAGGGGACGGTCGGGGTCGGGATCGGGGGCAGGATGTAGACGGTCGCCGAGGCCGCGGCGGGCCCGGTGCCATTGGCCGGGGGCAGTGCGGCGGCGGCCGCCGCCGGCGCCCAGGCGGCCAGGCCTGGACCCGACCCGACCTGGAGCGGAACCACGGCCGCCGTCCTGTCCGGCCCGCCGGCGGCAGGCAGCGGCCCATGCGTCGACAGGTCGGCGGCCACCGGCAGCGCCCAGATCAGCAGCAGGACGATCGGCGCCGTCGCCGGCAGCCGGCGGGCCATGCCCGCCAAGCCTTCGCCTTCGTCGAGCGGAACCAGCAGCCGGGCCAGCGCGAAGCGCAGCGCGCAGGCGATGACCAGGCTGCCAAGGATTGCGGTCTTGGTCCAAAACTCGAGGCCGGTCGGCCCCAGCAGCAGGGCCGAGAGCAGGGCTACGAAGATGCCGAAGATGGCTCGCGCCGCACGGCCTTCGGGCACGGTGCGGGGGTCCGGGACCATGAAGAAGCCGAAGATCATCACTTCCGGCGAGATGGCCAGGATCTGCCAGAGGTCGGTGCCGCAGATCGGCGTCACGTGCCAGCTGGCCACCATGCAGTGGTCGGGGACCAGCCACAGCGCCAGGCCTGCGAAGGCGGCGAACCCGACCATGAAGCCGATCTCCAGTCCCAGGAGGCCCAGCTCGCGGGCGATCAGCAGCCCGCCGCCGATGAGGATGGCGTAGGTGACGAGCATCCAGGGACTCGTGGGCTGGATCCACCACAGGTCTTGGGGCTCGGTGTACTGCGGTCCGAGCGCCACGAAGGCCAGCACCAGCCCCAGGTTGGAAGGGTTGAAGATGTGCCGGCCGCGCCAGCGGATCAGGTACTTGGAGAGCATGGAGATCGCGACCACGCCCAGAAAGATCCAGATCCCGCGCAGGCTCCACCACTGCCCGTGCAGGGTGCCCGGCACGCGCAGGATGAAGGCCACGCTGTTGCCCGTCAGCAAGCCGCTGGCGGGCCACATGATCGCCTTGTCTTTGAAGAACGCGACCGTGAACTCGATGAGCGCTCCCGCGGCCAGACAGGCCAGGATTTGCGCGACGGAGAGCCGGAAGTCGAGCACGGTCTGCCCGAGGACCTGGAGCGTCAGCAGCACCGCGGCGACATGCAGTCGCGCGTCCCGGATGCTGGGCAGGAGCACGCGGTACGTGCGGCCCGCCAATCGAATCGTCCTGCCGCCCCCCATGGCCGGGTAACGAGCATGCCACGGAACTCGTTACATGGCTTGGTGGAGGCTTCGCGGTGGGCCTGCTTTGGTGCCCTGGTGGTGCTCGTGAGCTGCACCGCCTGCGACCTGCCTTTCGGTCTCGGGCTGGTGCCGACTCGGGCGCTGGAAGACGGTGCCGCGGCGGCCCTCGACCGCGCGGGATCATTTGAGGTGAGCGGCTCCTATGTGGAGGCC
>VBEO01000025.1 GCA_005881825.1 Chloroflexota bacterium | reverse complement strand
TCGCTGTCGGCGATGCCGAAGTCCGGACCCTGCCAGGAGCTGAGCCCCACGCCCAGGCTCTGGCCGGGTCCGCTGCCGGCCTGACGGAAGCCCACCCAGGGCTCGGAGCCGTTGCCGGTCCAGGTGTTGGTGCCGCTCCCCAAGCTGGTGTCGCCAGGACCGCCGCTGTAGATCCCGTACCAGCCGGCGGCGGTGGAGACGTCGATGGATTTGCCCCCGAAGTTGGCCAGGTTGACCGTGCTGGCACCGGTCTTCAGCTGGCGCTGAATGGAGACCCGGCCACCGGCGTAGAGGGTGGTCCAGGTTTCGTGCTTGAGTCCGGCCACGGGTCCGCTGCCGTTCTCGTGCATGAAGCTGCCCACCGCGTGGACCTCGACCGAGCCGGAGCCGCTGCGCACGACCTCCAGGAGGTCGGCGTTGCCGCGTCCGATGTTGGCCCAGCCGGTGCCGTCGTTGACGTAGGTCTCGAAGACCGTATAGCCCGCCGCGGGCCCCACGTTGACGCTCTGCCCGGGGTCCGTCTGCAGGTCGTAGAGCCGCGCCAGACCACCCTCCTGGGCGCGGTCGAACACCGCGCTGAAGCCGGCGCCATCCGAGACTTGCAGCGAACCGTCCGGCAGCGTCGTGACGGTCATGGCGGGCGCCGGCGCGGCCCGGGCCAGCAGAGTCCGGCTGACCGCAGCCAGGCCCACGACGACGAGCGCGATCGCGGTCAAGGCCAGGGTCGTGCTGAACCTAGTGGCCCTCCGTCGGCGGATCGTCACAGGCTTGGAACGTAGGGCCGGAAGGGCGCAGGCACAATGGGCATCCCGGGTCGGATAGAGCTCTTTTGCGCCCCTCCGATAGGTAAAACGTCGCATTGCGTTCTGGTGGCGGATGTCCCATCACGCCCGGCCCGACCCATTGCTGGTCGCTCCGGCGATTGCCTAGCTTTCGCATGTGGGAGGTTTTGATCCAAATGAGGGCTGGATCAAGGCCGCCGCAGTTCCCGGATTCAAAGCCCGCCTCCGACGGCAGCGGCTGGCCAAGCTGACGACCATCCTGCGGTTGTATCCGCATCGCCTGCCCGGCATCCTCAGTGATCAGCGGGCCATGGCGAAGGTCGGGGGCGCCCTGGACGTGAGGTGCCGGATGGGCAGGCTCCAGCTGGACCGGCCGCACGCCGTCGCCCAGCTGCGAGAGATCGTCGTCGCGGGTGCCTACGCGGCGCCCGGCTTCGTGCCGCGCACCGGCTGGAGAGTGGTGGATGTGGGCGCCAACCTCGGCTTCTACTCCGCTTGGGCGATGTCATTCATGCGCTCGGGTGACGTGGTGGCCATCGAGGCCGTGCCCGACACCTACAAGCTCATGCGGGCGAACTTGATGGCGTGCCGGCCGGCCGGCGTACGCGCCGCCACGTTCAACTTCGCCGTCGCTGATCGACGCGGCGCGGTCGAGTTCGTCGTGCCGGATGATTACTCGAACTTCGCCCGCGCGGCGTCTCACCTGGGCACTTTGGGCGACGTGACAGGACTTCGCCACCAAGCGCTGCCGGCCGACACGCTGGACGGCATCCTCGGGTTTTCAGAGCTGGACGGGTCGAGCGTGAACCTGCTCAAGATCGACGTCGAGGGTTCGGAAGCCGACTGTCTGAGCGGCGCCGTCGCTGTGCTGCAGCGCACCGAGCGGGTGGTTTTGGAACACCACAGCGAAGAGTTGCTCTCGGCCTGCAGTGACTTGCTGGAGGGCGCCGGTTTTCGAAGGCGCGCCTTGCGGCTGAGCCTGGTGAACGATGCTGTCGGCACGAGCTTCTGGTCGCGCTAGAAGATCGCTGGGCGGATGTCCTGCACCCCTCGTCCCTTCCCATTGCCGCGTGTAGTTGCGGTTATTAGATTCGCAGCGGGATGCGCAGCCACCTGATGGAAACGATTTCGGTGGTCATCTGCACCTGCGGTCGCGCGGACATGATCGGCGCGGCGGTGAGCAGTGTGCTTCAGCAAGATCATCCCGACCTCGAGCTGATCGTCGTCGACCAGAGCGCCGACGAGAGCACGCGGCTGGCGGTCCTGGCCGCGGCCGGCGGCGACGACCGCCTGCGCTACCTGCATCTGCCAGAACGAGGTCTATCCCGCGCCTACAACCGCGGCGTCCGTGAGGCGCGCAACCATCTGATCGCCTTCACCGACGACGACTGTGTGGCGCCGCCCGATTGGCTGCGCAAGATCCACGCCGCCTTTGAGGCCAATCCGGACGTCGACCTCATCTACGGCCAGGTTCTAGAACCGGTCATTCCCAACCAAGGCGCCGCCGGCACTGTGATCCCCACACTGCCCATCGCAACATCGCGGCGGATCAGCATGCGTCACGGCTTTCGTGTCTTCGGGATGGGCGCCAACTTTGCAGCACGGCGCCGAGCGCTTCTGACTCTGGGCGGTTTTGATGAGATTCTCGGCGGCGGTGGCCCGCTCCAGTCCGCGCAGGACTTCGATTTCGCATACCGCCTCTGCCGGGCCGGGGGCACGATCCTGCTGGAGCCGGACGTGGTTGTCCGCCATTACGGAGCCCGAACAAGCGAGGAGTGGCCGGCAACCATCCGCAGCTACGGAATCGGGGTCGGCGGCTTCTACATCAAGCACGTACGCGCAGGCGATTTCTACGCTGCCCGCTTGCTTGCGCGCGAGCTGCTGAGCGGGTGCGCACGTCTCGCCAAGCGGATTCTGTTTCGCCAGCCCACGGCGCTCTACACGACTTTCCTCGGCAATGTAGGCATCGGCATCCGGAGCTCGTTCAAATTCAGCGTGGACCGACGGCTCCGGCTCTACGCTCCCCGGTAGGGTTCTTTGAGCGCACTCGCACAGTCCCCGCCGCCGCAGGCCGAGCCGGCAGCGCGCGAGGCGGCCGGTGCGCCGTTCTACGCCTGGGCGACGGACCTGCTGCAGAGCTTTCGAGCTCTGCTCGACATCGCGGCCGGTCTGACGCGTCTGCCGAGTGCGGGAACGGATGCTGAGACGGGGACGCCGCTGCTCAACCTGTACCTGGTGGTCTGCGCGCTGGATCAGATCCTGTGCGACTACCTGCATGGCGGCTTCTTCGACTTCACGCGCGTGGGCCTCGGAGGTCGGGCGCGCCGGCCGCTGAGCATTGCCTCCAGGGCTCAGAACACCGCGCGACAGCTCCAGGTTCGAACCATGCTGCGCTCTCTTCTCGCAAACCGCCGCTTTCCAGCGGGCCTTCTGCGGGCGCGCCTCAAGCTGCCCCAGAGCTTTCGGGGAGTCGAGCTCTATCCCGAGGACTGCGCGCTGCTCGGCAGGCGCGCCCATGCCATCGTCGGTGCCGAGCCGGTGGCGGTGGTCGGGCTGCGAACATCGGGTCTCTACATGGCACCGCTGGCGGCCGCGGCCATGCAGCTGGAGGGCCGGGCGGCGGTGTCGTTGATGTCGATCCGCCCTGGCGGCGCCCTGCTCTCCGCCGAGCGCCGGAGATTGCAGGCCATCGCCCGCGCGGGCGGCTGGGTGTTCGTCGTCGATGACCCGACCTGGCGGGGCTCCGCCTTCGCGAAAGCGTCAGCGGCGCTGGCCGCGCTCGGGTTTGCTCAGGATCGAATCGTGCTGGCGGCGTGTGAGATCGCCAACCAGCCCGTGTTTCGGTTGCAGCGGCGCGATCCAACCTTCTCACCGGCCGCCGCCGGAGCGGTCTGGCAGGGCTTTCCCGCCGCCACCAAGGCGGTCCTCGCGACCCACGAGTGGGCGGCTTACCGGTTCCTCGCTGCACCGGCGGTGAAGAGGTTCCTGAACCGGGCTCCGGTGCTCGACCGGTTGGGCGCGCTCTCGGCCGAGGTGGTACGGGTCCTTCCCTTCTCCGACGTCGGCGATCCGCCCTCCGAATTGATCCCAAACCACGCACGAAGCCGGTCCCCGCGCCAGCGGAGGTTTCACATCCGCCAGGTATTCGAGGTACAGCTGCAGACCCGGTCGGGCCCGCGCCGCGAGCTGATCGCAGCCCGCGGAGCCGGACTCGGGTTCTTCGGGTACCACTCATACCTGGCGGCCCAGGCCGTCGCTGGCTGGGTCCCAACCGTGCTCGGCATCGACTCCGGATTCGTGTTCCAGCGCTGGCATGCCGGTGAGCCGGTCGCCTCGCTCGACGGGCAAGACCTCGAGGAGGTGGCAAGCTACGTGGCCGACCGAGCAATGTCGCTCGAGTTGGCGCCATCGGCTCGGGTGTCCGAGTCGAGGCTAGTGCTTACGGGCTCGCGGCAGGTGGCACGGCTCTTGAGCCGGACCATGGGTCGGGCCGGGGGCCTGGCGCAGTTCCGTGCAGCCAACCGGCTCTCGGCCGCGACCGCCGGCCGGCGGCGCGTGCTCGTGGATGCGCGCATGGGTCCGGCCGAGTGGTTGAGATCCGGATCCGGCCGGCTCGTCAAGCTGGATTCGGACGAGCACGGAACCGACATCACCGATCTCTGCGTCTGGGACCCGGTGTACGACCTGGCTGCGGCCACAGTCGGTTTCCGGCTTTCACCGGCCTCAGCCAAGCAACTGGTGGAGGCCTATGCGCGGGCCAGCGGCGAGTCCCTTACCGAGATGCGAGCCCGCCTCGCGGTCCAACAGCTGCAGTGCGCCGGCGCCGCCCTGAGCTCGGTGTCGGAGCACACCTTCTCGCCACGCTGGCGGCACCAGCGCGAGCAGTACGCCATCGACCTGGTCGCCGCCGAGGAGCTGCTGGCGCGGGCGGTTAACGAGTTCCTGGCGGCCGTCTTCCTTCAGGACGTGAGGTCGCGGAAGACCGGCGATGTCTGGGCGCTCGACCTCGACGACACGTTGGAGGGCGACCGCATGGGTGCGCCCACCATGAGCGCGGCGGGCGCCCGAGCCGTGCGGGCGCTCCTCGCACACGACGCTGTCGTCCTCCTGACCAGCGGCCGGAGCCTGCCCGAGGTCCGCGAGCGCTGCGCGCTCTACGGGCTGCCGGGCGGTATCGCCGAATACGGCGCAGTCGCCTGGGACAGTGAGCAATCGCGTGAGATCTCGCTTTTGGAACCGCACGCTCAGGCCGAACTGCAGCGACTGCGTGAGTCGATCCTGTGCGAGACCGACATCCTGGTGGATCCCCGGTACGAGCACACGCTCCGGCTCTTCAGGCACACACCCGACGGCCGGCGCGGGATGCCGGCAGCCGAGATCGAAGCCGTCATCGAGCGCCGCGGCATCACCGGCCTGGAGGTGATCGAGGGATTCCGCAAGACCGTGGTGTGGGTGCGCGGAACCGAAAAGGCCGCCGCACTGCCGGCTTTGCTGCAGTCACTGGGCATAGATCGGCGGGACCGACGCCTGCATGCGGTCGGTGACGAATACACCGATTTCGGGTTGATGGCCGCCGCCGACCACGCTCACGCGCCGGCGAACGCGACGGCGGCGGTGCGCGACCGCAGCCAGGAGCTGCGCATCAAGATGGTCACGGCGGAGCGCGGCGCCGGCGTCCTCCGGATCGTGAAGTCTCAGCTGCGGCATCCACGCCGCTGCCGGGTGTGCGGGTCGCCTGCACTCACGCATGCTGATTCGGCGCTCCTGGAGGTACTCGCGCTCCAGGACCGGCGGCGGGCGGGGCGCTTGGCCTACGCGTTGGTCCCCGCCACCCTGGCAGCCTTCGAAATGCTGGGTACCTGAAACCCTCAGGCCGGCTTTGAGACCAGGGCCAGCGCTGCCTCGCCGCCGCCGAGCTCGTCGGCCACCCCGCGCCAGTACTGATAGCTGAAGGCCAGGCTGCACAGCGCGTGCGCGAGCCTGCCCGCACCGGCTCGCTGGGCGGCGGTTGCGGTCAGTCGGACCAGCGGCCGCACCCGCCGCAGAGGCAGCCGTGCGCTGATCGCCAGGCGCGCGCTCATCCGCGTCAGCGGGTGACGCTCGTGGTATTCACGGCCGATGGCGCGCAGCAGATCGTCGCGTCCCTGATCGCGACCCAGGACAACATCGTTTCGGCCATACTGCCGTGCCGCCAGCAGCCAGGAGTCAAAGCTGCGATCCGCCAGATGCTGGGCGGCCGCTCCGGGCACGAAGGCAAAGCTCAGTCCCAGGCCGCGGAGCCGGAACGCGAGCTCCACGTCCTCGGCGCGCACGAAGCGGCGATCGAATCCCCCCGCGCGCAGCAGATGCCGCCGGCGCACGGAAGCGTTGCCGGTGTAGAACTGCCGCGGTCCGGGACGGAAGTCCCCCTCCTGCATGAGCGCGTACTGCTTGACCAGCGTCCGCATCTCCCACCTGACCCAGGGTGATCCCCATCCTGCCGGCGGCAGGAGCGGACCGATGACGACCAGGTCCGGCTGGTCGACGTGCTGTCCCAGATGCTCGGCGAGAAAGCGCGGGCCGGGCACCACGTCGTCGTCGATGAAGACGACCACGTCCTCGGTGGCAGCTGTCACGCCGGCGTTGCGCGCGGCGGCCGGACCCGATTGCCGCTGTTCGATGACGCGCAGGCGATAGGGAACGAAGAGCCGCCGCACAGCTGCCGCCGACCCGTCGTTGCAACCATCGCAAATTACGACCACCTCGAAGCTGGGCATGCCTGACTGGCGCGCCAGGGCCGCCAGCGTGCGCAGGAGCGATTGGCGGCGGTTGTGCGTGGGGATCACCACGGAGCAGCCAGAACTGCCGCGGTCCGGGACGGAAGTCCCCCTCCTGCATGAGCGCGTACTGCTTGACCAGCGTCCGCATCTCCCACCTGACCCAGGGTGATCCCCATCCTGCCGGCGGCAGGAGCGGACCGATGACGACCAGGTCCGGCTGGTCGACGTGCTGTCCCAGATGCTCGGCGAGAAAGCGCGGGCCGGGCACCACGTCGTCGTCGATGAAGACGACCACGTCCTCGGTAGCAGCTGTCACGCCGGCGTTGCGCGCGGCGGCCGGACCCGATTGCCGCTGTTCGATGACGCGCAGGCGATAGGGAACGAAGAGCCGCCGCACAGCTGCCGCCGACCCGTCGTTGCAACCATCGCAAATTACGACCACCTCGAAGCTGGGCATGCCTGACTGGCGCGCCAGGGCCGCCAGCGTGCGCAGGAGCGATTGGCGGCGGTTGTGCGTGGGGATCACCACGGAGCAGCCGGTCATGCCGCGGTCCGGCCCAGACGCCATCTCAGCCGCCTCCATCTGACCTGGGTCTCGATGCCCAGGCCCCGCCGGACTCCGGTTTCCAGGCGGGAGAGCCGGAGCGGCCTGAAGGCGGCGCCGCGGCCGGCGCACGCAGCGCGGTAGCCGGCCGCCGCCACCGCAGCCTCCACGCGCGCATCGACCTGGCTGTGGGGATATGCAAAGGCCGTGACCGGGGCGCCCACGATGTCTTCCAGCGCCGCACGGGAGTCGGCAAGCTCGGCCTGAAGGCTGCCGCTGCGCAGCGCGCAGAGGCTCTCGGGATGCGTGACCGTGTGTGAACCGATTTCGACGCCGGCCCCATGCAGCTCACGCAGCTCGGCGGACGACAGCATGGCGGCCGGCGGATAGCCGTGAGGCCGGTCAAACTCGCTGGACCCACCCACGCTGCCGCTGACCACGAAGACGGTCGCAGTGAACCCATGACGGCGCAAGAGCGGCCACGCAACCTCGAGGTTGTCCCGGTAGCCGTCATCGAAGGTGATCGCGACGCAACGGTCTGGCAGGGATTCACCGCGAATCAGCGCATCGGCAAGGGCACTCACGGTCACGCCGTGGAAGCCGCGCCGGCGCAGCCATCCCAGCTGCGCGTCGAAGACCTCCGCCTTCACGAAGTTGCGGTAGGGATCATGGGCCGGCACCTCGGCCGCGACCCGGTGGTACATGAGCACGGGAGCCCAGTCAGCTCTCGACATAGACCATCCGCTCGGCGTCGACTCGCGCGGTCAGGGATCTCAGCACGCCGATCCATGGGTAGACCAGCTGGCAGTACCCGAGGTACATCGGTCGTGTGCTGCGCCACTTGAGCAGGCCGGCTCCCACACGCCGGACTCCCAGCTGCCAGAACCAGGTTGCGAACAGCCGCAGGCCGTACCGGTCTCCGGCCCGCAGGTACTTCGCGAATTGGGCGCCGGCGCCGATTCCGTATGCGCGTTCCATGCGCTTTTGCGCTCGCCAATCCTTCCAGTGCTTGTGGCGTACGACGGCCGCGCTGCTGTAGACGACGCGGCGGCCCGCCGCCAGCAACCGGTACGCGATGTCGGGGTCCTCGCAGGCGCCGAAGCGGCCACCGGCGCCCAGCAGCGGGTCGAATCCCCCTACCGCCAGGAGCTCGTCCCGCCGAAAGGACATGTTGCCGCCGTGACCGATGTGCCAGGGCGGTGTTCGGTGCTCGTATTCGGCCCGGTCCGCGGCCGCCTTGAAACCGACTTCGGTTCCGGTGCGAACCTCGGTCTCGTAAGGCACCAGGCGGCCGTAGACGGCGGCGGTCTCGCAGGTCTCGAATTCCTCGGCGAGGGCCGCCAGCCAAGCGGGTGCGACGATGCAGTCATCGTCGGTGAAGGCGACGATCGGGGTCGTGGCCAGGTGCGCTCCCAGGTTGCGCGCGGCCGACGAGCCCACCGTGCTGGTGGACTCCACTCGAAAACGCTGGTCGCCCGCGGCCGCGGCTTGCACCGCCTCGCGCGTGCGCGCGTCCGTGCTTTGATCGACGACCAGCACCGCGAAGGCGGGGTATTCGACCCGCCTCAGGGATTGGATGGTTTCTGCTATGAGCGCGCCGCGGTTGCGGGTGGGGATGACGACGGTGATGGCCGGCGGATCCTGGCTCACGGGCTGACGCCCACCACCACGGGCGGCCCGGGCGCACGCAGCAGCTCGTCAACCGCGCCCAGAACGTCCTCGACCTGAATCCCACGCAAGCCCGCCATCGGGCATTCCCAATCGTGGCAGGCGCCGTATGCAGCCTTGATGACCGTCAGCTTGCAGTCGAGGATGGCGCGCCGCTCTTCGGGTCCGGTGCGGTTGACAACTACTGCAGGACCGGCTCCCCGTGCCGCCAGCGCGGCGCGCGATTGGCCGGCCATGACCACCGTCGGCACGCCAACTGAGATCGCGACCTCGAAGGGAAGCGTGTCGACGCAGACGCACAGCTCTGCGCCTTCCATCAGCCGGGCCAGGTCGGCGACACTGGTCTGACCAACCACGGAGTCGGATTCCTCGCGCATCAGGGAGCGGATCCGGTCCACCCCGGGCTGCTCGTCGGGGGCACTGCCCGTGAAGACCGGGAGCAGGCCTCGGTCCAGGGACAGCGCATCAGCCACCCGGGCCCAGCGTTCCGGAAGCCACATCTGGCAGGCCCAGTCCGAGCCCGTGTGGAGTACCGCATAAGGCCGGTCCAGCTCTGGCAGGCGGCTGAGCGGCCGTCTGACTGCGCGGTCCATCGCCGGCACAGTGGCCGTGGCCGGCACCGCGTGCACCCCGAAAGCCGCCATCAGCGCGACCGCCTGCTCGTGCGGATCTCCGGCCGGGTCGTACGGTCCCAGCCCTCCACGCACCAACCGGGGCCACAGATTGGAGTAGCCGACGCTCCGGAACGGCGCCGCGCACCAGGCGATCAGATTGAGCAGCGTGGAGCCCCAGTAGAGCGTGAGCGCGCGATCGTAGCGGCCGCCCACCGCCGCGGCGACCCGGGCAGCCGCCACCAGCTTGCGGGTGAGGAGGAGCGCGCGGGATGCGGACGGCCGCTGGTAGATCCGGCTCACCATGACGCGGTCGAAGAGCTCGGTCAGCTCGGCAACCGAAGCTGCGCGCGCGGACACCAGGCAATCGAGCCGCGCGTCCGGCATCGACCGGCGGAGCGCGGTCAGGCAAAAGTTCACGGCCAGCAGGTCGCCCGGACCGCAGTCGTCGAGCACGACCAGCACCCTCTGCCGCCTCACCGGAGCGCCTCCCACATCAGGGACCAGGCGCGCATCAGGCGCAAGCCCGGCGCCACCTCCCGCGCACCCAGAACCTCTAGGAGCAAGCGGTTGTCGCGGTCCGGTGGCCTGGCCGAGCAGAGCTCGCAGCCCCTTGGCCGGTGACCGGTCACCAGCGCGGCCGCCTCCGCCAGGCCCCGCTGGCCAGCGTGACGCATCAGCCGGACGCCGGGCGCGCCGCGCAGCTCGGCGCGCGCGCCGGCGGGAACCGCGGCCTTTGCCGCCAGCCGGAGCATCGGCAGGTCCGAGAGGCTGTCTCCCACCGCAAGCTCCAGCCTTGGTTGCGATCCCGCGGGCGCCAGCAGCGACATCAGTGCGCGCAGGCCGGCGTCCTTGTCCGCTCCACCGGGCACGAGATCGATTTGCGACCAGCCCGCGACCACCCGGAAGGTGTCCTCCAGGCCGGCCAGCGCATTCCTGACCAGCTCGGCGTCGGGCGCCCGGCGAACCCCATCCGGTCCCCAGGCGAAGGCTCGCACCGCCCACCGGTAAGCAGGGTCGAGCCTCAAGCCGGCCGCGCGGAGGCGCGTCTTCAGCTCAGTAACGGCCGGTCCCAGAGCAGGATCCACCAGGTCGACCGCGCGCCCGTCGCGAGCCAGCCACAGCCGGCAGCCGTACTCTGCCACGGCGCCGGCCAGCCCGAAGGCGTCGCAGCGCCACTCCAGGTCGGCAACGCTGCGGCCGCTGGCGAAGATGGGCGTGAAGCCGTCTCTCGTGAGCGAGCGCAGGGCCTCGACGCCCGCCGGCGTGGTGCAGCTGTACCCTCCGCCGTCCGACTCCAGCACGCCATCGACGTCGATGGCGCAGAACCGGTCCTGCGGAGGCTCCGCCCGCAGCGCGAGCGCTCGGCCGATGAACTCCCCCACCGTCCGTTCGCGCGCCTCGTCGATGCACAGCAGGCGGCTTTCGAGCGGCTCGTGATCGGATGCCGGCCGCTGCGCCCGGGCGATGACGGTGTCGCGCCATTCAGTCTGCAGCCGCTCCAGCTTGTAGAGCGTCCAGCGCGCCGCCGAAGCGGCGCTGTTGCTCAGCTGACTTCCGACGAGCCGGCCGGCGCCCGGACTCTCGAGCTCGATCGAGACTGCCGCCGCGGCCAGGTCGAAATCGGCGTCGTAGCAGGCGAGGTCCTCGTTGCTGAACGCGACCTCGTCGGCGCGGACTTTCACCAGCCGGTCAGGCGCGCCCTCACGGACAGCCCACCGCCAGTTGCCAGCCACCATGTCGCCGTCCGTGATGGACGGGCGCGGCACATCCAGGATTCGCCGGGCGAGCGTGTGCATGGGCGTTCGCACCAGCGGCCGCAGGCGGTGGTAGCGGCCGCTCATGACGTCGGCTGCACGCTGCCAGACTGGATTTCGCCCGGACAGCCGCAGGCTCTTGTCGGCAGGCACCGCAAGTGAGAGCGACCGCGCACCGACATACGCGGTGATCGCCTCCCCTAGTACACGACCCGAGCGCTGGTCGAGCGGCAGGATTCCCGGTCCCCCCTCGGCCCATTCCCGGTACAGGATTCCGTCGTCGATCCCGTAGTGCGGGGGTACCCAATCCGCCAGTCGCTCGGCCACGGCCAGTGCGTGGCGGCCGAGGAATCCGAGGCCGCAGCCGCGGGCGTGGACGCAGGCTTCCACGACTCGCGCGCCGGAGACCAGGCTGACCTCGAAGATCGCCTCGTGATGACGCCGGGGCCGGCGTCCGGCCGGCACCGCCGGAGATGCGGGGGATCGCCGGACCTCTCTCACGGCGTCAACACGGAAGAGAGTTCCGCGCACCGCGATCTCCCGGTCCAGAAGAGCGATCGCCACGACTCGGTGCTCGCCGTCGAAGCCCAGGCGCGCGAGGAGCGCCGCACCCTTGGCCAGGGCCCGTCCGCTGTCCGGCGGATCATCGACCAGGACCGCAACGGCGCCCTCCGAGGCGGCCGCTGTCAGGTACCGCGCCTCGGCCGGGAGCAGGTCGGCGCCCGGCCGAACCGTGCACACCAGCACCGCGCGGCCGCGCCGGCGGAGGCCGGCGGCGAGCAGGGGGGCGAGGTAGCTGCCGGAGGTTCGCAAACCGACGACCGCCAGCACGCGGCCGGCCGGCGTGCAGGCCGCGACCTCGGCCGCCAGCCGGTCCAGGTCGACCGGACGCTGGTCGAGGTCTCGGAAGCAGCTGGGGAGCCGCATGACGGCTTCCCGCAGGCCCCGATCCGCGGTCGATCTCAGCGTCCAGGCGAGCCAACCGGCGCGCAACTCCGGCCAGCCTGGATGCGCGCCCATCATGCCGTCGGCGAGCCGGTTCAGGAGGCCGGCCAGCACCGACTGCGCCGCCACCATTCGACGCCAGCCGGGCCGGAGGCGCCGCAAGCGCAAACATGTCCGGCGAGCGGCCCGGACGGCGGCTGCGCCGGCTCGTCCAGGAGTCCCCAGGTCGCTGAGCCTGGCAGCCACGTCTCGCAGGGCAAAGACGTCTCGGTGCAGGTGATCCTCGAGCACCTGGTTCAGGGCTGACGCGAGCAGGTAGCCGTCGACCAGGTCCTCCCGGTCCAGGGCGGTGCCCAGCTCAGCGCAGAGCTCGCCGAAGTCGAGCAGCAGATCGGGCGTGGCGAGCTCACCCGCCGGTTCCTGCTGGTAGTCGGCGGCCAACGGGCGGAGGGCGAGCGCCATCTCAGCCGGCCGCCCTGCTGACCGCACTCAGCCGGCTTCCCCGGGCGCGGGCGCATTCGGCCATCAGTTCGAAGATGCGGGTGTTGTTGCGGAACGCGTCGTGCTCCTCGCGCGCGATGCGGAGGCTCTCCTGCCCCATGCTGTGGCGGACGCGGGCGTTGTCCATCAGCAACCTGAGCGCAGCCGCCAACTCGCCCGCGTCGGCGGCGGGCACCAGCAGGCCGTTGGCGCCGGGCCGGACGATCTCGCCGATCGCTCCCGAGTTGGTGGCGATGATGGGCAGCCCGCTGGCGGCCGCTTCGGCCAGGACCTGGGGAAAGCAGTCGCCCAGGGTCGGCAGGGCAAAGACGTCCGCCCGGCGGTACAGCTCGAGCAGGCCGGGGTCGCCCGGACCCAGCCCTGTATGGACGCGGACGGTCACGCCTGGCGGTACACCGGTGACCGGGGTGCCGGTGACGGGCGGAACAGCCCCAGATCGACTCCGGGGCGGATCACGGTGATCCGGTCGGGGTCCACGCCGTAGTGCTCGCTGAGTGATCGAGCCGCCTGCCGGGACCAGGTGACCAACGCGGTCGCGCCAGCCAGCGCCCGGCGGTTCAAGGCGGCCTTCAACTCCTCCAGCCACCGCGCCTGTCGCCGGTGGCCATAGGCGAAGCCAACCTCGTCGAAGTCACGCGGCGTGGCGTCCAGAGAGATCACAGTCGGGACTCGTGCGAACAGGCCGGTGCTCAAGAGAGCAGCCACCTGCGTGTGCACGAAAACCGCGTCGAGGGCGCCCTGGCGCAGCCTCTGGGCCAGGCCGCGGCGGGCCATCAGGCTGGCCCGCACAGACCAGTTGCGGCCGCCGGGCACCCAGGCGGTCGGGCGCGGCCTGGCGTCGAAGGGCAGCTTGATGACAGTCGGCTCGACCCAGGGGTGTGAGGAGAGCGCCCGCTCGATGTTCTTGGTGTGCGCCACGTGCCCGAGCGTCTGCTCCAGGAGGAAGGCGAGCCGGAACTTCACCGCCCGAACCTCAGGAGCGCCATCCCGAGGGGTGGCAACGTAGTGGTCTGCGCCGGGGGCAGGCGGTCGATCACGGTCGAGCCCGGCGTGATCTGGTAACGAGCCTGGAGCGCGCCCGTGAGACCTGGGCCACCGACTTGAACGGTCGCGGAGGCATTGGGCGATTCGTTGACCAACACCACATCGACCTCCCCGCTATCCGAGTGGCGCGCGGCGAAGGCCGCGACCGAGCCGCTCGAGCGGGCGGGAAGCGAACGGTCGCCGAAGGTCGAACCGGCCCCGTCGTAGTTGCGGTAGAGGCGGAAAGCCGCACCCTGAGCGGACAGCACGGCCGGATGCGTCCACGCCGTTGCCAGCGTCACCCCCTCGCGGCCGAATATGCCGAGGGCCGCGGCCTGGGCGACAGCGCCACTCGCGTCTTTCTCGCCGCCAAAGCTGTACTCCGTGATCGCGAGGCCGGTGCCGGGATAGGCGTCGGCGATCCAGCGCTTGAGGCGAGGGATGAGCTGGATCTGGTCCGCGATCCAGGACTCGTCCGTGTAGGTGCTGTCCCACAGGCTGCGGGTCGCCCGCACTCGGAGGCCTTGCGTCCGGGCATCTGATGCGTCCGAGTACACGCCCTCGGCCTGCGGATAGAAATGAACGCTCAGCAGATCGAGGGTTCGCCGCCCCGCGGCTTTGTCGGCGGCGGCCACCTGCCGCAGCCACCACAGGAGGAAGGGCACATCCTGGTGCGCCGACCGGTCGGCGTGCGATCGAAAGTTGTCGGTTCCGCGATCCAGCGCGGAGTATCCGAGGCTGGTCCAGCAGCAGAGCTCGGGAGCCAGCACCTGCGCGCGCGGGGCCGCGTCCTTGACCGCGCCGGCGTAGTCGAGGTAGTTGCGCAGCATGTCCGCATAGCTCATCTCTGCGGGATGCACGTCGGTGTGTGTCTGCGCCCACGCATCGGGCTCGTTGTCCATGGCGAAGTAGGGCACCCCCGAGGCGCCGAAACGCTGGTTCAGCTGCTTGACAAAGTCGTCCTGGTACACAACCGAGTGGTCGCTCGGCCCGAGCCCCCCGGCAGGATCGCGTGGCCGCGAGGACACACTGGTGACGGCCCGGTTGCGGCTGGGGTCGTAACCGGAGATGGCACCCTTGTCGTCGACGGCCCTGCCGCCGCCCGCCGGCACGCCCGTGGATCGCGTTCCGTTGTCCGCGTTTTTCGCGACCCACCCGATGGTCGGGATGGTCATGATCGGCGCGGCTTTCGCTTGCAGGGCGCCGGAGATGAACGCGTACGGATCGTCCGACGGCTTGTTGCGGAACTCCCAATCGCGAGCGGCGTTGTCGGCGCCGGCGGTCCAGTTGAAGCGGGTGCTGGCATTGCCGCCCCAGCGGTCGACTGTGGCGCCCAGGTCGCGCAGCGTCGAGGGCTCCGCGAAGGCAACCCCGTAGATCAAGGGGCTGATCGGCGATCCCGCCGCCCTCGCGTCGACGACGACCGCGATGGTCCCGCTCCCGCTCAAGATTCCCGTGCCGGCCGGACCGGTGAGCTCGTCGCCGGCATGGCGAACGAGGAGGAAAACGGCCAGCGAAGCCGCCGCCAGGGTAGCGGCGAGCACGGCGGCCAGGAGGGGTCCGAACCGTCTCATCGCCCGCCGGCCACCAGCTCATACGGACGGCCCCTGAAGCCCCGCGTCGAGCGCACCAGACGCCAGAATTCCGCGGACCCACGCAGTCCATCCCGGACACCGGACCAGTACGCGACGTTCGCCAGCATGCTGAGAGCTGCCAGCGACATGCGCCGCAACCTCGCCTGATGGGCCAGCTCGCCGGCGCGGGCCAGCAGTGTCTCGATGTGTGCCTGGCGCTCCCGACCGCCAAGCGCGTAGCGCACGGCGAGGCGGTTGGCGGGATGGCGGTCGTGGAAGCACGCGACCAGCGCATCCAGCGAGCCGGAACTGCGCCTGGCGTAGAGATCCACCGCGAGGCGGCCCTGAACCACGTACCGCAGCCGCCACTCGCCGAAGGTGGTCACGCCGGTGTCCTGCGCCTCCGCCGCCGGCTCGTAGACGAATTCGAGACCCGCGAGCCGCAGCCGCTCGCCGAGGTCCACGTCGGCGTCCACGGGCAGCCAGACATCGAACCCGCCGACCGCGCTCAACGCGGCTGCAGGCACGGACACGTTCCTGGCGTCGTGAATCCCGGCCGGGCGCTCGTGAGCGCGGAGCCGGCTTTGCTTCTTGCGGCTCATGCGGTCCTCGTACGCGTCGATCGCCGAGGGGTTCCCACGATCACGGCGCAACGCGCCGAGGACGACGCGCTGGTGCTCGCCGCGGTGAGCCCGCAGGTGGGCCGCCAGGAGACCGGGGGATGGCCTGAGGCTGTCGGTGAGGAAAAGCACAATCGGAGCCTGCGCCGCCAGCCAGCCGGCCTGCCAGGCGGCCGCGGTTCCACCGCGAGGTCGCTCCAGGACCCGCAGCGAATAGCGCCCGTGGTGGCCTTCGAGCTGCAGTTGGAGCGGTCGATTCCGGCCGTCTAAGACGATCACCACCTCGACTTCCGAGGGGACGATGCCCGCCTGCGATTCCAGGCATCCGAGCGCGGCGAGCACCGCAGCAGCGTCCCCCTGCGTGGGTATGACGACCGAGATCAGTAGTTTTGTCATGGGCTGGCGACGCTACCGTGCCGTTGCCGGTGCCACCGGTAAATGGGCAATCGCGGCAAGACGACTCCGGCGTCCGCGGGCGCCGGGACTAACGCCCACCAACGGCAATTCACGCTGTCGCTTGTGCCAGGAAGGCCGTGTCTTCGGTGCCGGTGAAAGCCAGGCACTGCAGAGGCGAGCACGTGTAAACGGCGACGGACAGGCGCTCCCGCCGGTCTTGTTCGGTTGTTATGGCCGCGACCACCTCCGACCAGTCACGGGAGCCGTGCAGATGCTCGAGGTGAGGATCGAGATCGCGTCCGCCACCTCCCGGCAGGTAGAGCCGGACCGGCTGCCGCGCCGGCACATTGCCGTACGCAGGCACGACGGCGGCCGGCACCACTGATGCTGCCGGCCGAACCGGCCGCCGCCGGCGCAGTCGACTGAGGGCCTTCGCGGGCAGCGTGCGCGTCTTGACGACCGACAGTCTCCGCAGAAGGTGTCGCTGCCGCTCAAAGCGCGGCCCGTTGAGATAGGGAAACAGGCCATGACGGCCGAGACCTTCCGGGCAGGCGGCGATCAGGATCCGCGATGCTCCGCAGCGTTCCTGATGGAGCGGGGCGAGGCCCTTGCTGCGGGCGAACGTGAGCGAGACGTCCATCGGATAGGCGTTCGCGATGACCACGTCCGCGTCGCCGGGCAGCGTGGCCTCGTATGCCGCGAGCGAAAATGCCGCCGCCTCGGCGTGATAAGCGAGCGGATCGCCCGCAACCGCCCGCACGACCCGGCGGTCGGCGTCCACGTGCAAGGTCACCGTCCAGCGCATGCCGGCGATGACCGCCATCTCGTCCAGATCGCCCCGGAAGTCGTTATCCAGGCTGTAGCGTCCGCCGACGCTGGAGTGGCCGTAGTGAAGGCCGACGATCGACCTGCGCTGCAGGACCCCCAGAAGGAGCTTGCTCCCACCGCCGAATCCCACCGAGTGCTGGGGGTAGACGCCGCCGACGCCGATGACGAGGTCGGCTCGAGCGACTTCGGGATCGACGATCACCGGCGTTCCAAATGAGGTTCGGCCGACCGTCACTCCGCGGCCGGGGTCGTGAACGACGAGCCGGCAAGCGCCGGCTTCAGGCCCGGCTTTCAGGCGAACGCTGTCGACGGGGGCGGGCTGATGCGTGCCACCCCCCATCAGCAGGGTCACCGCAGCCGGCGGTATGCCGGCGGCGCGCAGCTGCGACAGGAGGTACGGGATCACCACCCCCGCCGGCGTTGGACGGGTCAGATCGTCAAGGATCACGACCGGACGCCGGCAACCGGCCGCAACTTCGCTCAGCGGTCTCTGAGCGACCGGCTGGAGCAGGGCACGCTCTATCTCGGCCTCGCAGATGGGCGCCGGCGTCGCCGGCCGCCGGATGTCGACGTCCCAGTCATCGGGGACCGGCAGGGCTATCTCGCGGTCCTCGTACCAGGCGCCCACGCGCAGGCGGATTTCGTTCAAGGCCGGCGCGCGAGAACCATGTACTGCGATCCGGTGCGCGCGGCCGGGCGAAAGCCAAAGTCTGCGAGACGCTGCAGCACATGGTGGCCGCAACGCGTGAGCAGGGCATCGAATTCCGCCGGCGAGTGCCGTACAGCTCCTGGCACGTTCGCGAGACTGCCGGCGCGATGCGGGGGCCGGATCGCTTCACGCAGCCTGCGAAAGGCCGGTGAGTAGCGCGGGTCCAGCAGCACCTGCAGCCGGTGGCGGTTGTCGCAGTTGACGACCAGGAGGCCACCCGGCGCCAGCACGCGCGCCATCTCGGCGACTCCGGTCGCCGGCTGCTCCAGCCACGGAATCACGCCCAGAGCGACAACGAGGTCGAAAGTCCCGTCGGGGAAGGGAAGTGCATGAGCATCGGCTTGTTGCAGCCGGATTCGTCCGCCGGCCCCTGCCGCGCGGGTGTTGGCTGCGGCCCGTTTCAGCATTTCCGGCGCGCTGTCCGTGGCCGTCACGTAGTGCCCCAGGGAATCCAGGAGGATTGCGGTCTGGCCTGTCCCGCAGCCGACTTCGAGTGCGGCGCCCAACGGTGCGCGCTCGGCGACCCACCGCAGGCAGATCTCTCGCCGCAGCTGGTGGATGATCCCGAACACGTCGGCCCGCCGGTACACGCTGTCCCAGTTGGGCGCGTCCGCGTCGAAAAAACCTGTGACCGCGGTGCGGTCAGGACCCTCGGCGACCATGGTCGAGCCTACGGCAGGCCTGCGGCTGCGGCTTCTTCGAAGCCGGCGGCCGTCAGCAGTGAGACCTGCTGGCCGTTGTAAACGGCAACCTCCGGTATGTCGTCCACATGACAAAGCACGAAGTCGATGTCGTCATGCTGCCCGACCCCTCGCAGATAGTCGGCACTCGGGCTCTTGCGCAGCACCTGCAGGTCGGCTCCGCGCCACTCCGCGACTTCGCGCATCGTGCGTTGGTCCTCAGCTTCGAAACCCATGTCCAGGAGGCGCTCACCGATCCACGCGCACACAAGCTGGTCCTCCGGCCTCGGCTGCCCTCGGGTGCCGGCGCCGATCAGGGCGACGCGCCGGTGATTGGCGACTCGGTCTGCCGTCGCCGACAGGTTGCGCAGGCTCGCCACGTAGACGTCGGTGGCGCCCCGGCAATTGGTCAGCAGAAGAGTGCCGGCCGAGGTCAGCAGCACGATCGGATTGGTGCCGCCGGCGCTTTCGAGCGCGGCCGGTGAGTTGTCGTAATCGAAGCGCTCGGGTTTGACGCCGGCCTGCTCGCCGGCCAGGATCGGCTCGCGCAAGCGCTCCGCCACCGCGAACGCCTCGTCCATCGTGCCCACCGGGTACACGGGATGCCCGGACGCGAGCGCGGTGACGATGCAGGAGGTGGCACGGAACACGTCCGCAACGACCATGGCGTGCGTCTCGCGATACTGCGCAGCACTCTCCGGAAGGCTGTCGATGACGAACGTGTGCGTCATCGGGTCACCACCGGCCGGCGCGCCAGCTCGCGCTTGTAGGCGTCCGAGTGCAGCCCACGCCTGTAGATCTCCACCCGGAGCAGCTCCTCCAGGCGAACGTTGCTGAGGTTGACCTGATTGCCGAAGTGGGTCAGGAAGTCGAACTGGGAGCGTTTGTTGGGCGCTTCGAAGATCGTCCGTTCCATGCCGAACGCATTCGCGAATGCTTCAGCCGCGTCAAAGTTCAGCTTGCCGGCATCGTCGAACAGCCCCACCTGCTGCGCGCTTCCGCGCGCTTCGACGACGATCTGCTTGGCGCCCGCGTCGAGCCACCGGAAACCGTCGTCGATCAAGTGCTGGACGACCTGTGGCGTGAATGCGCCTCCGTGTTTTTCCCCCAGCTCCATCTGCACGGTCAATCCATAGGACTCGGCCAGCCGCACGTACTCGCCCGGCGGACGGTGCAGCTTCGTGAACCCCTCACCGGCTTCGATGCGGTCCACGCCGAGCGACGCCACCAGCTCGAAGAAAGAGTTCAGGCGGCCCTTGTCCTCAGCGATTTCGAACGGACCTCCACCTGTCACCAGCGGCACACCCAGCCGTCTGGCCGCCGCGATCTTGGCGCCGGTGGCAGCCTCGTCCGCGATCAGCCAGCAGGCCATCGAGATCTTCAGCCGGCTGATCAGGTGATGACTCTGCTCGAGGTGGCTGATCACAGTCGCCACGTCATAGCCCGGGTCGAACGGACTCGTGTGCGGAGCCAGGTCGGGCACGCCCAGAGAACGCACAAACTGGTGGGTGCTTTTGGGCTGGCTGTGGCTGCCGTTGGTCAGCGGCCGCTTCGGGATCATCTGTATTTCTCTCTCTCCTGCCGGGTGGTCGATGCAGGCCTCAAGCTAGGCGACCCACTTTCCAGTCGCATGAGGCACCTGTCCCGGAGCGGAGTGGGCGAAAACGAGCCTGGTTCCGGGCGCTGGTCCGGCTAGTCCAATTGCCGGATGACGCGCGCCGGCGACCCCGCCGCCAGCGTTCGCGGTGGCACATCCCGGGTGACCACGCTGCCCGCCCCGACGATCGCGCCCGCGCCTATCGTCACGCCCTTCAAGACGATCACGCGCGCACCCAGCCAGCTGTGGGGCCCGATGGCAATGGCGGCGGGACGGCCGTGGGCGCCGCCGCCCTCCTGGCCGTGGTAATCGCAGTCCATGATCAGCGAGTACTGGCCGATCAGGGCGCCCTCACCGATCCAGACTTCGGTATGCGCCGAGACCGCGCAGCCGTAGTTCAGAAACGCGCCATCGCCAATCCGCAGCAGGCCGCCGGCGTGGGCGTTGAGCTCGCTGCGGACGGTGTGTCCGTAAATCAGGACCCGGTCCCCGATCTCTATCCGGCCCCAGTTGCGGACGAGGCAGCGGCCGTAGAGGCGCGTGCGGCGGCCGACCAGGTCGCATCGACGCAGGTCATATCGAGCACGCGCGACGGCCAGAGTGCTGCCGAGCGCCCAGCGTGGATCCCGCAGCGCCCGGTTCCAGGCCGGGGTGGCCGGCAGGGCGGGTACGGTGGCGGCCCGCTCCAGGGTCGATTCCACGCCCATAACAGAGCAGGCGGTGGCGGCACGCGCAATGGGCTTGACGGTCACGCCCGGGGCTGGAGTCCCGCCTCTCAGGCGGGCTCCGACGGCTGCAGCAGCACCCGCTCGTACAGCCCACCTGCAGCGATCGTGATCAGCCAGCGGAGATCCGTGGCATAACGCGAAGCCAACCGGCCGGGCTCCTGGAAGAGCCGGAACAACCACTCCAATCCGTTCCCCTGCATCCAGGTGGGCGCGCGCCGCACCCGTGCGGCCAGGAGGTCGAACGCGCATCCCACGCCAACGGCCACCGAAACCGGCAGCTGACCCGCGTGGCGGGCGATCCAGAGGTCCTGCTTGGGATGGCCCAGCGCGACCAGGAGGAGGTCGGCGCCCGAAGCCCTGATGGCCGCCAGGATGGCGTCGTTGTCCATCGCCTCCAGTGGCGAGCGCGGTGGCTCCAGCACACCGGCCACCTGGAGCCCTGGAATTCGGGCCTGAAGCACGCGCGCGGCGGCCGCAGCCGCTCCGCCCTCGCCGCCGAGCAAGAACACGGAGGAACCCGCACGCGCCGCGTCGCCGACGAGCAGCGGGACCAGGTCGGCGCCGGCGACGCGCTCCGGGACCTGGAGGCCGCGAAGACGCCCCAGCCAGACGACCGGCGCACCGTCCGGAATGTTGAGCGCGGTCTGGTTCAGGACGGCGCGGACTTCGGGGTTGACCTGAGCCCGCGCCAGGAAGTCCATGTTCACGGTCGCCACCTGGTGCAGGCGCCCGCTGCCAAAGGCCAGACGCAACCGCGTGCGTACGGCCTCCATGGTCATGGCGTCGATGCGCACGCCACCGACGACGGCTTGGCCAGGACGCTCAGCCGTGCGCGCGGTGCGTTCCCAGCGGCCGGGATCGAAGCCGCTCAGAAAGCGCCTGTACGCGACCAGTTTGAGTGCGATCAGGGCGGGCGCAGCCAGCAGAGCCAGCCAGTCGGCGGCGGCAGCGCCGGCCGCGACCAGCCCGACGACGATGAAGCCCAGCAGCAGGGCGGCGGCGAGACTCCATCCACCCACCGCCCAGCCCGCCGGCGCGCCCGTAATCACCAGCACCGTGCCGGCGGCGGCCCCCAGAGCGACGCCGCCTGCCAGGATGGCCAGCGGCGGAACCGCCAGATCGACAGCGGCGTCCAGCAGATCCAGACGGCCGCGGAGGATCTGGCGCCCCAGCCGGGGGAACCAGACGCGCATCGCGTGCAGACGGCCGGCCAGGCGTAGACGGAGCGTGTACTCGAGGTCTTCGACTCCGCTGAACGCGTCCCAGGGTTGTTCCTCCAGGAGGGCGCGCGCGAAGAGCATGCCGTTGCCGACCAGTGCGGCGGGCAGGCCGAGCCCGGCCCTGCCGCCAAGCCGGACCCGGTGGAACAGGAGGAAGCCCAGCGCGACCAGGCGGCTGCGGCGTGAGCCGGGGTCGGCCAGAACCAGGTACTCAGCCTGGACGGCCGGTGAGCGTTCGAGGCCGGCATCGAGGTGCTCGAGGAGGCCCGGATCCGCCAACGAGTCGGCGTCGACGACGGCCACGGCGTCCGGTGGCGACGGCTCTGCCAGGAGACGGTCGATCGCCCATCTCAGCGCGCGGCCTTTACCCCGAGCGTTGGGGTCGGTCCGCTGCCAGACCTCGGCACCGGCTTCGCCGGCGACTCGGGCGGTGGAGTCGCTGCAGTTGTCTGCGATGACGATCACGCGCCGCTGTCGCTCCGGCCAAGTCTGGGCCAGGAGCGAACGCACGCAGCGCGCCACCAGCAGCTCCTCGTTGTGCGCGGGTATGAGCACCGCGAGCCGATGCCCCGAGCGGGAGGCCGCGAAGCGTGGCGGCCGGAGAGCGGACAGCGCAAGAGTGAAGAGATAAGCGCAGCAGAGCAGCGGAGGCACGGCGGCCATCGCTGAGGCGACGGCCGCCACCTCCCCCAAGAGTGCAGGCACTAAGGGGAGGGCCCCGGCTGGTCAGTAGGCGCCGCGCGCCGTAAGCACGGCGAGCACGGTGCCCATCAGGATCCGGACATCGGTCAACAGCGAGAGGCCGGCGATGTACTCGCGGTCGTAGCTCATCCAGGTGTCGAAGTCACACTGGCTGCGCCCGCGGATCTGCCACCAGCAGGTGAGCCCCGGCTTCACTGTCAGCCTTTGCATGTCGGACACCCGGTAGGCGGCCACCTCTGAGGGCAGCGGCGGCCGCGGGCCGACCAGGCTCATCTCGCCGCGCAGCACGTTGATCAGCTGCGGCAGCTCATCCAACGAGGTGCGGCGCAGCAGGCGACCCACGCGCGTTATGCGCGGATCGTTCTTGACCTTGAAGACCGGCCCCGTCGCCTCGTTGAGATGCTGCACCTCGGCCAGTCGCCGTTCGGCATCGGCGTACATCGACCGGAACTTGTAGAAGCGGAAACGCCGCCCGCGGAGCCCCACGCGCTCCTGGACGAAGAGCACCGGTCCCGGGGAGTCGAGCCGGACCGCCAGGACGATGACCAGTAGGAGAGGCAGCGCCCCAGCCAGGAAGAGCAGGCTGAGAACGACGTCGAGGGCGCGCTTCAGCCCATGTTCGTAGTCGAACCACCCGCGCGCCGACCCCACGGCGACCAGCTGCTCCAGCGGGTCTTCGAACCCAGTATCGATGGCAACCTGCACTTTTTCGCCTCCCCTCCGAGGAAAGAGGCTATGAGCGCCGGTGGCCGCCGGAAATAGGCAGTTATGCGCACGTAAAGGCGTGCTTGACCAAGCCGGGGCAGGCCTTTGTCCCAGAAGCCTGCCCCGCGCGCAGCTTTCCGGGATCAAGAACAGGCGGATTGGGCCTGGGTCCCAACCACGCGTGAAATGCCTATGGGCACCGAGGGGTGCAGCTTTCTAGAGTCGACCGGGGTCAAGACGGCATGAAGGTCATGGTTACCGGCGGAGCCGGGTTCATCGGTTCGCACGTGGCAGATGCCCTCGTGCGCGCAGGCGATCGGGTCATCGTCGTCGACGATCTCTCCACCGGCTTCCGGGCCAATCTCAACCCGGGGGCCGAATTCATCGAGTGCGACATCCGCGATCCCCGGGCAGCCGACCTGGTCCGCGAGGAGCGGCCAGACGCCATCTGCCACCACGCGGCGCAAATGAGCGTCCCGCGCTCGTTGAAGGAGCCGATGCTCGACGTCGACGTCAATGTGCGGGCCTCGCTGCAGCTGGCGCTGGAAGCCGCCGAAACGGGTGCGCGGTTCCTTTTCGCATCGACCGGCGGGGCTCTTTACGGAGACGCGGACGTGCTCCCGACCCCGGAGAGCTATCCGGCGTGGCCGGTGTCCCCGTACGGTGCGGGCAAGCTCGCCTTCGAGCACTACCTGCACGCGTTGCGGCTCAGCCTCGGCCTCGATTACGTCGTGCTGCGCTACGGCAACGTTTTTGGTCCGCGCCAAAATCCGCACGGCGAAGCCGGCGTGGTGGCGATCTTCTGCCGGGCTCTGGTCAGCGGCTCGTATTGCGCGATTACCGGTGACGGCCGCCAGACCAGGGACTACATCTATGTCGACGACGTGGTGGCGGCCTGCCTGGCCGCCCTTCGCGGTGCTCCATCCGGGAGCCACTACAACGTAGGAACCGGACGCCAGACCTCGGTCAACGAGATTTTCGAGCTGATCGTCGACGCCTTGGGCTCGACCGCCAAGCCTGTGCATGTCGCCGCCAGGCCGGGCGAGCAGAAGACCTCGGCGCTGGACTCGCGCCGAATCTCAACCGAGCTGGGTTGGCGACCTCGGGCCTCACTGCGCGACGGCCTCCTGGCCACCGCGCAGTGGTTTCGCGCGGAAGCCGGGCAGGAGGCTCATCTCACACCGGCATGAGCCGCCTGGGAATCCGGATTCTGGCCGTCGGCGCCCTGGCGCTGATCTTCGCCGCCGCCGTCGCGACCGCATATCGCCTGTACCTGCTGCAGCCCCACGCGTCGCTGGCCACAGGTTGAGCTTCCCTTACTCGCCCGCCCGCCCCGCAGCGACCAGCGCCGAGACCACGACTGCGCCCACCACGACCCCGAGGATGAAGCCGATCAGAAAGGCCGCCGGCACCATGAGCATCCCTTCTTAATGCAGGCGCAGCCCTTCTGTCTGCACATGGCGGCCTAGATGCTGCGCTGGACACCCCTGGGAGAGGGGCCGAGCGTCCGCATGGAAGGCATCACCCATCGCTATGGACGGAC
>VBEO01000024.1 GCA_005881825.1 Chloroflexota bacterium | reverse complement strand
CCCATCCACTTCTCGAACCACCTTCGCAGCGAACTCGCTGAGGGTGCATACGATTTGCTCCGTGCGCGCCGGAGCTAGATTGCGGCGTGTCCCTTTGCGATCCGCGAGTTCGGGATCGGCTGGGGGTACTCGTGAATACGACTGAGCCAGCGACTACCAGTCGATACGAGCACAACCACGGCCGCCAGTACATACAGGCCTGTGACTATTGGGTCGCCGTGCTGGACACTGCCGGCTAAGGGAACGAACCGGACGGCGAGGTTATGTCCTGCATGAGCAAGCATGACGATCAGGAGGCTACCGCGCGTGCTATTGAAGAGCCACGCGTAGACGATTGAGGTCGAGATTAGGCGGATGAATGTGAGGCTAGCCTCCGACCAGGTTGTCGTGCTCAGGCCCCCTGGTGCTGCGGCTGGCCACAGATGCCAAAGGCTCCAGATCACGCCAACCACAACTGCGGCCCAGAAGGCTCCGTACTTCTGTTGCAGTTGGGGCTGGCCAAAGCCGCGCCAGCCGACCTCCTCGCCGAAGGAGCCGGCGATGAGCGCTCCAACCAGGAACGCCAAGGCAGCTGCGCCTGGAATCGCCAGCCACGACCCCGGAAGCGCCGCGCCAATCACGAGCCGGATGACATCGCCGACGAGGAAGAGGAGAGATGGACCGATGAGAGCTATCAGGTACCAGTGGGTGCCTACTCGCCAGCGGATCACCGGGCGCAGGAGCCGCCTGATACCGCCACCGGTCGTTATCAACCCGGCCACTACCAAAGCGGCCAGGGTTGGAGCGTAGGCAGTCAGCTCGATGCCAATGCCCACGACGATCGGGATTCGTGACGAGAACGTGAGCTTGCTCAGGTCGAGTCGATAGACGAAGAGCGGCAGCATGCCGATGCCTGTGATGGCAGAAAGAGCGATCACCCAGGCGACGACTGCGGCGTTCATGGACAGCGGACGTCTCCGGGCCTCGATCATTTGATCGATCCTAGCCGCCGAGGGCAGACAACGGATCGCCATCAAGATCAGCCCGGGCGATCGCGGAGCGGAAGCTCCCAAAGGTTCGTCGAATAGTTTTCTCGCAGGGGTCATCCGGGCCGCTTACCAGGAGGCCGCGGTCGGCGGCCGACCGTGCTCGGCAATGAATCGGCGGAGCGCATTCAGGGCTCGCTCCACCCGAACGCCGCGGGTTGTGGAGCTCAACTCGAGCCGCCGGGCACCCCACTTCGAGTGGTTCGAGAAGTGTATGTCCGGGTCCACCATCAGGATCGCCGCCACCGACCCTAGCGAGCCGTGTAGCCGCCGTCCACCGGGATCGACGCGCCGGTGACGTGAGCCGACTCGTCCGACGCCAGGTAGACGATGGCTTGGGCGACATCCTCCGGCTGCGCCAGGCGCCCCAATGGAACGGACTCCACCAGCGCCGACCGGAAGCGCGCCGGTTCGGGCTGCCCGTCTATCCAGGCGCGGATCAAAGGCGTCTCGGTGAGGCCCGGTGCCACCGCGTTGACGCGTACGCCGGCATCTGCCCACTCGATGGCGGCGATGCGCGTCAGGCTGAGCAGGGCGCCTTTGGCAGCGGCGTAGGCGCCCATCGACGGGACACCAACCGACGCGTTTCGCGACGTGATATTGACGATGGAGCCCGCACCCTGATTGCGCATGACCCTGCCGCACTCGCGCAGCATCGCGAAGGCGCCGAAGAAGTTGGCGGCGAACACGCGCTCGAGGTCGGCTCTGTCCGTGTCGAGGATGTCGCGCACGAAGTCGACCGCGGCGTTGTTGACCAGCACGTCGACCCTCCCGAAGGCCGCGACCGCCGCGGAGACCGCATCGCGCGCCGTGCTCTCCTCCGAGACATCGGCCGCCAGAAAGCGCGCGCGGCCGGAGCCCAGCTCCTCGACCAGGCGCCGGCCCGGTTCTTCACGGCGCGCGACCAGCAGCAGCTGCGCACCCTCTGCGCAAAAGGACCTGGCGACCGCGGCGCCGATCCCCTCGGTGCCTCCCGTGACGATCGCGGTCTTGCCGTGCAGCCTGCCGCCGCTCGGCTTCAAGGCGCGCTTTGGCGGGACCGCGCCAGCAGGGTCAGAAACTCGTAGGCGACGTTGGCCGCCACCAGCGCCGTGTTCTGCGCCACGTCGTACTCGGGGATGACCTCGACGACGTCGAAGCCCACGTAGGGCAGGCCCACCAGGCGGCGGACCAGGTTCTGCACCTCCCAGGTCGTGAATCCCCCGATCTCGGGCGTGCCGGTGGCCGGCGCGTAGGCCGGATCGACGAAGTCGATGTCGAAGGAGAAGAAGACCGGGCCGCCGGCTACCCGCTCCAGGATGCGCTTGGCGACTTCAGGCATCCCGAGCTCATGCACTTCTCCCGCCGTCAGCACCTCGAAGCCGAACTCGCGCGGAATCTCATAGTCGCGGCCGCTGTAGATCGGTCCGCGCAGCCCCACCTGTATGACCCGCTGGACATCCAGCAGGCCCTCGTTGGTCGCGTGAAAGAACGGCGTCCCATGCGTGTAGGGACGGCCGAAGTACGCGTCGGAGGTGTCGCTGTGGGAGTCCAGCTGGATCAGGCCGACCGGCCCGTGCACGGCGGCCGCCGCGCGCAGCTCCGGCAGCGCGATGGAATGGTCGCCGCCCAATGCGATGGGGACGACCCCGGCCGCGTGCAGAGTCGTGAGCCCGGCCGTGATCCGCTCAGCGGATTCCTCGAAGTAACCGGGAATGATCGGCAGGTCGCCGTAGTCGATCACCGACAGAAGCTCGAAGACGGGCACGCCGGAAGCGCCGTGATATGGGCGCATGAGCGCCGAGGCGCTGCGGATCGCCTCGGGCCCGAAACGGGCGCCGACGCGGAAGGTGCCGCCGGTGTCGAAGGGGATGCCGACGATCGCCGCGTCGGCGTGCTCGAGATCATCGGTGACGTGGGGCAAGCGGGCATAGGTCCGAATCCCGCTGAAGCGTGGAGTCTGCATGGAGTCGGCCGGACCGTAGATGGGCTTCGGTGTGCTCACAGCGATTGCGCGTAACGCGTCATGCCGCCGTCAACGTAATACGTCGTGCCGGTCACATAGGACGCTTCGTCGGAAGCCACCCGCGCAGCCACCTGCGTGCACAAGAAGGTGCCGCGCAGGTCGACGCTCACGATGCGGTCCCAGGTGGCGTCGTCCAGCTCCAGAAAGGGCTTGTATTCCTCGATGCCCGCGTTGTTGACCAGGATGTCGAGAGCGCCCAGCTCGTGCAGAGTGCGCTCGACCATCTTCTCTACCTGATCGCGCTGCGAAACATCGGCCTCCACGGCGATCGCCCGGCCGGACTCTGAGAGCTGCCGCGCCAGGACCTGCGCCTTCTCCGCGTGGCCGTAGTAGTTGATGCAAAGGCTGGCGCCCTCTTTCGCGAAGCGCTGAGCGATGGCGTAGCCGATGCCGCTGCCGGCCCCGGTTACGAGCGCCACCTTCCCCTTCAGCGCGTTCACGGCTTGGGGTCAGCGTAGCTCAGCGCTTGGCTGCCGCCTGCCGCGCCCGGGTTCCGATCGTCATCCTTGCCATTCGCGCTTAGCTCGCTGTCGGAGTCGGTGTCGCATATTGTCCCGGGATTTGGTTCGTCACCGGATCCACCACCTCGTCGAAGCTCGCTACCAGCGGCTGCCCGTCAGGGCCCAGGATGGGCAGCAGCCCGGCCGGCTCGCGGTCGTAAAGGCGGAGCTCGTAGTGGAAGGTGCCCACGTGCAGCGGAAAGGCCCGCAGCGCGAACGACCCGGTCTGGCCCGCGAACACCGGCCCGCAATCGATGGAGCCGACACTGAGATCCTCGTCGGCGCAGGCGCGCGAGGTGCCCATGGCCAGGCCGTGCTCGGCAACCCACGCCGGCGCCAGCACGACCAGGTCCTGAAGGTCGCGGCCCCGGTTGTCGATCACCAGCCCGACGTGGTCGTCGCCGCCTTGAAAGCTGTGGGCGCTGGCGCCCACGTGAACCTCCGCCAGCAGGGGCAGGCTGTCCTTGCCGGGATCGCGGGTGGGCTCGGTGATGGGCGTCGGCGAGCGCGTGACAGCGACCGAGGCGTGCGGCGTGCTCCCGCAGCCGGCGGCGAGCAGCAGCGCCAGGCAGCCGGCTGCCAGCGATCTCATCGTAATAGCTGTTATACCCTGCCATCTGTTACAGCCACCAGATCGGCCAAGGCTGAGGCAGCGCCGGCGCGGTCGAGGCCGGGACTGCGCGGACTCAGGTCGAGACGACCGACCTATGGACGCGCCAGGCCGCGTCCTGAATGCTCTCCGCGGCGGCCATGGACGAAGTCGATTTCATACCCGGCACGGTGGAGCGGCGAGATCTGGAGACCCGGGCGGAGCGTGACCGCCTGGCCCACCTCCTGGGGGTTCCTGCCGGGCAGCTCCGCCACATCAGCCGGGAAACCGCAAAAGCGATGATCGCGACCATAGTCAGAGAAGCTCAGCACGCAAGCCTGGGCTGTGGATCGCCCGAGACTTAGCGCTGGGTCCCGGCCGTCAAGCGTGCAAAGAAGGCACCGGCCTCCGAGCTCACATCCGGATCACGCTGATACCAGGTGTGGGTGCCACCGGGCACCGAGACCAGTTTGACGCTGGCTCCCCATGAAGCCCAGTAGCCGGTGCCGGTGCCAGGCTGTCGGTGCCAGAGGCCATCCCGGAGGGCCCAAAGACGGTTCCCCGTGAAGGTGTCGGCGGTTCCTTGGAACTGGATGATCGCCGGCATGGGTCCTGCGGGCGTGCACTGCTCGGCGTCGGTACCGACGACCACGGCACCCATCAGGTGCGGCACTCCCTCACAGGCCAGGCGATAGGCGAGCATGCCCCCGTTCGAAAGGCCGAGCAGGAACACCGGGCGGCCGTCGGGATCGAACTGCGCCACCAGCGCTCGGATGAAGCCGACATCGTCCGCGGCGACGGCGTTGAAGGCCGGGCAGCAGTAGCCGGCGTTCCAGGCTTCTTTCAGCCCCTGCGGATAGACGACCGCGAAGCCATAGCGGTGCGCCTGCTGGTCGAAATGTGTGTAGGCCTCGAAGTCGCGCGCCGATCCGTTGAGCGGGTGGAGCGCGATGACCAGAGCCCGCGCGGCTCCGGGGTCGTAGATCCGGTACGTGCGCACGCCGTCAACCGAGGGCACGATGCCGGCAGTCGAGGCGAGCGTCACCGGCTGGTTGCAGCCGGACGCTCCGGCAACCATCAGGCAGCTGAGGGTGACTAGAAGGAGGCGCTGCATGGAGAGCGACTGAACGCGGCCGTCAAGCGATCAGCATCTTCGAGCCGCAAAGGCTCCAGCAATGGGCAGAACGTCCCAGCCTCAGCCTCGAGAGCCCAGGCGCCCCGTTCTGAGGCGGCGCCTGTCCCGAAGCCTCCGCAAGCGCCTATTGATTAGGTCCAGCAGCCGACTTACAACCGCATCAACTGGCCATGGCAAGCGTGCTGGTGCGGTCCGCTCGAGATAACTCGGACTTGACTGCCAGGCGTCCGAGCCCCGAAGCCCCGCCCTTCCCGGGCGATCTGACCCGGATCTACCGGTGCCACTGCGGCCAGCTGGTGGTCGGTTGGCCGACCTGCAGCGGCTGCACTAACGAGATTGCGGCCAGGCTGTCCAGCGGAGCCGCCGCCCGGGGAGGAGCGGTCTAGCGGCCGGTGCCGGTCAGGAACGGCGCCGGATCGACTGGCTGCCCGCCGGCTCTGATCTCGAAGTGGAGGTGCGGGCCGGTGGAGTTCCCGGTCGAACCTTCGAGCCCGATCGGCTGTCCCTGAACCACCGTGTCGCCCGCCTTCACCAGCGCCTGGTTCAGGTGCCCGTAAAGGGTAGCGAGGCCCCCGGCGTGAACCACGATCACGTAGTTCCCGTAGCCGACATCGCTGCCGGCAACCACAGCCACTTTGCCGGCCGCGGCAGCGTCAACCGGTGTGTTCTCGGGCGCCGCCAGGTCGAGGCCGGTGTGGAAATGCGGAAAGCCGTTGAATGCGGGCTCGAACCACAAGTCGCTCGGCCCGAAGGGCTGCGTGACGATCGCCCCGGCAAGGGGCACGGCCATCCGATTGGGATCGGAACCTGGAGTTGCAGCCACCTGGTGTGACTGCAACCAAAGGCTCAGCTGCGCCCACGCCTCCTCTACCGACCGTGCGATCAGCGCTTGCTGCTCGCGCCCGAGCTCCGCGCTGATCTGTTTGGCGAGGGCGGTGGACTGAGCATTGATCGCCGCCAGCTCGCTCTTCAGTCCGGCGATCCTGACAGCCAGCTGACGCGCTGTGTCCTGCTGCTGGCTCTGCAGGACGGCCAGCGCGGCGATGTCCGCCGCCAGCCGCCGAGCCAGGCTCACCTGCTCATCCAGGGCCGCCTGCTTTTGGGCGCGCTCCTGGTTGAGCCTCGCCTGATCCGCCAGCAGTTGTGAGCGCAGCGCCCGAGCCTGGCCGCTCACTGCCGCCGTGTCTGCCGCCTGAGTCAACATCGCTCGCAAGCTGCCGGCCCGCAAGAGGCGCACGATCAGCGGCGTCGGCGTGAAATAAAGGACGCGCGCGAGGCGGCCCAGCTCCAACTGGTTGCGATGGATCCGCTGCTCGAGCGCGGCGATGGAAAGGTCGACCTGGCCGATTTCGACGGTGATCGCGGCGGCGCGCGTCTGCGCGCCCGCCATGTCGGCCTGCAGCGCCGACTGCTGGCGCCCATTTTCGTCAATCGACTGCTGGAGGGCACGCTCGGCGGCCAGGCCTTGCGCAACCTGCTGGCCGATCTGGGAGCTGATCTGCTGGAGATCCGCCTGCCGCTGACACAGTGCAGCCGCCGCGCTGGCCTGGGGGTTCGGCGTGGCGCCGGCGGGTTCAGGTGACGGCGAGGGTGAGGGGCAGGCCGAGGGTGACGGGGTGGGCGTGGCGGCCGCCGCGACCTCGGGCCGAACGAGTGGCGCCAGCAAGAGCGTCAAACCGACCGCG
Source organism: Chloroflexota bacterium (assembly GCA_005881825.1). GTDB lineage: Bacteria > Chloroflexota > Dormibacteria > Dormibacterales > Dormibacteraceae > CF-28. The sequence continues at coordinate 934 of VBEO01000024.1, read as the reverse complement.
GCACTCAGCGCTCGTTTGCTCACCAGTGCTTTCCACGGAGCGCCACGGCCGCGGACAGCGAGCCCATGCAGGCTCCGACCGGCAGCAGAGCGGCAGCCAGCAGAGCCAGCACCACGACGCCCAGCCCGGGAAGCACGTCGCCCAGCCCCACACCGGCCTCCTCCTGGAGAAATCTGCAAGCTGCGATCAGCACCACCGCGCCGAGCGCGCCGCCGACGACGCCGGTGACAGCCCCCTCGAGCACGAAGGGCCCGCGGACCATCCAGTCAGTGGCGCCGACCAGGCGCATGGTCTGCACCTCGTCGGCGCGCGCGACGGCGGCGGCCCTGACGGCGCCGCCGGTCACGCCGGCCGCGATCAAGGCCAGGCCCGAGATGACCACCAGGGTGGTGATCGCGACGATCTGCATCAGCCGCTGCAGCGTTGAATACGTGGCCGCGTCGTAGGAGGTGGGCTGGTCGGGAGCCAGGCGGGGATCCGAGCTCAGCTCACGTGCCAGCGACTCGACGGCGGCCAGTGATTTCAAACGCACGTCGTAGGCCGCGGGCAGGGGATTGCCCTCGGTCTGGTCGATGAGATCCGCCATGCCCGGCCGCGCCAGCGCCTCCCTGAGGGCGTCCGCTTTCGAGACGTAGACCACCGAGACCACGTCTGGTCTGCGGAGCAGCGTGCCCTCGAGGTCGGCCAGCTGGTCGGCAGTGTCGCCGTCACGCAGGTAAACGTGGAGGAGAGTGGCCTGCGCAGCCTCCTCGCGGGCGACCGTCTGCAACGCCACGGTTCCCACGGCGCTGGCTCCCAGGACGAACAACGCCATCGCGACGCTGCCCACGGCCGGCGCATGGGCGGAGCGATGTCGGATCCAGCTGCGCACGGCATCCAGAACGATCAGCTCCACGACGTTTGCGGTGATCGCCGCCAGGAGAACGAGGGTCCG
>VBEO01000023.1 GCA_005881825.1 Chloroflexota bacterium | reverse complement strand
GCACCTGTCCTTGACGCGCAAGACGGTTGAAGCCCTGCGCGCGGCCGGCGCCGACGACGTGCTGGTGGTGGTCGGCGGCACCATCCCCAGTGCGGACGTGCCCCGGCTGCAGGAGGTGGGGGCGGCGGCGGTTTACCCGACCGGGACGCAGCTGGACGCGCTGGTGGCCTCCATGAGTGAGCTTTGCTCGAAAAGATCCGCGTCCTCGACCTGACGCACTTCCTGGCCGGGCCCTACTGCACGCTGGTGCTGGCCGACCTGGGCGCGGACGTGGTGCGCGTCGAGGATCCAGAGCACCTGGATGAGGCGCGGACGATGCCGCCCCACTTCGTTGACGGCGAGTCGGTCTACTTCCTCAGCCTCAACTGGGGCAAGCGCAGCGTGGCGCTGCGCCTGGGCGATCCGGCCGAGCGTGACCGCCTCTACCAGCTCGCGCGGCACGCGGACGTGCTGGTCGACAACTACCGGCCGGGCGTCATGCGCAAGCTGGGCCTCGACCACGCGACGCTGGCCGCCCACAACCCGCGCCTGGTCACCTGCTCGATCACCGGTTTCGGCGAGGACGGGCCCTACGCCGGGCGGCCCGGCTACGACTACACGATCCAGGCGCTGGCGGGCATCCAGAGCCTGACCGCCGACCCGCCGGTGCGCCCCGGCATCGCCTACGCCGATCACACGGGCGGGCTCTCGGCCGTGGTGGCGGTGCTGGCGGCCCTCCTGGAGCGGGAGCGCACGGGCAGCGGCCGCCACCTCGACGTGGCGCTGCTCGACGTGCAGCTCTCGATGCTGACCTACCTGGCCGGCTACGCACTCAACGCCGGAGACGTGCCGCGGCCGGTCGCCGGCGGCGGCCACCCGGTGCTGGTGCCCACCCAGAACTTCCAGACCGCCGACGGCTGGGTCAGCTTCTTCGTCGGCAACGATCCGATGTGGCGCCGGGCCCGCGCAGCGCTGGAGGTCCCGGAGCTGGAGGATCCACGCTTCGAGACCGTCGCCGGGCGCGCACTACATAAGGAAGAGGTGCTGCGCCTGGTGGGCGCGCGGCTCCGCCGCGACAGCACCGAGCATTGGGTGGCACGGCTGGAGGCGGCCGGCGTGCCCTGCGCGCCCGTCAACCATGTCGACCAGGCGCTCCGGGACCCGCAGGCGCTGGCGCGGGGGATGGTGGTCCAAGATCCCGGGTACAGGCATGTGGCCGGACCGCTGCCGCGCCTGCGGAGCCCGCATAATCGCCCGGCCCCGCGGCTGGGCGAGCACACCGACGAAGTCTTCCGCGAGTGGTGCGGCTAGCCTGGACCGGCTAGGCCTTGCTCAAGGCTTTGACGACAGCTGCCTGCAGTGCCGCTGCGCTGCCGGAGCGATTCTCCAGGTTGACCTGATACAGCGTCAGCACGTCCTCGGGCCGCCTGACCCGGCGCGCCGGCGCGTCGGGCTTGACGCCGGCCCGGATCTCGGCCGGGTCGGGCAGCGCGGCCAGCACGATCCGGGTGTCTGCCAGGCGGCGCCGTGCGTCCGGCGACATCTCGGCCTGGGCCCGCTTCACCATGCCTGCAAACTCGGGTTCGGTGACGCGGACCGGTACTGCCTTACGGCGTGAGAGCTCGGCCGCTCGCCTGAAAGCTCGGTCACTGGCCTGGGGCAGCCCGGCGTGGCGGCTGACGCGCGCCAACAGCCACCAGGCTTCGGCGTCCCGAGGCGCAAATTCGGCCGCTGATTGGGCGCGCTCCAGCGCGTCATGGATCTGCCCCTTCTCGTAGAGCTCCCGCGCGCGCTGGAGGGCGTCCATGGCCGCCGTACTGTAACCAACTCCCCATGCGCTTCTTTCGCCCGGTGCCGCGCATCTCGCCGGCCGCCCCCGAGCACGCGGCGGAGCTGGCGGCCGTCCTGCTGGCGGCCTGGGAGCCGCACCGCTCCCAGCTGAGCGACGCGCTCTGGGAGGAGCTGACGCCGCCCGAGGCCGAGGTGGCGGCCTGGCTGCGGGGCGGCTTCGAGGTTTACCGGGTGAGCTTCGAGAGCCAGCCGGTCGGCGTGGTGCGGGTCGCCTTCCCCACCGGCGCCTGCGTGCTCGACCGGCTGGCGGTCACGCCCGAGCACCGCCGGCGGGGCTTCGGCGAGTATGTGGCCGAGCACGCGGTCAACCGCGCCCGGCGGGTCGGCGCGGGCCGCGTCTGGGCGCGGGTGCCGGAGGGCATCCAGGAAGGCGTGCGCCTGTTTCGGAAGCTGGGCTTCAGCGAGGTCGCTGTCGAGGAGGGCCGGGTGCGGCCCTGGCGGCTCGTGCTCCTGGATCGCGCGCTGTAGAGTCGGCCCATGCGCACGCAGCTTCCGAGCGTCGAAGAGCAGTTCCGGGCCACCACCACTCGCTCCCGCGAGCTGTACGAGCAGGCGCTGCAGGTGATGCCGGGCGGCGTCACGCGCACCAGCATCTACAGCGAGCCCTATCCCATCTATGCTGCCCGCGGCGAGGGCTGCCGGGTTTGGGACGTCGACGGCACCCGCCGCCTGGACCTCGTCGTCAACTACACGGCGCTGGTCGCCGGCCACGCCCATCCCGCGGTGGTCGAGGCGATCCGGGAGCAGGCGGCGCGAGGCACTTCCTTTGCGGCGCCCAACCCGCCGGAGGTGGCGCTGGCCCGCGAGCTGGTCGAGCGCATCGCCTCGATCGAGAAGATCCGCTTCACCAACTCCGGGACCGAGGCCACCATGATGGCCCTGCGCCTGGCGCGGGCCCACACCGGGCGCACCAAGTTCGCCAAGGTCGAGGGCGGCTATCACGGCAGCCACGACCTGGTCCAGGATCCCGAGGTCGCGGGCACGCTGCCCGACGTCGGGGAGTTCGCGGTCGTCATCCCCTACAACGACGCGGCGGGCGCCACCGCCATCCTCGACCGCCACGGCGCCGAGCTGGCTGCCGTGATCGTCGAACCGATCCTGGGCTCGGGCGGCATGATCCCGGCCGATCCCGAATACCTGCGGGCTCTGCGCGCCGCCTGCGACCGCCACGGCAGCCTGCTGATCTTCGACGAGGTCATCTCCTTCCGCGTCGCCCGCGGCGGCGCCCAGGAGCTGTACGGCATCCGGCCCGACCTGACCACCCTGGGCAAGGTGATCGGCGGAGGCCTGCCGGTCGCCGCCTTCGGCGGCCGCGCCGACGTCATGGAGCTGCTCGATCCCCGCCGCCCGGGTTTCCTGCCCCAGGCCGGCACGCTCAACGGCCACCCGCTGGGCATGGCCGCCGGGGTGGCCACGCTGGCGCTCCTGACGCCTGAGGTCTATGCCGAGCTCGACCGCCGGGGCGAGCGAACGCGGGAGGGCCTCCGCGCGCTCTTCGCCGAACACGAGATCCCCGCCCAGGTCACCGGCGTCTCCTCCCTGATGCAGATCCACTTCACGCCCGAGCCAGTCCGCAGCAGCCGCGACGTCCAGCGCACCGATGCGCGCCGGCGCAAGGAGTTCGTGCTGGGTCTCTGCAACCATGGCGTGCTTCTCAACTCGCGAGGCATGGCGGCCCTCTCGACTCCGGTGGGCGAGGCCGAGATCGACGAGTTCCTGGAAGCCGTGGACACCGTGCTCACCGAGGCCAGGGCTCGAGCCTGAGCTCGGCGTCGGGGGCGCGCACGGCGATCGCCGCCGCGTAGCCGGACGGCACCACCGGCCGGAGCAGCGTCCAGCCGGCCCAGTCCAGCTCCCCGATGCCGGCGGTGACGCCCTCGCCGGTGGCCTTGCGGTAGGCCTCCTTCTGTGTCCAGAGGTCGAAGAACAGGCGCCGCCGCGCCTCGCCGCTCAACGCCTCCAGCGAAGCCCGTTCGGCGGGCGCGAAGTAGCGCTCGGCCGACGGCGGCTCGGCCGGCCTGGCTTCGATCCGCTCCAGGTCGGCACCGAGGTCGGCACGTTCGGTGACCGCCACCAGCGCCAGCCCGGCGCTGTGGGCAAGGCTGAAGCGGAGGGGCCGCCCGGATAGCTCCGGCCTGCCCGCCGGCCCGCGCTCGAACTCCAATGCAGCCGGGTCGCGGCCCAGCAGGTGACCCAGCACCTGCCGCAGCGGGTCCGGCGGGCCGGCCGCCAGGATCCAGGCCCTGACCAGCGTCAGCGGCTTGCCGGCCGGACCCCGTCAGCCGCCGGAGCCCGCTCCCGCTTCCAGGCCCGGCTCGGTCAGCTTGGCCGGGTCCATGATCCGGTCCAGGTCGGCGTCGCTGAACCCCCGCTCGCGGGCCAGCTCGCGGATGGTGCGGCCGCTCTTCAGCGCCTCCTTGGCCATCTTGGCGGCCTCGTCGTATCCGATCACCGGCGCGAAGGCGGTGGCCAGCATGAGGCCCTGCTCCACCAGCGCCGGCCCTCGCTCGGTCGCCTGCAGGCCCTCGACGCAGCGGGCGGCGAAGTTCTCGGCCGAAGCACCCAGCAGATGCACCGACTCCAGGATCGCGACCGCCGCCACCGGCATCATCACGTTCAGCTCCAGGAAGGAGCCGGTCTGGCTGAAGGCGACCGTGGCGTCGTTGCCGAGCACGCGGGCGACGGCCATGGTCAGCGACTCCACGATCACGGGGTTGACCTTGCCGGGCATGATGCTGGAGCCGGGCTGGGTCTCGGGCAGGGCCAGCTCGGCGATGCCCGCACGCGGCCCCATTCCCATCAGGCGCACGTCCGACGCCACTTTCCAGAGCGAGAGCGCCACGGTGCGCAGCTGGCCGTGGGCGGCGATGGTGGCGTCCAGCGCGGCCTGGGCGTGGAAGTGGTTGCCGGTTTCCCGCACGGGCAGGCCGGTGAGCTCGGCGAGCCGGGCGCAGGCGCGGGCGGCGTAGTCCGGGTGGGAGTTGATGCCGGTCCCGACCGCGGTGCCACCCAACGGCACCACCAGCAGCTCGGCCTGGGCGGCCTGGGCCCGGCGCAGCGACTCCTCGACCTGGCCGGCGTAGCCCAGGAACTCCTGCCCGAGGCGGATCGGCGTGGCGTCCTGGAGATGCGTGCGCCCGGTCTTGACGATGGGCATGAACTCGCCGGCCTTGGCCGCCAGCGCCCTGTGCAGCCGCTGCAGCCCGGGCAGCAGCTCCTCGGCGAGGGCCTGGGCGGCCGCCAGCTGCATGGCCGTAGGGATGACGTCGTTGGACGACTGGCATTTGTTGACGTGGTCGTTGGGGTGGACCAGGCGATTGCCCCGGCCACCCTCCAGGTGCTCGCTGGCGCGGACGGCGATCACCTCGTTGGCGTTGGTGTTCGTCGAGGTCGCCGAGCCGGTCTGGTACACGTCGATCGGGAACTGCTCGTCGAGGGCGCCGTCGGCCACCTCCTGGGCGGCGCGGGCGATGGCCTCGGCGATCTTGGGCTCCAGCAGCCCCAGCTCGGCATTGACCTCCGCCGCCGCTCGCTTGATCAGCCCCAGCGCGCGCAGGAAGCGCCGTGGGAAGCGCTGGCCGGAGATCGGGAAGTTGTTGACGGCGCGCTGTGTGGAGGCCCCGTAGTAGGCGTCGGCGGGAACCTCGACCTCGCCCATCGAATCGCGCTCGACGCGCGTGTCGCTGGTGGCGGTGGAATCAGGCATGAACTGGATTTTGAGCTTCCGCCGCAGCGCGCTCGGCCTGCACCCGCCGCAGCGCCTCCCGCACCACCGGCAGCCGGCGCACCAGGTTCTCGAAGTCGGCTCGCTGAAGCGTCGCGTAGATGCAGTGGGTGGCGGCGCGCACGGTCGCCGTGCGCAGGGTGTTGTCGAGCAGCGCGATCTCCCCGAAGTGGTCGCCGTCGCTGAGCGTGGCCACGGCGTGGCCGCCCTTCAAGATCTCGACCCGGCCCCGGACCAGGATGAAGAAGCGGTCGGCGGGGTCCCCTTCGGTGATCAGGACCGCGCCCGCCTCGGCGCCGGCGACCTGGAAGCTGCGGGCGATCCCGGCCAAGGTGCCGGGGCTGATGCCGGCAAAGATCGGCACCATGCGCAGGCGCCGGGGCTCGATGCGGCTGCCGCTGATGTCGGCGGTGACCGTGAAGCCGCTCTGCTTGGCCCAGAGCTGCGCATAGTGGCCGCCCGCCGCCAGCAGGTCAGGATGCGTGCCCTCCTCCACGATGCGGCCGCTGTCCAGCACATAGATGCGGTCGTAGTGGACGACCTGGGCCAGCCGGTGGGTGACCGAGATCACCGTGCGTCCGCGGGAGACGTTGTCGAGGGCTTCGGTCACGGCGTGCTCCGAGATCGGGTCGAGAGCCGAGGTGGCTTCGTCCAGGACCAGGATCTCGGGATTCCGGAGCAGGGCGCGGGCGATGCCCAGGCGCTGACGCTGGCCTCCGCTCAGGTTGTGGCCGCCCTCGGTCAGGCGTGTCGCGTAGCCGTCCGGGAGCAAGCTCACCTGGGCGTCCAGACCGGCGGCGGAGGCGGCCATGCGCACCTCCGCGTCGCTGGCGTCGGGCCTGCCGATGCGGATGTTGTCGGCGATCGTGCCCGCGATCACCAGGGTGTCCTGGAGCACGATCCCCAGGCGGTGCCGCAGCGACCCCAGCGTGTAGCGGCGGAGGCTGACGCCGTCGAAGTCGACCCGTCCGGCGGCGGGGTCGTCCATGCGCATGAGCATCTTCACGACCGTGCTCTTGCCGCTCCCGCTGGCACCCACGAAAGCGACCCTGGCGCCGACCGGGATCACGGCGTCGATTCCCTTGAGCACATAGTCGCCGGCCCGGTAGGCGAAGTACACGCCCTCCATCCGGATCTCCTTGCGCAGCGGGGGCAGCTCAACCGCGTCGACCGCGTCGCTCACGCCGGGGCGCGTGTCCAGCACGTCGTTGATGCCCTGCAGGGCGCCGCCGGCGTTCTTCATCGGAGCCACCACCGTGGACAGGCCCTGCGCCGAGCGGATGACAGAGAAAGCGAGGTTCACGAAGGCCAGCATCGAGCCCAATGTCAGCGAGTGCGCCAGGACCAGCACCGTGCCGGTGCCCATGGCGGCCGCCAACACCAGGTAGCCGGCGCCCGTCGCGGCCGCGTTCATGGCGCCCTCCACCCAGGCGATGCGGCGGGTGCCGCGAGCGGTGTCTTTGGTCAGGCGGCGGAAGAGCGCGGCGTGCTCCTCCTCCAGCCCAAATGCCTTGACCACAGGCTGGGCGGCCAGGCTCTGGTCGGCCAGCATGATCTGCTTTTCCATGTACCGCCAGCGTTCGGCCTGGGCCCGGTCGTAGGACCCTGAAAGGAGGCGCGAGCCGACGGGCACCACGGGCAGCAGGAGCGCGCAGGCGAGCGCCAGCCGGGGCTCGATGGTGAAGAGCAGGAAGAGGCCGAAGCCGATGATCGCGATCTGCTTGATGGCGCGCAGCAGTGCGTCTTCGAGCGCCGACTCCACGCCGCCGGCGCCCCCGGTGGCGAGATCCGCCAGCAGCCGCGGCTGCTTGCGCTCGTAGTAGCCCACCGAAAGCTTTTCCAGGTGGTCGAAAACGCGGATGCGCAGGTCGGTGCCGACCGCGGTCGCCAACCGGCTGGCCAACCAGCGCTGCACCGGACCTGTGCCCACGTCCAGGAGCGCCAGGGTGGCGATCACGACCAGCGCGTAGGTGGCGATCACGGGGTTGCCCGCGGCCAGCGCGCGGTCCACGAGGGCCCGCAGCAGGAGCGGCATGCCGGTGGCCATCAGCACACCGGGCGCCAGCGCCAGGAGGCTGAGCAGGAACCAGCCCATGTGCGGCCAGAGCAGGCCGGGCAGCGCGCGCAGAAACGATCGCATGCCCCAGGCCGGCGGG
>VBEO01000022.1 GCA_005881825.1 Chloroflexota bacterium | reverse complement strand
TTGGGGAGCCCGTAGAAGATGTTGATCAGGAGCGAGATCACCCCGTCGACCCAGCCGCGGTAGTAACCCGCCAGCACCCCCAGGACGATTCCGATCAGTGTGCTGAGGCTGGATGAGCCGACGCCGACGACGATCGAGATCTGGGCGCCACCCATCAAGCGGCTCAGGATGTCGCGCCCCGAATCGTCCAGTCCAAAGGGATGCCGCGGGCTGGGCCCTTGGTAGGTCGGACCCACGCTCTGCAGCCACACCGGATAGGGCGTCCAGAACTGAGCGATCGCGGCCACTACCACGAGCAGAAGGATGACCACACCGCCCGCCATCGCCAGCCGGTTGCGGCGCAAGCGGCGCCAGGCATCCTGCCAGAGCGTCGCCTCGGTGCCGGTCTCGTAGGTGTCGGAGGCTGTGAATGCGGGTGCTCCGTCAGCCGGAGCGGGTGCCGCGACCACTAGGGCCGGTTCTCCATATGTAACCCCTGGAGCCCCAATCGCCGGTTGGCGTGCACCTGCCGCCAGACTAGCTCAGGGCCCTGGCGCCTCCGAGGCCGGTGCCGAGTTGGGCGCGCACGGTTGTGACAGGACGGCCTTCCGCGCCCTCATGCGCGCGACTGTGACCAATCAGCCGAAACCGGTGCGACAGATCAACCGAAGACCGGATTCGGCTAGTCAACAAGCGACTCCGGTCGCGGCCGGCTCACCATCCACCATCGCCTGCACGTCCGCCCCCATCGCGGTGCTCGTCGCGCAGGTGAGCGACGAGCCGCTCCTTTCAGGCGCTTTCCCGACTCAGGACCGCTTGGGCTTCTTTGACTGGCCGCCGCTCTGCCCGAGCGCCCTCTTGAGGAGGCGCGGCCCGGCCCGTTCCATCCGCCGCGCGGTCTTAACCTCTTGGTCGCGATTGGCCTTGAGCAGCTTGATCGCCTTGGTCTGCCCCATCAGCTCGGCGCCGGTGATGAGATCCGCGTAGGAGACCATCTCGTAATGCTCGACCTTCGCCGCCGCGCCCCCGAGCATGGCGTCGCAGATTTCTGGTCTCGCCGCCTCCGCCATCATCTTGGCGGCCTCCTCCACCAGGCCCTTGGCGCCTGAACAGGATTCGCGCTTGGGCTGTTCGCCCACTACACCGAAGACCTGCTCGAGGTTCTTGATCTGGTCCTCTGTCTGGGCGATGTGCTCCATGATCATCGTGCGGAGCCTCTCGTCGCTGGCGCGCCGCTGCATTTGACGCTGACCTTCCAGGAATTGGTGCTCGGCGTCGTAGAGGTCGGCGAGTTCGTGCACGAACTTCTCCTTGGCAGTTGAGATGGGCATGATGGTCCTCCTATTTGGGCGCCGTCGGTAAAGCCGACAGCAGTGCTATCACCTTACGCAGGGGTGTAGGCAGCTGCCGGAGGTGGGTAAAGCAGGTACCGAGGGCGATCTGTCGCCTGGCTACCGAACTCGCACACAACATTGGAGCCGACGGTGGGATTCGAACCCACGACCTGCCACTTACGAGGCGGCTGCTCTGCCAGCTGAGCTACGTCGGCGAGGTGACGCAGCCCGAGATTCTACGGGGGGCTCTTGCCTACCATGGCCCAGGATGGACGTGCGGACGCCGGAGGTCGAGATCCTCGACCTTGCCGAGTTCGGCCTGATCAAACCCCTGCTGGTCCAGCTCTACCTCAGCGAGCAGCCCCATTACACCGACCACCCGCAGCTCAGCGAGTCCGAGCTCACCGACGGCGTGGGCCACATCGAGGGCACCTTTCAGGGCGAAAACGTCATCCTCGCCGTGCGCGATGGCGACCGCCTCGCGGGCTTCTGCTGGTGCGTCTTCTTCGACCCGGGCACCGGCCTCGAGGGCGAGGTAGCCGAGGTCTACGTTGAAGCCGGCCACCGCGGCCGGGGCATTGCCCGGGCGCTGGTCCAGAGCGCCGTCGAGCTCTTCCGGGAGCGAGGGGTCACCCTGGGCTACGTCTGGACGCGGCCCGACAACGAGACGGCGATCCGCCTTTACCGCTCGGCCGGCTTCCGCGACAACCGCCAGCTGGTCCTCACCTGGTACCCAACCCCAACTCCCACCGACCACTAGACTGAGCGCGTGATCGAGCCCGAAGGGGCCGAGTCACACCCCTCGGCGCCGGCAGGCTTGAGGACCTCCAGCCGGACGTTCACGCCCGGCGCGCTCGTGGCTTCGACCCTGGTGGCCGCGATCGTGAGCGGCGCCGTCGCCGCCGGGGTGACGCTCGGCGTCCTCCGCCTCCAGGCCCGGACCAACCCGCAGGAGGTCAACCTGGGCAGCAACGTCACCGTGACCGAGGACAGCGCCGCCCAGGAGGTCGCAGGCAAAGCCCTTCCCGCGGTGGTGTCGGTGGTGACCGACGAGAACGGCCGCAGCTTCGGCTCCGGGTTCCTGATCACAAGCGACGGCTACATCGTCACCAACGTCGCGGTGGTCGCCAACTCGGGCACTCTGACCGTCGCGCTGGCCGGCCAGACCCGACGCCGGGACGCCCGGATCGTGGACTTCGACTGCCAGACGGGAATGGCCGTACTCAAGGTGGAGCAGGTCTCGGGACTGCCGACCCTGCTCTTCGGCGATTCCTCCCAGCTCAAAGTCGGCCAGACGGTGGTCGCCCTGGGCGGTCCCTTCGGCAACGGCAGCGTCTTCGCCAAAGGATCGGTCAGCGGTCTGCACCGCACCCAGAGCGTGGCCGGCAGCGTGCCCCGCGGCTCGGGCTTCTACTCAGACGCCATCGCGACCGACGCCGCCATCGACGGCGGCAGCAGCGGCGGTCCGCTGGTCAACCTGGCCGGCCAGGTGGTGGGGCTGGCGGTGTCCGCGAGTGCGACCGCCAGCGCCGCCGCCGCCGGCTTTGCCATCTCCTCCAACAGCGTGCAGGCGGAGGTCGAGCAGGTGGTCACAACGGGCCAGCTGGTGGTCGCCGGCCTGGGGGTCGAATCCACCGACCTCTCGCCGGAGGACGCGGCGATCCGCGGCCTGCCCGTCGGCAGCCTGGTCACCTCTGTGGCCTCCGGCAGCCCCGCCGAGGCCTCCGGTCTCAAGACCGGTGACGTGATCACCCAGCTCGACGACAACAAGGTCGACGCGGCCCACCCTCTCGAACAGGTCCTGCGCATCCACTACCGGCCGGCGCAGAGGCCGACCCTGACCTATGTGCGCGGCGGCAGCACCAACCAGGTCGAGGTGACGCTCCAGGGCGGCCATCCCCAGTGCGCCTGACGCCACGGCTGGAGGTTCGCTCCGCGCTGGAGGCGGCGGTCAGATCCCTGGGCGTGCCGGCCGAGGAGATCCCCGACATGGAGCTGATGCGGGCCAGGAACCGCCAGCACGGCGACTACGCCAGTGGCGCGGGGCTCAAGCTGGCGCGGGTGCTCAAGCGCCCGCCGGCGCAGATCGCGGGGGAGCTCGCCGAGCGCATCGACATTCCCGAAGCGACGGCCGAGGGTGCCGGCGGCTACGTCAACTTCCGGCTGCGCGAGACCTGGCTGCGCGAGCTGGTGGCGCGGGTGGCGGGGGAGGGGCCGAGCTACGGGTCCAGCGACCTGGGCCAGGGCGAGAAGGTCCAGGTCGAATTCGCCAGCGTTAACCCCACCGGCCCCCTCCACATCGGGCACGGGCGCGGCGTGATCCTCGGCGATGCCGTCGCCAGCGTGCTCGCCTTCACCGGCCACGCCGTCCAGCGCGAGTACTACGTCAACGACCAGAACACCCAGGCCCGCCTGTTCAGCGAGTCCGTCTATGCGCGGCTGCATGGAAAGGAGCCACCGGAGAACGGGTATCGCGGCGATTACGTCGCGGTGATCGCCGGTGAAGCGCGCGAGGCGCTGCCCGGGATCGAGGACCTCAACTTCGAAGCCGCCGAGCCGCGCCTGCGCCGCTTCGCGATCGACCGCATGGTGGACCAGCTGGCGGCCAGCGTGGGGCGTCTGGGCGTGAGGTACGACCAGTGGTACCGGGAGAGCGCGCTCTGGCAGCAGGGGCTTCCCCAACAGGCCATCGAGCGCCTGCGCGAGTCGGGCTACCTGATCGACAGGGAAGGCGCCGTTTGGTTCCGCCACGGCGAAGAAGAGGAGACCAACGATGAGGACCGGGTGGTGGTCCGTTCCTCGGGCGAGCCGACCTACTTCGCGTCCGACCTCGGCTACCTCCTGAGCAAGTTCGAGGTCCGCGGCTTCCAGCGCGTGATCGACGTTTGGGGCTCCGACCGCCACGGCTATGTGCCGCGCATGAAGGCCGCCTGCGACGCGCTCGGGATCGGCCGCGACCGCTTAGTCGTGATCCTGAACCAGATCGTGAACATGAAGGAAGGCCGGATGTCGAAGCGCCTGGGCCGCTTCATTCCGCTCGACGAACTGGTCGACGAGGTCGGCGCCGACGCTGTCCGCTACTTCTACCTGCTGCGCTCACCCGAGGCCATGCTGGAGTTCGACCTCGACCTGATGCTTGCCCAGAGCAACGAGAACCCCGTCTACTACGCGCAGTACGCGCACGCGCGGCTGGCCAACCTGGAGGAGTTCGCGCGCGAGAATGCCGGCAGCCTGCCGGCCGAGCCGGAGCTGAGCCTCCTGGAACAACCCTGGGAGCTCGACCTGGCGCGCGAGGTCGCCTACTGGCCCGAGCACGTCGAAGACGCGGCCCGGCTGCTGGAGCCGCACCGCATCCCCTATGCCATCCACGAGCTGGCGGATCGCGTGCACGGCTTCTACCAGGCGGGCAACCGCGACTGGCAGCACCGGGTCGTGGTGGAGGGAGAGCCCGAGCTCACCCGGGCGCGCCTGGAGCTCTGCCGCGCCGCCCGGCACACGTTGAAGAGCGCCTTGACGCTGGTTGGCGTCTCGGCGCCGGACAAGATGTAGATGAGGAGTCAAGACACTTGGACCTGACCTGGCTGGGCCACGCCTGCTTCCGCCTGCGCGGCAAGAGCGCGGTGGCCGTCACCGATCCCTATCCGCCGTCATTGGGGCCGAAGCTCTCCCGGCTGGAGGCTGATGTGGTCACCGTCAGCCACCCGCATCCCAACCACTCGCACCTGCAGACGGTGAAAGGCCACATTCTCGACGGGCCTGGCGAATACGAGGTCAAGGGCGTCACCGTCAACGGCCTGGCCACCTTCCACGACACCAGCGGTGGGGACCAGCACGGCCGCAACACGATCTTCCTCATCGACGTCGACGACGTCCGGGTTTGCCATCTGGGCGACCTCGGCCACCGGCTGGACGACGCGGCGTTGGAGCAGATCGGCACAGTGGACGTGCTGCTGGTGCCGGTGGGGGGCGGCAACTCCCTCGACGCCACCGGGGCCGCCGAGGTGGTGCGCCAGATCGAACCGCGGATGGTGGTGCCGATGCACTACGCGCTGCCGGCGGTCAAAAAGCAGCTGGAGGGCGTCGACCGCTTCCTGAAGGAGATGGGGGCCACGGAGACGGAGCCGATCCAGCGCCTGTCGGTGCAGGCGACCACGGGCGAGACCGAAGCGACCAGGGTGGTCGTTCTGGAGGCCCGGGTCTAGACCTTAAATCTGGGCGTGCTACGAGCAATCGCGGTCGTGGCGGTCGCAGTCGTTCTGGCGGGGTGCGCGGCTGGCGCCGTGCCACCGACTAACCCGCGGGAAGAACTGCGCATAGCGACGAACGGCCCAGGCATTCACAACGGATTAACCGCCCTCTACGGAGGCGTGATCTTGGGCACGGACAATGGCGATGGGACGGCGTGTTTTAGAACGAGACCGGCAGACCAAGTCCCGATCATTTGGCCCTACGGGTCCTCAGCACGCCGGAATCCCTTGCGCGTACTGGACGCCAAGGGCAGGACCATCGCGGTCGACGGCCAAACCGTGAACCTCGGCGGCGGCTTTGTGCCTGTCCAAACGGGTCACCTGATCGGGTGCGGGGCTGCCGACACCGCCTGGGTCGCTAGTTAGCCTGACCCCTGGCCCACGACCGCTGAGCGTGCAAGCCGCGGCTATCTCCCGGGATGTCGACCAACCACCAGGCCTGGATAGGGCGATGTCCCGGGATATGGGTCACTGACCCCGCCGGGGGCCGGAAATCGAGGTTTGCGGCGACCCCGTGACCGGTAACATTGCAAAAACCGCAGGGGGTCCAGTGTTGTCCAAGTACGTCTTCGTGACCGGCGGTGTCGTCAGCTCGCTCGGCAAAGGCATCACAGCGGCCTCGATCGGGAACATCCTGAAGGCCCGCGGCCTTGCCGTCTCCCTCCAAAAGCTGGACCCGTACCTCAACGTCGACCCGGGCACCATGAGCCCCTACCAGCACGGCGAGGTCTTCGTCACCGACGACGGCGCCGAGACCGACCTCGATCTCGGCCACTACGAGCGCTTCACCGACACCAACCTCTCGGCCGCCTCCAACGTGACCACCGGCAAGGTCTACAGCGAGGTCATCGCCAAGGAGCGGCGCGGCGACTACCTGGGCGCCACCGTGCAGGTCATCCCCCACGTGACCAACGAGATCAAGGAGCGTGTCATCCGCGCGGCCCGCGAGTCGCAGGCCGAGGTGGTGGTGGTCGAGGTCGGCGGCACCGTCGGCGACATCGAGTCCCTTCCCTTCCTGGAGGCCATCCGCCAGCTCAAGAACGACCTCGGCCGCGAGAACGTCTTTTACGTCCACGTCTCCCTGATCCCCGCTGTGCGCGGGGAGGAGATGAAAACCAAGCCCACCCAGCACTCGGTTCACGCCCTGCGCGGCATCGGAATCCAGCCCGACGCCATCGTGGCCCGCTCCGAGAAGCCGCTGGAGCAGGACCTGAAGGACAAGATCGCGCTCTTCTGCGACGTCCCGCGCGAGGGGGTGATCTCGGTGCCGGACGTGGAGTCGATCTACGAGGTGCCGATCCTGCTCGAGGACTCCGGGCTGGGCGGCTGCATAGCCCGGCACTTCGACCTCGACGACCCCCAGCACCAGCCCGACCACGGCCCCTGGATCCAGATGCTGGAGCGCATGCGCCGGCCGCGGGGCCTGGTGCCGGTCGCGATTGTCGGCAAGTACGTCGCGTTGCCCGACGCCTACCTGAGCGTGATCGAGGCGCTCAAGCACGCAGGGCTTCACCACGGCGTCGAGGTCGACATCCGCTGGGTCAGCTCCGAGAAGCTCGACCAGGGGGACACCGCCGTGCTCAAGGGCGTGGCCGGGATCGTGGTCCCGGGCGGCTTCGGGCATCGGGGCATCGAGGGCAAGGTGCAGGCCTCGCGCTATGCCCGCCACCACGCCATTCCCTACCTGGGCCTGTGCCTGGGGCTGCAGTGCGCGGTGATCGACTTCGCGCGCGAGGTCCTGGACGCGCCCGACGCCAACTCCACCGAGTTCGCCGCCTTCACCTCGGCTCCCGTGATCGACCTGATGCCGGAGCAGCGCGACGTCGCCGGCATGGGTGGGACGATGCGGCTCGGCCTGTACCCCTGCAAGCTGCTGGCGGGCTCCAAGGCCCAGGCGGCGTATGGGGAGGAGGTGATCTACGAGCGCCACCGGCACCGCTTCGAGTTCAACAACGAGTACCGAGAGTCGCTGGGCGAGTCCGGAATGATCTTCAGCGGGCTCTCTCCGAACGGGCGCCTGGTTGAGATCGTGGAGCTCGCCCA
>VBEO01000076.1 GCA_005881825.1 Chloroflexota bacterium | reverse complement strand
CGAGCTCTTCACCCGGTACCGGGAGGTGATCCAGGAGCAGCTCGACCGCATGGAGGCGGCCGGGCTCGTGCGCTTCAAGGTCGAGCGCGAGGTGCTGGTGCCGTTGGTCCTTAACACTGTGCTGGGCTTCGGCCTCTATTACGTGGTCACCCGCGACGACGAGTCCTGCCTGCGGGCCCTGTCGGCCTTCCAGCGCATCGCCCCAACCCTGGTGGAGCCGGTTTCATGAGACCCGCCGTGGATATCGCCGAGCGCGACCTGGAGAGTCTCGACGCGATTTGGTCGGGCGGCCTGGGCGAAGCTTGGGAGGCGTACCGCGACGGCCACGCCGACGGCCGCGTGGCGCTCGCCGCCGCTCTGGTCGAGACCGGCCTCGAGCTCCAGGGCCTGGGGGCCCACACGGCTCCGGCGGGCGAGCTCTTGATCGGCGACCTTTGCCTGGCCCGAGCCTCGCGCCTGCTGGCCGACGCCGGGGACCGGGAGCTGCAGGTCGCCTTCGCGACCGCGGTTGAGAAGGTCGCCGCCCAGGCCGCGGCCGGAGAGCCGGTCAGCCCGGTCCGCGAGCTGTTGCGCGCAGCCCTCGCCAAGTGATCACCGGCCGCCGCCTCGAGCTCGCCACCACCCGGGACACCGAGTTCGTCGATGTCACGACCCACCTCCAGGCCGAGGTAGAGCGCGCCGGGCTGTGCAACGGGCGGCTCTTCGTGCAGTCTCTGCACACCACCCTGGGCCTCCTCGTCAACGAGAACGAACCCCTGCTCCTGGGGGACTTCGAAGCCCTGCTGGAAAAGGTGGCGCCCAATGGCAGTGTCTACCTGCACGACGACTTCGCGCGCCGGGCCGAGGTGCCCGAGGACGAGCCGGCCAACGGCCACGCGCACTGCCGGCAGATCTTCCTGAGCCCAGCCCTGACCCTGCTGGTGGAGGACGGCCGGCTGCTGCTCGGGCGCTGGCAATCGGTGTTCGCAGTCGAGCTCGACGGGCCGCGCCAGCGCCGGCTGGCGCTGCAGCTGGACGGCGACTTCGCCGCAGGGCGGCCGCGCCCAGAACTGGTCGAGCTGGAGCTGGCGCGGCAGCTGGCGGTCGACCCGATGGCGGTCCAGCTGCCGATGCGGCGGCTGGTGGAGGCGGGCGGCAAGCGAGTCCGGCCTCTGCTGGTCACTCTCGGCAGCCGGCTCGGATCGAAGCCCGACCCGCTGCGCACGGGCACCCTGGCCGCGGCGGTCGAGCTGATCCATGCCGCCACCCTGGTGCACGACGACTACGTCGACGAATCCCCCACGCGGCGAGGGCAGCCGACGGTGGCTGCGGAGGAAGGTCCCGAGCGCGCGATCGCGGTCGGCGACTTCTACTTCGCCAAAGCGACGCGGGTGATCGCCGAGCTGGGCGACGGTGCGGTCACCTCCACCATCGCGGAAGCCATGGAAGCCATCTGCCGCGCCCAGATGGACGACGTCGCCCTGCGCGGCAGCTATCCAGGCGACCGCGCGTCCTACCTGCAGGTGGTGCGCGGCAAGACCGCCGCCCTGATGGCGGCCGCATGCGTCTCCGGAGCCCAGCTCGCCGGGGCGCAACCGGAGGTGGTGGATCGCCTCCGGCGCTACGGCGAGCTGCTGGGTACCGCTTTCCAGATGGCCGACGATGTGGTCGATTACAGCGAGGCCTCGGGCAAGCCGGCCGGCCAGGACATCCGCCAGCGCACGCTCTCCCTGCCGCTGATCTACGCACATGAGGACCACGAGGTCGGCCCCCAGATCCGCGACCTCCTGCACGGCGAGCTGGAGGATGCCGACGTGCGGCGGGTGGCAGAGCTGGTCAAGGTATCGGGCGCCCTGGAGCGGGTGGGCGAAGAGGCTCGCAGGCTGGTCCGGGCCGCCGTCGGCGAGCTCGAGGGCGTTGAGCTGAACGGCGCCGGAGCCGGCTTCGTCGAGCTCGCGCACGCGGCCGTCGACCGCGTCTCCTAGGGCCGGGGCTCGCCCGGCCGTCCCCTATTTCGGGCTCGGGGCCGGCGCCTTCCTGGCCCTTTACCTGCCGCAGCCGCTGCTGCCGCAGTTGGACGGCGACTTCCACAGCCCGCCGGCGCTGACCGGCCTGGTGATGACCGCCGCCCTGCTCGGCTTCGCGGTGGCCGGGCTGCTGCGCGAGGGCGATCCGCACCGCACCCTGCGCCGGGCGATGTGGCTGACCGTGTTCGCTTCGGCGGTGGCCGCGCTCAGCCCCAACCTCTGGGTCCTGCTGGCCGCCCGCGCCGGTCAGGGCATGGGCGTGGGGTTGATGGTGGCGGGCGGGCTGGCCGAGGTTCCGCGGCGGCTGCCGCCCGGCGAGGCCGGACGCGTGACGGGGGCCATGATCGCGGGCACGGCGCTGGGTGGGCTGCTGGGACGCGCCGCGGGATATGCGGGGCTGTTCCTCACCTGGCGGGGTGCGTTTGCGGTGGGCGGAGCGGGAGTGCTGGTCGTGGTGGCCTTGAGCCTCGCCAGACTGGCTCCGCAGCGGGCGGGGCAAGCCCCGCCCCTACGAAATCAGAGCGGAGGGCGGGCTCCCCTGTCGATCACGCTGGCGGGGCTCTTCATCCTGTTCGTCAGCGTGGGGATGTTCGACGCGATTCCCTATCGGGTCGCGGGCCCGCCTTTCGACCTGCCGCCGGTGGTCGGCGACCTCGTTTACCTGGTCTTCCTCCCGGCCACGCTGTACGGCCTGGTCGCGGGGCGCCTGGTCGATCGTCTGGGTGCGCGCCGCGTGATCGTGACCACAGCGGTGGTCGAGATGGCGCTGCTGCTCGCGGGCCTCATCTCCTCGGTCGGCGCGCTGGTCATTGCCGCCGCGGCCGGCATCTGCGGGACGGTCGGCCTGCACGTCGCCCACAGCGGCTGGGCGAGCTCCTACGGCCGGGCGGCGGTCGGCCGCTACCTGGCGGCCTACTACGTGGGCGGCGCGCTGGCCGCGCCGGTCACGGCCTTTGCCTACGGCCGCTTCGGCTGGCCGGGCGTGATCTGGTCGCTGATCGCGGTGACGGCGGTGGTGCTAGTCCTGGCGCTCGCCCGTCAGGATCCCGACCGTGCCCAGCGTGAGCAGGCGGATGCGCGGTTCGGCCCAACCGGCGCGCCCGGCTAGGGCCAGCAGCTCCTCCGGCGTGCGGTAAGAGTCGATGGTCTCGCTCAGGTAGCGATAGGCGCGGGGCTGGCCCGAGATCAGGCCGCCGATGCGAGGCAGCGCGTGCGCCAGGTACGCCCGGTAGAGGCGGCCCGGCAGCGTGGGGCGGGGCCGGACGAACTCCAACACCACGGCCCGGCCGCCCGGCCGCAGCACGCGGCGCATCTCCGCCAGCCCGCGCTCGGGATCGGCCAGGTTGCGCAGCCCGAAAGCGATCGTGGCGGCGTCGAACGAGGCGTCCGGGAAGGGCAGCGCCAGCGCGTCGCCGCGGACGTAGCGCGGTCCCGGCGCCCG
This sequence comes from Chloroflexota bacterium, assembly GCA_005881825.1. Lineage (GTDB taxonomy): Bacteria > Chloroflexota > Dormibacteria > Dormibacterales > Dormibacteraceae > CF-28. The sequence goes on along the minus strand of VBEO01000076.1, from coordinate 19,364 downwards.
GGCCGCGGCCACCGCCAGCATGCCGGCGCTGAAGTCGAGGCCGACGACTCGGCAGCCAAGCTTGAGCAGGGCCTGCGACAGCTTGCCCGAGCCGCAGGCGACGTCCAGGGCCCAGCCGCCGGTCTGGAGTCCGGTGGCGCGCGCCGCGGCCCGTCGCCAGCGGGCGTCTGATCCGCCCGAGAGCAGCGTGTTGAGGAGGTCGTAGCGGCCGGCCAGGCGGTCGAACATCGACCGCACCGCGGCCGGATCGCGCTCTAGGTCCGGCTGTGCCAGGCTGCCAGCAGCTCCTGCTCCCGCTCGGGCGCCATCCCCCCACGCTGGCGGACCCGGCCGCCGGCGTCGAGCTGCGGTGGCTCCGGCTCACAGCCGCGCTCCCAGGCCAGCGTTTCGGCCACGGTCTGGGCCAGCGGCCGGAAGCGCAGGCCCTCGGCCACCGCCCGCTCGATCGGAGCCTGCAGGCTGCCGAGGTGTGGCGGCAGCCAGAGGGGCATCTCCATCCAGGGTCCCACCTTCTGCTCGAGCAGGAACTCTTCGGAAACCCAGGTCAGGGTGGCGCCACCGCGGCTGACCGCGACGCACGCGTCCAGGACCTGGCCCATGGTGGTGGGCGGTTCGGGGCCGGTGACATTGAAGGTGCCGCTGCCGCCGCGCCCGGCCATGTTCAGAGCCCAGTCGGCGATGTCTCGCGCGTGGATGAACTGCACCCGCGTGTCCGGGCTGCCGGGGGCCAGCACCTCCCCCCCGCGTGCGATCCGCGCCGGCCAGTAGGTGAAGCGATTGCTGGGATCGTGCGGCCCGACGATCAGCCCCGCTCGAATCGTGAGCACCCGGCCCGGCAGCATCTCTGCGGCCGCCCGCTCGCAGAGCGCCTTCAGCCCGCCATAGCTGGCGCCCACGTCCTCGGTGCTGGGGTCCTCGAGCTGGATCACCGGCGCGCTCTCCGACTTGTCGGCCTGGTAGAGCGGGTAGACGGAGATCGAGGAGACGAACGCGTAGTGGCCGGCGCGGCCGTCCAGCGCCTCCAGCACGGCCCGCACCTGGCGGGGCACGAAAGCCGAGGGGTCGAAGACGGCATCCCAGTCGCGGCCCCGCAGTGGCGAGAGATCTGCGTTGCGATCGCCATGTAGGCGCTCGATCTCGGGGAAGAGCTCAGGGTGAGTCTGGCCTCGGTTGAACAACGTGACTTCGTGCCCGGCTTCCAGCGCCGCCTCCACGTAGTGGCGGCCCAGAAAGGCGGTCCCGCCCAGGACGAGTAGCTTCAGGCTCTTTCCCAGACCGACGCGATGCCCTGGCCAACTCCGATGCACATGGTGGCCACGCCGAAGCGGGCGCCCCGGCGCCCCATCTCCCGCACCAGCGTCGACACCAGCCGGGAGCCGCTCGACCCCAATGGATGGCCGAGCGCGATGGCCCCGCCGTTGACGTTGACCTTTTCCTCGTCGATGCCGAGGAGGCGGACGCAGGCCACGGACTGGGCGGCGAAGGCCTCGTTGATCTCGAAGAGTTCCACGTCGTCGACTGTGAGGCCGGCCTGGTCCAGGGCCCGCGCAGAGGCGGGCACCGGGCCGATGCCCATGTAGTCCGGATGGACGCCCGCGGCGCCGGCCGCCACGAAACGCGCCAGCGGCTCCAGGTCGCGGCGCTCAGCCTCGGCGCGAGACATCAGGACCAGCGCGGAGGCACCGTCGTTGAGCGGCGACGCGTTGCCGGCGGTGACGGTCCCGTCCTTCTGGAAGACCGGGCGCAGGCCGGCCAGCACCTCGGGCGTGCTGTCGGACCGCGGTCCTTCATCCTGGACAACGCTGAGCGCGTCGCCCTTGCGCTGGGGGACTGTGACCGGCGTGATCTCGTCCGCCAGCCGGCCCTCCTTCTGGGCCGCCACCGCCAGCCGGTGGGAGCGGGCGGCGAACTCGTCCTGCTCCTCGCGGCCGATCTCGTACTTGGCGGCTACGCGCTCGGCGGTCTCCCCCATCTGGAGAGTCCCGTACAGCTCGGCCATGCGCGGATTGACCAGACGCCAGCCGAGCGAGGTGTCGTAGACGGTCTGCGGTCCGCGCGGGAACGGGCCGTCGGCCTTAGCCATGACCCAGGGCGCCCGCGTCATCGACTCCACGCCGCCCGCCACCACAAGCCTGGCGGCCCCGGTCTGGATCTCGCGGCAGGCGCTGACCACCGCCTGCATCCCCGAGCCGCACAGCCGGTTCACGGTCTGGCCGGGAACATCGACCGGGAATCCGGCCAGCAACAGGCCCATGCGGGCGACGTTGCGGTTGTCCTCGCCGGCCTGGTTGGCACAGCCCATGACCACGTCCTCGACCTCGCTCGGCTGCACGCCGGCCCGGCGCACGGCCTCGGCCAGGACGGTGGCGGCCAGGTCGTCGGGCCGCACGTCCTTGAGCTGGCCGCCGTACTTGCCCATCGGCGTCCGAGCGGTGGCCACGATGACGGCGTCCTGGAGCTCGCTCATTCGCCTTTGAACTCCGGCTTGCGCTTCTCCAGGAAGGCGGTCACGCCCTCCTTGAAGTCCTGGCCCTGCATCTGGACCCCCTGCAGCATGAACTCGAAGTCGAGAGCTTCCTCGAAAGTGGAGTTGACCGAGAAGTTGACCGAGCGCTTGGCCGCGGCCAGCGCCATGGCCGGACCGCGGGCCAGCGCCTGGGCCAGGTCGCGCACCGTCTCCTCGAGGCTGTCGGCCGGCACGACCCGGTTGTAGAGGCCGAAGCGTTCGGCATCGGCGGCGGGCAGCGGGTCGCCCGTGTACATGATCTCGAAGGCCTTGGCCGTGCCGATGAAGCGGGGCAGGAACCAGGTGGCGCCGCCATCCGGGGTGAGGCCGATCTTGACGAAGGCCTCGACCAGCGCGGCTTCGGGGGTGGCGTAGCGGAGGTCGCAGGCCATGGCGATGGAGGCGCCAATCCCGGCCGCGACCCCGTTGAGGGCGGCGATCACGGGCTTCGGCATGGTCCGGAGGCCGGTGAGGATCCGCTCGTACTCGCCGCTTATGGCCTCGACGGCGCCTTCGCGGCTCGCGAACTCGCGCACATCGGCGCCCGAGCAGAAGGCCCGGCCGCTGCCCGTGACCACCACGACCCTGACTTCCGGGCTGCGCTCGGCGTCGCGCACCGCCGCCGCCAGTGCGGCGCGCAGCTCGGCGTTGACGGCGTTCATGGATTCCGGCCGGTTGAGCCGCAGCCACTGCACGCCGTTCTCCAAAGAGACGTCGAGGACGCTCACCGCCCCTTGAACTCCGCCGGCCGCTTCTCCAGGAAGGCCTTCATGCCCTCCTTCTGGTCCTCGGTCGCGAACAGGAAGTAGAAGTTCTTGCGCTCCACGGCCAGGCCTTCGGAGAGCGGCGTCTCCAGGGCCTGGTTCACGGACTCCTTGGCCAGGCGGGCGGCGATCGGCGCCCGGGTGGCGATCTGGCGGGCCACCTGCTTGGCCACCTCGATCGTGACCTCCGCCGGCACCACCCGGTTGACCAGGCCCAGCTGGTAGGCGCGCCAGGCGGTGATCGGCCGGCCGGTCAGATTGACCTCCATGGCGATGTACTTGCCGGCGGTGCGCGTCCAGCGCTGGGTGCCGCCGGCCCCGGCGATGATGCCGAGGTTGATCTCGGGCTGGCCGAAGCGGGCCGAGTCGCCGGCGATGATGAGGTCGCACATCAGGGCCATCTCGCAGCCTCCGCCCAGCGCGTAGCCGTTCACCGCCGCGATCAGCGGCTTGGTGAAGGAGGTGAGCTTGAGCCAGCGCCCGGTCTGGTCGCGCTGCAGCTGCTCGATGGGGGTCCGCTCGGCCATATCGCCGATGTCGGCGCCGGCCGCGAAAACCTTGGGCCCGCCGGTCAGCACAACGGCCCGGATCGAGGCGTCCTGGTCGAGCTGCCCCAAAGCCGTCGTGACCTCCTCGACGAGGGCCGGGGAAAGGGCGTTCAGAACCTTGGGCCGGTCGAGCGTGACGACTGCTATGGGCGGCTCGGTGTGGACTCGAATGAACTCGAAATCCATGCGGGTATCATCCGGCAATGGCTGCGTCGACGTTGATCGACTCGTTTGGGAGGGTCGCCGACGACCTGCGCATCTCGGTCACCGACCGCTGCAACTTCCGCTGCGTCTACTGCATGCCCTACGAGGGCCTGAAGTGGCTCAAGCGCGAGGAGATCCTGCGCTTCGAGGAGATCCAGCGGCTGGCGCGGATCTTCGTCGAGCACTACGGCGTGCGCACGATCCGGATCACAGGTGGCGAGCCGCTGGTGCGCGCCAACATCGAAGAGCTGGTGGGCATGGTGGCCTCGCTGCGGCCCGACCTCGACATCACGATGACCACCAACGGCGTGCTCTTGGGCAGCAAGGCGCAGCGGCTGGCGGAGGCCGGACTCAAGCGCATCAACATCTCGCTGGACACGCTGCACATAGACCGCTTCCAGGAGATCGCGCGCGTGGACGCCTTCGCCAAGACCATGGCCGGCATCGAGGCGGCCGAGGCGGCGGGGCTGCGCCCGATCAAGCTGAACATGGTCGTCATGAAGGGCGTGAACGACGACGAGGTCGTCGACTTCGCGCGCCTAGCCCGCGACAAGGGCTACGAGGTGCGCTTCATCGAGTTCATGCCTTTGGACGGCGATGGCATCTGGCGTCCCGAGCTGGTGGTGCCCAGCCTGCGCATCCAGGAATCGATCGAGGACCAGTTCCCGCTGGTGGCGGCGCCCGAGGCGCGGCCGGGTCCGGCGGTCAAGTTCAAGTTCGCCGACGGCGCGCCCGGCGGGATCGGCTTCATCTCCTCGGTCAGCCAGGCCTTCTGCGACACCTGCAACCGGATCCGGCTGACGGCCGAGGGGGGCCTGCGCACCTGCCTCTTTTCGCTCCGCGAGACGCCGCTGCGCGACCTCATGCGCTCGGGTGTCTCCGATGACCACATCGGGCGCGTGATCGAGTCGGCGATCTGGGCCAAGGAGGAAGGCGGCGCCCTCCAGATCGGTACCGAGGGCTATGTCAAGCCCGAAAAGAGCATGTCGCAAATAGGTGGGTAGCCCCCGGAGCCGGCTTTTCGCGCTGGCGGGGTTCCTGGCACTGGCCGCTTGTTCAGCCGGTGGCAACGGCTCCGCGGTCGTCAGCCCATCGCCGACAGCAAGCGCGGCATCGCCCACGCCCAGCGCGTCGGCGACGCCGGCCGGCTGCAAGCTGCCGGTCGCCTCCGGCGACGCGCCGACGGACGGCAACCCCGCCCATGGCCAGGCGGGCAGCGGCGGCTTCCTGACCCTGCCGGGCGCAGCCTTTTCGAAGGACGCCCAGAGCCTGGCCGCGTATGACAGCGCCGCGGCCAAGTGGCTCCCCGTGCCTCGAGCCTGGATCTCGCCCGACGGCACACACTTCGCCTGGCCCGAGAACCGGGCCGCGGCCGGTCCGGTCACCGGCATCATTCACGTGGTCGAGGTCGCCAGCGGCGCGGACAAGCCGGTCATCGTGCCGGCGCCCTCGATGCCCGTCAGCTATGAGGCCGGCGGCATCTTCATCACCCGCATCGTCCCCAACTCGGATGCCCCGCCCCAGGGTCTGAGCAAGATCGATCCCGGTAACGGCTCCTTCAAGCAGGTCGTGGCGGACGGGAACTGGACGGCGCTGGGGGGCGGGTTCGCCTTCGGCGGCGACGTCGACTCCACCGTCGCCCCGCCGCCGGCCAACGGGCCTGGCGCCTTCTACAACCGGATCCGCAAGCTGGACCTCAACACCGGCGCCATCACCCCGGTGCAGTCGTATCCAGGCAGCAGCGTGCGCGTGTTCGGAACCCTGGGGCCGACGCCCATCGTCGGCGTGCAGACCCCCGCGGGCCGCTTCCAGGTACAGGTGCCGGCGGTGATCTACGACCAGCCCTCCAGCCAGTCGGACCCCACCGAGCCGATCGTGGTGGACGGCACCACGGTCTGGTTCAGCGGCCACCAGGGGATCTTCAGGTGGGACGGCAGCGGCCAGCTCTCGGCGCCCATCTCGGTGCCCCTGGCGCTGGCCATCCCGGCCGGCGCCTGCCGGTGATCCAGAGCGAAGGGCAGCAGGCCCGGCCGCCGCTCAGCGTCAGCGAGCTGGCCTTCGAGATCCGGCGCCGGCTGCAGCCGCTGGCCGCGGTCCTGGTCAAGGGCGAGGTCAGCGGGATGAAGGCTCTGCGCAACGGGCACTACGGCTTTTCGATCCGCGACCGGGGCGCGGTGGTCGAGGCCTTCCTCTTCGCGGGCGACGCGCGCCGGCTCCCGATGCTGCCCGAGGACGGCCAGGAGTTCGTATTCCGGGGCCGCGTCGACTTCTGGCCTCAGGGCGGCAAGCTGCGGCTGATCGTCGACTGGGTCGAGTTCGACGACGTGGGCAAGCTGCGCGCGCAGCTGGAGCAGCTCAAGCAGCGCCTGGAGACGGAGGGCGCCTTCGAGAGCGCGCGCAAGCGCCGGCTGCCCTTCCTGCCCCGGCAGGTGGCGTTGATCACGTCGCCCACGGGGGCGGTGATCCACGATCTCCAGGAGACGATCCTGGACCGCTACCCGAACATGGACATCACGGTCTACCCCGCCCTGGTCCAGGGCACGGCGTCGCCGGGCAGCGTGGTGGTCGCGCTGCAGCGGTGCAACCGCGACGCGCTGGCGGACGTGGTGGTGATCGCGCGCGGCGGCGGCAGCTTCGAGGAGCTTTACGCGTTCAACACCGAGCCCGTGGCCAGGGCCATCCTGGCTTCCCGGATCCCGGTGGTCACCGCGCTGGGCCACACCTCCGACCGCACCGTGGCCGACATGGTCGCCGACGCCGAGTGCCGGACGCCCACCGAAGCGGGCTCCCGGGTGGTGCCGCGTAAGGCCGATCTCAAGCGCCAGCTGGCCGAGCGCGCGGCGCGCGTCGACCGCGCACTGGGCGCGCGTCTGGAGCGGGATTCCGACCGCCTGGCGGCGCGAGCCGAGCGGCTGCGGCGGGTGCCCCGGACGCTGCTCGAACGCCGTCAGGAGCGGCTGCGCCGCTTCGTAGCGGAGCTGGCCCGGCTGCGGCCGGCCGATCAGCTCTCACGCCGGCGGCGAGACCTCACGGACCGCGAGCGCCGCCTGGCCAGCGCTGTCCAGCGCGCCCTGCGCTCCGCCGCCGAGGCACTCGCAGAGCGCGAGCGCCGCCTGACCGCTCTGAGCCCGGACGGCGTGCTGGCGCGCGGCTATGCGCTCGCGCTGGACGAGGAGTCCGGTCGCGTGCTGCGGGCGGCGACCGACACCAGCGCCGGCAGCCGGGTCCGGATACGGCTGGGACGAGGCGCCCTGCGCACGCGCGTCGACGAGGTCCTGCAGTGACCGAGCTCACGTACGAGCAGGCGCTGGAAAAGCTGGACCAGAAGCTGCGCGAGCTGGAGGAGGGCCGGCTTTCGCTGGAGGACTCGCTGAAGGCCGTCGACGAAGCCCGCGCCTACCTGAAGGTCTGCCAGGATCGCCTGGAGGCGGCGCAGGCCCGGATCGAGGTGCGCGGCGAGCCCGCGGCGCCGGTCGCGGCCGAGTCGGAAGCGCCGTTTTGAGAGAGCTGCACCCCGGCGAAGACGTCATGGGCCGCGATGGTCACGTCCTGGGCGGCATCGACCGTTTGGTGGTCGACGAGGCCGCCCATCGCATCACCCACGTCGTGATCGACAGCCACCTGGTCGGGGTGCGCCGGCTGCAGCCGGTCGCGGGGGGCCTGAGCGCCGACCTCACCAAGGCGGAGCTGCACAAGCTGCCCTCGGCCGAGCACGACCACCTCGGCGCCCCGGGCGAGCACTGGACGGCGCCCTTCGGCTGGTCGCTGGCCAACTTCCTGAACGTCACGGGTGCGCTGATCGGGCAGGCGCCTTACGAGCCGCCGATCCACATCGACCCGGATCTAGAGCAGGAAGACGAGATCACCCAGGGCAGCCCGGTCTGGAGCGGCAACCGGCGCCTGGGTGAAGTGGAGCGCGTCTACACCTCGGACGACGGGTCCATCAACGAGCTGGTGATCCGGCGGGCGGGGGCGCTGGCGGGCCATGCCCGGCTGCCGGGGTCGCGCATCACCGAGGTGGTCGGCAACAACGTGCACACCGACGTTGAGGATCTGTAGGGGAGGGGCTTGCCCCTCCCACGGTGGTACGGCGAGCGGGGCTAGCCCCGCCCCTACGTCCTGACCGCTACGGGCGGCGCGGGCTCGGCCGTGCGCGCGGCCATGCCGAGCTGCTCGTTGGCCACTCGCAGGCGCTGGCTCAGGTACTTGATCACCTCCAGCATCACCTCCGGATGCTCGTGCACGATGGCGTTGAAGCGGTCTTTGCGTAGCACGCGCAGGGTGGTGTTGGTGGCGGCCATGGCTCCTGCCGAGCGGGGCAGGTCCTCGAAGACGGCCATCTCGCCGAAGTAGCCGCTGGCCTCGATCCGCCCCAAGGTCACCTCGCGACCGGGCTGGTCGCGGTGGATGCGGACCTCGCCCTCCAGCACGATGAACAGCTCAGAACCCAGGTCCCCGTTCTCGAAGATGTGCTCGCCCTTGAGGTGGTGGCGCGTGACCATCAGCTTGTCGATGCTCGACAGCTGCTCCAGAGAGAGCTGGCTGAACAGCGGAACCCTTTTGAGCGCGATGAGGTCTTTCAAGTTCTCTTCAACCTCACCCTGCTGAACCGTGCTCGCGGCCAGGCGGACCCATCGGTCGGGATGCGATCCCAGCTCCTCGAGCTCCTCGGAAGATGGAAGTCGCCCCCCTCCCTCGTCGAACGCCTCCGCGTCGAGGAGGCGCACCAAGGGCCCGGCCAGCCAGCCGGGGCCGAAGTTTAGCAGCGTCTCCAGCGCTTCGATCCTGGCTTGCGCATCTTCGGATTTGAGTCCCTGCTCGACGGTCCCAAAGCCGCGTTTGCCATGCAGCGCGCGCAGCGCGCCCAGGGCCACCTCGATCGTCTGCCGCACGTAGTCGTCGAGCGCGTGGCGCAGCACCGTGAAGCGGGCGTCCTCGCCGCCGCCGGCCAGCCGGGCCATGCCGCGCAGCCGGGCTGCCAAGTGGGCCGCGTGCTCGGCCAGCTGGAATCGCTTCTCGAGATTGTGCTGCGCCTCGCCAACCAGCTCCGGGATGCCGGAGCGGATCAGCGCCTCGATGGTGGCCACGGCGGTCTCGGTGGCGCTCTGCTCGAGATGAGGCAGCGCGCGGCGCAGCGCGCTCGGCACCTGCACGGCCATGGCGTGGGCTGCCAGCCGCCGCGTCGAGCGGTCGCCCGTGGCCAGGGCCTTGATCAAAGCATCCTCGAAGTGCGCCAGCCGGCTGGTCGGCGGCGCCCAGCGGATGAGCTGTTCCAGGGCCTCCCGGCGGACCGCCAGGTTGGGGTCGTTGACCAGGTGCAGCATGGAGTCCGAGGCGCCGGCCACCGCTCCCTTCAGCTTGGCGAAGCTCCGCAGCGCCTCCAGGCGGACCCGTGCCGAGGGGTCGGCCATTGCTGCCACCACCAGCTTCTCGTCGACCACGAAGGAGGCTGCCCAGACGCCGGCCGCCCGGTTCTCGGGCACGCGCGACCGGTCGAGCTTGGCCAGCAGCGCCATGCTGCGCGGCCAGGGCGGCCGCAGGTTGACTCCGGCCACCGCCGCTGCCGCCACCACCCACGGATCGCGGTCGTGTGCGGCCGCCTCGCACATATCCAGCGTGATCGCCCCCGGCCGCGCCATCTGGAAGGCCATCCGGCGCAGCAGCGGGTCTTCCGAGGCGACCAGCTGTGGAATCAGGGCCCGGAAGGTCTCCGGCGCCAGGCGGCCGAGCCCCGCGGCCGCGAACTGGCGGACCTGGGGATCGGGGTCGTCGAGGTGGGCGCGCAGCTCGCGGATCTGGCGCGGGTTGGGCCGGCCGATGGCCTGCACCAGGTCGTTGAGGGAGAGGGCGTGGGCGCGCAGCCGGTCGTAGACCGCGCTCACGTACTGGCCGCGCATCCACCAGGCCGCGGCCAGGAAGCAGAGGCCGAGCGGAACGCCGGCCACCGCCAGCAGGATCACCAGGTCGGCGCCCGGCGCGAGCATGCCCAATGCGCCGCAGAAGACGCCGGCGACGATGGCGGCGCCCGGGAGCGTGAAGTCGTCCAGCAGCAGCTTCAGCTTGGGGGCCACCTGGGCTGGGAGCGCGCTGCCCAGGATCTGCTGTGCCGGGTCGTCGACTCCGGTCTGGAGGCCGTTGCGGATCACGAAGAGGAACATGGCCGCGTTCAGGCCCGGCACCACAGCCACCGCCAGGAAGCCGGCCACGGCCGCGGCGGGCAGGGCCAGGATCACATTCTTGACGCCCGCCCGGTTGAGCAGAAAGGGCGTGACCCACAGCGCCAGCACCAGCTGCACGAAGTAGCTGATCAGCCAGGCGTTGCCGATCAGAACGCTGAGATCGCTTAGGCGCCGGTGGGTGACGTCGACGAAGACGACCGCCACCAGGTAGTCGGAGACCCGCATGGTCACCACCAGCAGCCCGGCCATCACGACGAAGGCCAGCACCAGGGGGCTCTTGCGCAGGTAGCGCAGCGCGTCGATCAGCGCCAGCAGGCGCCCGGTGTGCCGCCGTCGCTGAGTTTCGACCAGGAACTCGTCGGCCTCCTCCTCGACCGCCGGCCGGTAGAGGCGGCGCTCGCTCGTGTAGACGATCAGGCCCGCCATGCCCGCGCCGAGGCCCCAGAAGAACATCAGAGACTCGGTACCGGCGACCGGGGCCACCAGGGTGGTGGTGACGCCGGAGAGGATGTAGCCCACGCTGGAACCCGCCGCGATCACCGGGAAGATGCGCTTGCCTTCCAGCAGGTTGAAGTGCTGGGAGACGAAGCTCCAGAACAGCAGCATCACCAGCTCGAAAGACACCGAATAGCCGATGTAAAGGGCGAAGGCGACGCCGAACTGGGTCTCGTAAGCCCGGTAGATCAGGTAGAAGGTCACCGGAATCACCGCGTTGGCCAGCAGCTGGTAGCGGAAGGCGCGCCCCACTCCGAAGCGGCGCACCAGCGCGCCCTGGAGGGCGACCGCCGGCCACACCGTGAGCGCGAGGAGGATGAAGAAAAGCGGGTAGCTCCCGGGGCCCGCCTGGACCAGGAAGATGGCCTGGGTCGCGTTGAAGGCGTCGTACATCCCCCAGCCCAGGACGATCGCCAGCGACGTCATGCGCACGACCCGGGACATCTCGCTGCGCCGCACCCGGAACAGGCGCGCGACGAACAGGAGCAGGGATTGCCGGGAGATCACCGCCGTCATGGGGCGCGCGGATTATAGGAACGGGATGGAGAGACTCCTCCCCATTCATGGGGAGGTGCCGAGCGCAGCGAGGCGGAGGGGGCCGGGAGGGGCAAGCCCCTCCCCTACGTCAGGTCTGCTGGACCTGCTCTATCCGCTCCAGGGCGGCGATCCGCTCCTGGATCGGCGGATGCGTATCCCAGAGGTGGTTGAACCAATGGTCGTGGTGCTCGAGCGGGTTGTCGATGTACATGGCCGCGGTGGCGTGGTTGTACTTCTGCAGCGGCTGGTCGTTGGCCGCCAGCTTGCGCAGCGCCGAGAGCAGGCCGGCCGGGTTGCGGGTCAGCTCCACACCCGCCGCGTCGGCCAGCGACTCCCGCTCCCTCGACAGCGCCAGTTGCATGAGCGGCCCGATCAGCCACGCGATCAGCGAGAAGATCACCCCCAGCGCGAGCGCGACCAGGGCCACCTGGGCCGAGTTTCGCCCGCGCATGGTGAAGGCGCTGCGGAACGCGAAGCTGGCGATCAGCGCCGCCATGCCGACCAACGTGCTGCAGATCAGGAGCAGGCGCACGTCGTAGTCGCGGATGTGGCTCATCTCGTGGCCGATCACGCCCTCCACCTCTTCCCTGTTCATCATCTGAAGCAGCCCGGTGGTCGCCGTCACGGCGGCGTGCTGAGGGTCGCGGCCGGTGGCAAAGGCGTTGGGCGAGGGGTCGTCGATCACATAGACGGCCGGCTTGGGCAGCCCCGCCCCGATCGCCAGCGCCTCCACGATGTTGTGCAGCTGCGGGAACTGCTGGGGGTCGGCGGGCTGGGCGCCCGATACGGCCAGCACGGTGCCGGCGCCGAAGTAGTAGGAGAAGAGGATCCCGCCGACCGCGAAGAGGGTGAGTAAGACCGCCCCGGCGATCGCGCTCCCCCAGGAGCGCCCGAACAAGCCGCCGATCACGAACCCGGCCACGATCCAGACCGCGACAAACGCCGCGATCACGATCACGCTCACGCGCTTGTTGTGGGCTATCTGGTGATACATGAGGTCATGGCGAGACCGTCGGATCCTTGGTCACCGAGGCCCGGGCGGCGAGCACCGCCCAGCGCGCCCAGATCGAGGCCCACACCAGGCCGTTGGCGAAGGCCGGGTATTCCTCCGCGTAGTGCTTGTGGTGAAAGGTCCACATCGCCGAATGGAACTCGTACAGCATGCGCCGGGTGGACTGCCGGGTCGACGCGCCCTTCAGGTGCACGGCCGTCGCCGCGGGCAGGTAGTAGATCTTCCACCCGCCCAGCTTCAGGCGGTAGCAGAGGTCGAGGTCTTCTCCGTACATGAAGTAGTCGGGATCGAAGAACCCGACACGGTCGATGGCCGCCCGGCGCAGCATCAGACAGGCGCCGGTCCCGGCGTCGATCTCGTGCACCTCACTGTCGGGCAGGAAGCCCATGTTGTAGCGGTTGAAGCGGCGGCTGCGGGGGAAGACGCGGCTGAGCCCGGTCAAGCGGTAGAAGGCCGTGGCCGGCGTGGGAAAGCCGCGGCGCGCCGCCAGGTCGGCCGCTCCCTCGGGACGCAGCAGCCGGGGACCGACCGCGCCCACGTCGGGGCGCACGAGCAGGAAGTCGGCCAGCCGGCCCACGCAGGCCTCGCCCACCGTGACGTCTGGGTTGAGGAGCAGGACGAAGCGCCCGTCGCAGTCCTGGAGGCCGAGATTGTTGGCCTTCCCGTAGCCGATGTTCCGGGCCTGGCGGATGAGCTTGACCTCCGGGAAGCGCTCGGCTACCGCGTCGGCCGAGCCGTCGCGGCTGGCGTTGTCGACGACCACGGCCTCGACCGGGACGTCTGAGCTGGCGAAGAATGCCTGCAGGGAGTCCAGGAGCAGGTCCTTGACGTTGTAGCTGACGATCAGCGCCGAGACCAGCGGCTTGGCGGACATGAGCGTGATCAGGATAGGTCGCTCAGGTCGGCACCTAAGATTTGGCCCAGGTGACCGCGCCAGCCGAACCCTCTCCGCCCACCAGCCTGGCGGCACCCCGGTCGTCCCGTCTCCGGGCCCTGGGCCAGAGCCGGCTCGTGCGCCAGAACCTGGTGCTCTTCGTGGGCGGCCTGGTCGCCGGCTTCGGGGGATTCGTCTACCACGCGATCGCCGGCCGCATCCTGGGTCCGGCGCTGTACGGCGAGGTGGCGTCGCTGGTCGCCCTTTACACGGTGGGCGGCGTGGTCAACCTGATCTTGATCCTGGTGCTGGCGCGCTACACGGCAACCCTCGAGGCGCGCGGCGACACCTCAGGCGAGCGCTACGTGATCCTGCGCACCCTGCAGGTGCTGGCACTACCCGCCCTCGCTTTCTTGGTGTTGGCGGCGATTCTCTCGCTGCCTGCCGCCGCGTTCCTCAACCTGCGCTCGCCGCTGCCGCTGTTCTGGCTGGGTGCCGCGATCGCGGTCTTCTGGTTCACGGCGGTGCCCCGCGGCGTGCTCCAGGGCACCCAGCGCTTCACGGCCCTCAGCCTCAACCTCTCGCTCGAACTGATTGCGCGCACCAGCCTCGTCTTCGTCCTGCTCAAGGTCGGGCTCGCGGTGGTGGGCGGAATGATGGCCCTGCTGGGCGGGGTCGTCTTCGCTTTCGCGATCGGCATGTACGGACTGCGGGACGTGCTGCGGGTGCACGGCTCGCGGGTCCCGCTGCGCTCGATGGCCAGCTTCGCGCTGACCGCCAGCGCCGGCACGCTGGGCGTGATCCTGCTCTTCAACCTCGACGTGGTGCTGGCCAAGCACTACCTGCCCGAGCACGACGCCGGCATCTACGGGGGGCTGAACAAGATCGGGACGATCGTCTACTACCTGACGCTGTCGGTGAGCCAGGTGCTCTTCCCGCGGGTGGTGGAGGCGGTCCACCGCAACGCGCATCCGGGGCGGATCCTGCTGATGTCGGCCGGGATCATGGCGGCGCTGGGAGCGTGCGCGCTGCTGGTGTTCGCAGTGGTGCCGGGACTGGTGGTGAACGTCCTGTTCACCTCGACCTTCCACGACGCCGCGCCTTACGTCCTACGGATCGGGGTGATCGGGTTGGGGATCAGCCTCGTCAACCTGCTGGTGCAGTTCTTGATGGCCGTCCACGACCGGCTCTTCGTGCCCATCCTGGCCGGCGGCGTGGTGCTGCTGGGACTGCTGATCGTCGTCTTCCACCAGGACGTGGGCGAGGTCGTGAACAGCGTGCTGGCGGCGGTCCTGCTGCTGCTGGCGACGCTGACAGCCCGGGTGCTGCTGCTGATGCCCTCCCTGACGCCGGAGATGGTGGCGGAGGAGGTTCCAGCCTAAAAAAACGTAGGGGCGGGGACTTGTCCCGCCCGCACGTCCGGGAGGGGCAAGCCCCTCCCCTACGAAAAGGATGCTCGGCAACGACCTACTCTCCCAACGGGTCACCCCGTCAGTACCATCGGCGCTGGAGGGCTTAACTGCCGTGTTCGGAATGGGAACGGGTGTTTCCCCTCCGCCATTGCCACCGAACAGGCGAGATTATACCGCTGGGTCTAGCGGGTTCTCCGGCGCCGGGCGCGCAGGCTCTTCATCTTGCGAGCCTCGGCCGGGGGCACGTAGTGGGTGCGGCGGCGCATCTCCCGCACCAGCCCCTGCTCCTGAACTTTGCGGCGGAACTCGCGCAGTGCCTGCTCGAATTCCTCCGGATCTTTGACCACGACCTTCAAAGCGTCGCCAAGGATACGTGAACCCGGACAATGCCGTTCCTGATGATCCATTCCCGCCACGGCGACCTCACCCCGGAACAGCTGGCCGACGCGCTGCCCGGCACCGGCGAGGTCATGCGCTCGGTCGGCCACTGCCATGCCATGGCCTGGCACGCCGCCCGCGGCGGCAACTGGGAGCTGGCGGCCTACTTCCTGCGCCGCGTCCGCTCGCTGCTGCGCGGGCTGGCGGTCACCCGACCCAAGTACGCGAGCCAGATTGCCGAGTTCGACCGCGACCACCTGGAGCGCGCTTACCAAGCGCTGATATCCCGGGACATCACCCAGTTCGAGGCCGCCTACTCACGCACCGTCGACCGCGCCAACGACTACCACGTCGACACCGGCCATCCCTACATCCGCTGGTCGCCTCCACCTGAACCGCCAGAGCGCGGGCTCGATCTCACGCCGGGTTGAGCCGAGCGCTGTTCGCGTTCGTGCCGGCGGCGGCCGCCGCCGTCTGGACCTGGGCGGCAGTGCTCGCCGGCTGGCGGGCCCAGGAGTACCTGGCCAAGCCGGCCACCATGGCCTTGCTGGCGATCGGCGCCGCGCTTCTGCGGCCGGTGGCCGAGCCCGTGCACTGGATGATCGTGATCGGCCTCTTGCTGGGTGGCCTCGGCGACGTGCTCCTGATGACCGGAGGCGGCGTCAGCCCCCGCGCCCTGGCGCCCTTCCTGGCCGGCCACCTGGCCTATGTCCTCGCCTTCACCGCCCAGCGCCAGAACCTGCTGATCCTGGTCCCGGCCGGGCTGGTCTGCCTGGCCGCGATCCTCGTCTACCAGCGCTGGCTGCTGGCCGGACTGCGCGCCTCCGGCCGCGAGCGCCTGGTGCGCCCGGTGCTCGTCTACATGATCGTCATCAGCGCCATGACCGCCACCGCCTGCGGCACCGTGAACCCGCTGGCCGCCGCGGGCGCGCTGCTTTTCCTCGCCTCCGACGGGCTCTTCGCCTGGTACCACTTCGTCGGTCCGCTGCGCTGGGGACGTCCTGCCAACATCGTCCTGTACCAGTGCGGCCAGGGTCTTATCGCGGCTTCTCTGGCGCTGGTCTCAACGTAGA
This sequence comes from Chloroflexota bacterium, assembly GCA_005881825.1. Taxonomy (GTDB): domain Bacteria; phylum Chloroflexota; class Dormibacteria; order Dormibacterales; family Dormibacteraceae; genus CF-28. The sequence continues at coordinate 3,382 of VBEO01000076.1, read as the reverse complement.
ATCGCGCCTACCCGTCTCATTTTTCGTTCTGGAGGTATTTGCACGGTCTCATGGGCAAGAACAAGAAAGCGCCTCAGAAGTCGCTCAAGGAGAAGCGCGCTCAGAAGCAGGCCAAGGCCGCCGACCGGGCGCCCAAGTCAGCTCTTTCGAAGACGGCGCGGGCGAGCGGCGCGGGCCGCTGACGCCCGGGCGGCGCTCGGCTTGCGGGCCGGGCGCCGCCTGACTTTGGATCTCGCGCCCTTGCGCGCCTGGTCCAGCAGCTCCTGCAGGCCGGCTTCGATGCCACCGACCAGGACATCGAGGTCGGTCACCGAGTCGTAGTCGCCGGTGACTCCGAAGTTCAGCACACCGCAGTAGGAGAAGATCGCGATCGCGATCCGGATGTTGCCCCCGATGGGGACGTAGGGGTAGGCCTCCAGCATCCGGCGCCCGCAGGCATAGAGCGGAATCTGCGGCCCGGGCACGTTGGTGGTCACGGTGTTGACGCTGCGCTGCGGCCAGATCGTGCCCAGGCGCGCGCCCAGGGCCAGCAGCATGGGTGGTGCGAAACCGCCCATGCGGGCCAGGACGTCGCCCGCCACCGCCTGGCTGGTGTGCTTCAAGCCCTGCATCTGCTCGCTCAACCGGTGCAGCCTGGCGACCGCGTCGCGCTCCTCTACCGGCAGCTCCGCGAAGATCCCGGACACGCGGTTGTTGTAAGTGCCGCGCTCGTGCGGTGCGCGCACCGAGACCGGCACCAGGGTGCGCACGACACGGCCTTGGAGCTCGATGCCCCGCCCGCGCAGAAGGTCACCGAAGCCGCGCGTGATTACAGCCAGCACCACGTCGTTCACGGTGCCTCCGAAGGCCTCGCGGATCTCCTTCACGTCCGCCAGAGAGCCGCGCGCCCAGCTCCAGCGCCGGTGCGGTCCGATCGGCCCGTTGAGCCCAGGCGCGCCCGGCCGAGCCAGCCGCATGGCCTGGCTGAGCGTGCCGCCCAGGATGTCCTGCACGTAGCTGAGGCTGGCGAGCGGGGTGCGCGCCACGGCGGGCAGCCCGCGCATATGCGTCATTGGATCCATGACGCTGCTGACCGCGGTGTCAGCCAGCAACTGCAGCGCGTTCGGCTCGGGCTGCGCGCGCCATTCCATATCGACCGGCGCCGCGCCGTCGGGACTGACATCGAGGAGCACCGCCAGCAGGTCGGTGCCCGAGACGCCGTCCACCATGGCGTGATGCGTCTTGGCGATCAGCGCCCAGCGATCGCCCTTGAGCCCCTCCACCATCCAGAGCTCCCACAGCGGCCGTGCCCGGTCAAGGTGCTGGGCCAGGACGCGGCCGGCCAGGTTGCGCAGCTCGTCATCGCCTCCAGGCGCGGGCACTCCGGTGCGCCGGATGTGGTAGAGGATCGTGAAGTGCGGGTCGTCGATCCAGACAGGACGCCCGAGCTGGAAGGGGACCTCACGCACTTTCTGGCGGTAGCGCGGCACCAGCGGCAGCTTGCTCGCCACCTGGCGCACCAGGTCACCGTAGGCCGGCGCCGGGCCCTCGAATACGACCACGCTCCCGATGTGCATCGGGTTGTTGGCGTCTTCGATGTGGATGAATGACGCATCCAGCGGGCTCATGCGGTCCATGCCCGCCAGTGTGACTCAGCCCGCTATGCCGGTGCGATCCTTGGGCAGGCGCCGCTCCCAGTAGGCGAGGCGCGAGCGCAGCGCGCGGCTGCGCCGGCGCAGTGATGCTTCCAGTGCGCGGTTGGGCCGGCCGCCCGAGTGATGCCCACGACCCGCGAGCTGGCCCTCGATCGCCGACACCATATCGCGGTACACGGCCACCCACTGGGGCGCGCGCCTAGGTCTGGCTGTGGATTCCAGAGTCTGCAAGTGTCGCTGCCAAAAACGATACGACCTAGCCAGGCTCGGCGTGTTGGAAGCGACGCCGCTGGATTACACGAGAACGGGCTGCAGCGCCTCCCGGCGGAAAGCAGGCCTGGGCGTCACAGCAGGCTTGTGCGTCACTGGAAGCAGCGCGACCGCACGCGCGCGGAGCGCGGCGGAAGCTGTGGCGGCGGTCCGGCCCGGGACGTCCGACCAGGCGGCCAGTTCGACCACGGCCCGGCGGGCATCCATTACTGAAGGGCGCGTTCGCCTGCGCGCGCCTTGAGGGCCGGCCGGCACAGGCAGATCCTCGAGCAGGCCGCTCTCGAGCACCACGTTGCCCACTTCGCGGAGCGTCGGGTTGCTGACCGGGCTCACGAACCACATCCGGCCGAGAGCGCCGGGATGGCGGTCCAGGGCGATGGCCAGGGCTGCATTCATGCAGACGGGGCCGCCGGGCCTCCCCCAGCTTGCGGATTTGAGGCCGTGGGCGTCCATGTAATCGGCGGCCCGGTTGAGGATGGCCGCCAGCTCAATCTTTTGCATCGGCGCGCAAAGGTGCCAGCCCTCTGCGGCACAGCCACGGCCCGCGCGTAAAGACTTACGAAGCCAGTCGCGGTCAGCCCCAGCGGCACCACCACGAGTAGGGCGTAAACGATTCGTAACCGGCCGGCTGCGGCCCCCGCCGGGGCCGTCCCGCTGGTTATGCTCATCGTCGCCGCGGCGGCGGCTGGTTGGGGATTGTTTTTGGTTATTGACAAGGTTGGGAGGGGAACCCAGAAGCGGCGCTCGCCAGTAGCGAAGCGCGCCGTCAGCCCGGTCAAGCGGGCGGCACTGCAGCGCCCGCTGCTCGAGATGTCCGAGGTGCGAAAGGCCTTCGGCAAGCGCGTGGTCCTCGACCAGCTCTCCTTCTCGGCTTCGCTGGGCGACCTGGTCGCCGTCACCGGGGATTCAGGGGCGGGCAAGAGCACGCTCCTGCGCCTGATCCATGGCCAGCTGAGGCCCGATCGAGGCCGCGTCTGGGTGGACGGGCACCCCTTGCACCGCCGCTTCCTGCGCGGCATCGAACGCGTCCGCCGGGACTCCGGGTTCATCTTCCAGGACCACCGGCTCCTGCCCCGGCTCAACGCGCTCGAGAACGTGATCGTCGCTCTGCAGATGGCCCGCCCCGACGTGCCCTACGGGGTTATCCGGCGTGCCGCCCACGAAGCCCTGGAGGCGGTCGGGCTGACCGAGGATCGCAGCAAGTTCCCCGCCGAGCTCTCGCTCGGCGAGCGGCAGCGGGTGGCGGTGGCGCGCACTTTGGCCCTGCGGCCGCGGCTGGTGCTGGCTGACGAGCCGACCGCCTCGCTCGACGAGGGCAACGCCAAACGAGTGCTGGAGCTGCTCTCGCACGCCGCCTGCGACGGGGCGCTGGTGGTGGTGGCGACACATCACCTCGACTTCCGGCCCGCGCAGGTGATCAGCCTGCCCCGGCTGCCGATCCCGCCCAAGACGCCGCGGAGGCTGCGGCGCAAGTGATC
>VBEO01000021.1 GCA_005881825.1 Chloroflexota bacterium | reverse complement strand
TTCGATCCAGTAGTCCTGGAGCAGCGTGGGCACCCCCGAGCGGTCTGGGGCGAAGCCGTGCGGAGCGCCCGCTGATTGCGCGCTCAGGCTCGCCGAGGCGCTGATCGAGGTCCGCGGTAGAGGCGCCACCAGCGCGGCCACCAGCACCGCCGCGGCCAGGGGCACCGCCGGCCGCGGCAGCCCGGCCGGCGCCGGCCGCCAGGCTCGGCCTGCCGCCAGCCCCAGCACCGCGCCGGCCACCGAGGCCAGGAGTGGCAGCCAAATCATGGGCAGCAGCCGCGGCTGCCAGGGCTGGAAGGACCAGAGGTGGGTCCACAGCCACTCCGCCGGCAGCCCGACGATCGCCGCCGCCAGACCGGCCAGCACCGCCAGCGCCAGCGGCGTCACCCGGCCGGCCAGCAGGAACGCCAGCTCGACGCCGGCGGCCGCACCCAGGTAGGTCGGGAAGTGGGGTAGCTGATGCCCCAGGACCGGCCCCACCAGGAGGGCCACCAGGCCGCGGATCAGCCAGAACATGAAGAGGGCGAAGAAGGCGCCCCCGCGGCCCAGCCAGGCCCGCGCGCCCACCAGGCCGATGCCGGCCGCGGCGGCGATCAGCACCGGCTGGTACAGGGCTTGCCACTGGGGCACGCCCATGTCGAACTCCAGCTGGAAGGTGGAGAGGCCGATCAGCACGGCGCCCGCCACCAGGTAGCGGCGCGCGCGCACGAAGCCCGACTCGTCCGGCCAGCGCGCCTCGCCCGCCCCCAGGGCCAAGGCCAGCGGCGAGAGTGAGGCGCCGCCGATCATCAGGAGATGGGTGGGGCTCCACATCGTGACGTCGATCCCATAGGTGCGGTGCCAGAGGTCGTCCAGCGGGAACCCGGCCACGGCGCCGGCGCCAAAGGCGGTGAGGGCGGCAGCCGAATAGGGGATGTGCAGCCCACGCCACCGCCAGCCGCCGGCGGCCTCGCCGAGAGTGGCCATCGCGATCGCGGCCGCGCCGGAGGCGCCGATCCCCAGCAAGCCGGCCAGGATCATCAGGTGCGGAATCGTGAAGAGGTTCTTGTCACGGCCCAGGTCGGCGTGCCAGCCCACATCCCAGACGAAGCCGATGAGCGCCACCACCAGGGCCACACCGCCGCCGACCTGCATCACCACCGCCCAGCTCGGGATTCGGGTCCGGGCTGCGATGGCACGCTCCAGCGGACGCAGGACGTCGAGCATCCTCAGCATCGTCTCAGCCCCGGTTCGCGAAGCCGTTCCAGAGCAGGTCGACCAGATAAGCCACCAGCCGCGGGCGCGGCATCGGCCGCCGCTCCAGCCACCAGTCGCCGGCCAGCTGCACCATCCCCACCACGCCATAGGCCCACGCCTCGGCGGCCGCCGCGTCGGAGAGCTGCGGCTCGCGCTCGATGAAGGTCAGGTAGGCGTCGACGACCTCGGTCAGCAGTTGCCGGGTCTCCGCCGGCTGTGCCAGGGCCGCCTGCAGATCGGCCATCAGCCGGTCCAGCGTGGCTCGCGCCACCGCTCGGTACAGACCGGCGCGGTCGTCGAAGTAGCGGTACAGGATGGGCTTGGTCACGCCCAACTCGGACGCCAAACGCTCCATGCTCACGGCCGGTCCCTCGCGCGCGATCACCTCGAGCACCGCTTCCAGCAGCCGCTGCCCGCGCAGCCGGCGGTGCTCCTCGCGTGTGGTCGAGCGTCCCTCGGTGATCATCGCCTATCCTGATCATTATCTGTTACGCACCGTACCAAATGCGGTCCAAGGCAAGTCAAGGAGCCTGTTACGAGCAGTAGCAAGCAGCCGCTTAAGGTAGGACTGGCGCTGGGCGCCGGCGGCGTCATGGGCGGCGCCTGGCTGGTCGGCGCCCTGGCCGCCCTGGCCGAGACCGTGGGCTGGGATCCCCATTCGGCGGACTACATCGTGGGGACCTCGGCGGGCGCCATGATCGGCTCGCTGATCGCGGCCGGCGTCCCGCCCTGGTTCATGGTCGCCCACTCGGCAGGCGAGGTTTTCGAAGGGCTGGTCGACAGCTCGGGGCGGCCGGTCGCCGAAGCCCACCGCGCCGCGGGAGCGGTTTTCCGGCCCGGCGGGCCCTGGCTGCCCATCCCAGGCTCACCGCGACTGGCCTGGCGGGCGCTGCGGGGAGGCATGGCGGGGCTCCGCGGCCGGATGGCGGCACTGGCGCCGGCCGGCATCATCTCGACCGAGCCGCTCAAAGAGACGGTCCGCCGTGCGGTGCCGGCGGGCTGGGCCGAGCACCCCAATCTCTGGATCGTGGCCTGCGACTATGCCACCGGGGAGCGCGTGGTCTTCGGCAGGCCCGGTTCGCCCCGGGCCGACCTGGCCGACGCGGTCGCGGCTTCCTGCGCCATCCCCGGCTTCTATCAGCCCGTCCGGATGGGCGGCCGCCGTTACGTCGACGGCGGCGTGACCTCGCTAGCCAGCCTCGACCTGCTCGAAGACCTGGGTCTGGACCTCGTCCTCTGCGCGAACCCGCTCTCGATGCGCAGCAGCCGCGTGGGCGGCTGGCCCCACCAGCGCCTGCTGGGCGCCCTGCGCCGAGAGGCCGCCCGTGAGCTCGATGCCAGCGCGGCACGCCTGCGTCGACGCGGAACCCAGGTGGTGATCTTCGAACCCAGCGCCGCCGACCTGGACGTGATGGGCAGCAACTTCATGAGCACGCGGCGCCGGCACCAGGTCATCGAAAGCGCCCTGAAGTCGGTCACACTGACCATCGGCCGGCGGCAAGCACAGCTGGAGGGCCTGCCCAAGGGCGATCCCGGACGCGTTCGCCGGCCCGCCGGCCCGCCCTCGGAATGGAGCTGGCGGCCGGGTCAGCGCGCGGTGGCGCGATGAGCGTGGGCGAGTTCCTCAAGGAGCGGCTGGCGGCGCTCCTGCCGGACCCTGCCGAAGACCTGCGCGACCCGGACTACATCCGGGACTCGCTGGCTCTGGGCTGGCTAATCGCGACCTTCTACTTCCGGGCCGACGTGCGCGGCATCGAGAACATCCCGGCCGACGGGCCGGTGCTGCTGGTGGGCAACCACTCCGGCGGCAACGTGACCCCCGACAGCTTCGTGCTGGGGTTGGCCTTCAACACCTACTTCGGCGTCGAGCGGCCGTTCTACCAGCTGGCCCATGACCTGGTGATGCTCATGCCGCAGGTGCAGTGGCTGCGCCGCATGGGCATGGTCGGGGCCTCGCCGGGCACCGCCGAGCGCCTGCTGGATCGGGGTGCGGCCGTGCTCGTGTACCCGGGCGGCGACTGGGAGGTACACAGGCCGACCTGGAAGTCAGCCAGCGTAGATTTCGCGGGCCGCAAGGGCTTTCTCCGCCTGGCCCTCGACCGCAAGGTTCCTATCGTGCCCGTGGTCGGCATCGGCGGCCAGGAGACCGCACTCTTCCTCAGCCGCGGCGAGGGCCTGGCGAGATTTCTGCGACTGGACAAGCTGCTGCGTTTGAAAGTGCTGCCGATATCGGTGGCGCCGCCGTGGGGTCTCAACATCGGCGACTTCGTGGGCCACATCCCGCTGCCGGCCAAGATCACAGTCAGCGTCTTGAAGCCGGTCGACCTGCACCGGAAGTTCGGCCCCCATCCCGACCTCGAGAAGTCCTACAACCACATCACGCGCCTGATGCAGCGCGAGTTGGACCGGCTGGCCGCGGAGCGGCGGCTGCCCCTGCTGGGCTGATGCGGATCGAAGAGCGGCGCACGCTGGGGGCGGCGCCGGCCACGCTCTGGAAGCTGATCGGCGACCCGGCCGCATATCCGGGCTTCCTGAGCGGGGTCACCCGCTGCGAGCCCCAGACCAAGGGCCGGCCGCGGCGCGGCGCCCGCTATTCCCTGCGGCTGCTGGTGGGCGCCGCCCAGGTGGGCGGAGTCATCGAGATCGTGGAGTTCGACCGGCCCCAGGAGTTGGCATGGGTGGGCATCACCGGCATCGACCAGCGTGGCCGCTGGCGCCTGCGCGCGACTCCAGAAGGCACCGAGGTCACGCTGCGGCTGACCTACTCGGTGCCGGGCGGCCTCCTGGGCCTGGTCGCCGATGCCCTGGCCGCGCCCATCGTGCGCGGCCACGTGCAGCGCTCGCTGGAGGCGCTGGCCGAGCTCAGCTAGCCGGGGTTTCCTTCTCCGCGTAGGCGGCCAGGCCGTCCAGGAGGGCCGGAAAGGAATCGGCGATGCGGCCCGACATCATGGGCTGGAAGAGGAAGGAGAGTCCTCCGCGCATGCTGACCGCCTGGCTGATCCGGGCACCGGAGCCCTCGGGCACCACCTCGCACTTGAAGCGGAGATGAACCGTGGGCACGCCGGTGCTGTCGACGGTGAAGGTGCGGCCGGCCTGCACGTCGTCGATCACGATGTCGTGGCGGCCGCCCGACTTGGTGGTCATCTCGCCCCGGGCTCCGGTCTGAAACGGCCCCGAAAGCTCCACCGATTGCACGTCCGGGTTCCAGTCCGGCCAGGTCGAGGTATCCGACCACACCTTCCAGACCCGGTCGGGGGAGGCCTTGGTTGTCCGCGAGCGTTGGGCTGGCATGGTCATGATGATGACGTGAAGCAGGCCTCGGTGCGCTGGGCTCCCGAACTCGCCAAGGCACTTCGTGCCGGGCTGCCGCTGACCGTGATCGGCCGCCAGGCCGCGCCCTCGCCGCTCTCCTCCATTCTGGTGCTGGCGCGCAGTGGCGGGGCCAGCGCTGCTTTTGCCTCGATCTTCCTGCCCACCATCGAACGCGGCGCCTTCGCCCTCACGCCGCTGGGGCTCGGCCGAGCGCTCGCCTTCGACCCCAGGCGGGCCCTCGGTGCGGCCTTCCCGACCCGGCGCCGGGGCAGTGGCCTCTACCTGCTCGACGAGAAGGGCGAGGAGCAGTACGTGCTGGCGCCAGGCCTGTTCAACCAGACGACCATCACGGCCGGGCAGTGGCCGCTCCTGCTGCCGCTGGTGGGGCCGCACACCGAGGCCCGGCCGCTGGATCGGATCGAAGCCGAGCTCGACCGCTACTGCGCGATCCTGGGCGTCGCCCTCTCCACCGTGAGCCCGCCGGTCTCGATGGAACTGGCCGACACCGGCCTCAACGTGGAAGCCGCGCTGGCCGGGCTGGCCGGCCTGGGGCGCGGCTTCGGCGGCTTCGGCGGCTTCGGCCGGACCGAGAAGCCGGGGCGGGTGCACAAGGAAGAGGAGGAGGCCGACCCGGTGGCCTTCGAGGACGTGGGCGGCCAGGACGAGGCCAAGAGCCAGCTGGAGGCGATCTGCCTGGCCCTCCAGAACCCGGGGGCCTACAAGGAGTGGGGAGCCCGGCCGCCTTCCACGTGCGCGTCACCGACGTGACCTCCAAGTGGTACGGCGAGGCCGAGCGCAAGCTCCAGGAGGCGTTCGACTGGGCGCGCAAGGACGCGCCCGCGGTGCTTTTCTTCGATGAGATCGACGCGCTCGCGCGGCCACGCGACGACGCGCACGAGGCGACGCACCGGCTGGTCAGCACATTTCTGGAGAACATGGACGGTCTCCAGAAGGCCGACGGCGTGGTGGTCTTGGCGGCCACCAACCGTCCCGAGTCGGTCGACGCCGCGCTCACCCGGCCCGGCCGCTTCGACCGCCTGGTGGAGGTCCCTCTGCCCGATCGCGACGGCCGCCGCCAGATCTTCGAGGTTCACATCCGGCGCGCGCAGCGGCGGGCCGGCCGCCCCGTTTTCGAGGTCATCGACGAAGCCGGCTGGGAGCGCCTGCTCGACGCCAGCCACGGCCACAGCGGCGCCGACATCGCGGAGGCGGTGCGGCGCGCGCTGGAGGCCAAGGTTCGCGCCGGCGCCAGCGGCGGACAGGTCAGCCAGGATGAGCTGCTGGCACAGGCCATGACCCTGGCCAGGCCCTTCTAGCACCGGCCGCCGCCGAAGCGACGGCCGGCACCATGGTCAGGCGAGCTTGAGGTTGACTCTGCGGCCCAGGACGGGTGCTTCCACCAGCCCGCGCGCGCGGTCGACGATGATCTCGACCTTCGGGCTCTCACCCGGGCGAAGCTGGGAACGGTCCTCGATCAAGCCCTGGATGTGAATCCGGGCGCCCTCGGTGGTCGCCGCGGTGACCCGGATCACGCGCGCCAGGCCCGGCAGCCCGATGTCGCTGGTGGCTTCGGGGTGACCTGCCAACAGGCGGCTGGTGATGACGCCCGTCCCGCGCTCCAGGTCGACCGATCCCTCGAGGATCTGCGTCGCATAGCTGGGCAGCGGCCCCTCCGGCAGCCCCAGGGCGGCGCTGAAACGGAAGGCGCCCGCGTCTGCCGACATCGAGGATCCGATGATCGGCATCGCCGCGGCGGCGGCCACGGCCGAACCCGTGCCGGCCAGCTTGAGAAAGCCTCGGCGATCCATTTCCTTCATGCGTTGTGCCTCCTAGACGTGCGGACGCCCGAGGTACGGGAACTCGGACAGGTAATCGGCGTGGGGACCAACGCCGTCGCCGGTCAGCTGGCCGTTGGTGACCAGGTTGAGTGAGATGTCGATGACGTCGTCCTGAAGGCGGCGGCCGTTCAGGAATCCGGCGGCGCTGGAGTAGTCATAGGTCAGGATGTCGGGCAGCAGGATCTGCGCGATCGCCAGCGCGTCTCCCGCCGAGTAGCCGCCCAGCGCCTGGAGCTCGGCCGTGAAGAGCTCGAGATAGGTCTGGCCGGACATGGTCACGGCAGTCCTCTGGTCGGCGGGCTGGGTGACGTTGAACGTGCTCTTGTCGCCGGCGTGGTTGAAGACCGTGTTGATCGCCGGCCGTCCCATCTGGTCGACCTGCGCCAGGTGGTCGGGCTGCAGGGTCATGGGCACCAAGGTGCGGACCCAGACGCCGATCTTCGGGTTGGCGCCGAGTATCCGGTTGGGAACCTCCAGCGCAATCGCGAAGACGTTCTTGTCGGCGAAGAAATCGGATCCGGTGAATTTGAGCCCGTTGAGAAACCCGATCAGGTCGAAGAAGAAGGGATCGCTGCGAAGTCCGGCGTAAAAGCGGACGCCGTCCGGGCCACGCGCGACGTGCGCGTCGGAGCCGAAGGAAACCTTCGCACGCTCGATCAGGGTCTCGGTCTCCAGCTCTTCGTGCACATGGCCCTCTTCGAGCTCAACGCCGTGCACGAGAGCACGTGTCACCCGGGCGAACTGCTCGCCGTCCTGCTTGCGCGTGAACCGGTAACGGAAGGCGATGTCGGGCCGGGCGTCGCCATCGGTGTCCACCAGGGTTTCGTACAGGGCGTCGTGCCGGAACTCGTCGGCGTGCGTCGGCGCCAACGGGTTGACGTCCAGGACGAGGACCGTCCGTGACGGGTCGCCCGGCCTCTGGAACGCGTAGTGGTCGGTGATGTCGACCCTGGCGTCCATGGCCGGGGAGGTAAGGCCGGGAGCGTCGAGATGGTCAGCCATAAGCAACCCCTCCTGAGCGGGCGCCCCAGGTCGCGCCGCGCGGCGGGTTCTACCAGCCTGGGCCCTTCATCCCTCTCTACGGAGACGGCGGCCGGTTGGATCAACGCTTGCCGTCAGGTCAGCCTTCTAAGCTTGATCCGATGGTGACCATGGACCCGCAGGTCCGCACCTACCTGGACACGGTCGCGGCCTCGGGCATCCCGCCGGTCCAGGAACTGACGCCGGAGCAGGCCCGCGCCAACATCGAGGCCGCCGCGCCGGTGCTGGCGGGTCCGCCGCCGCCGCTGCACCGGGTCCAGAACCGCGTCATCGCGGGCGTGCCCTGCCGGGTCTACAGCCCGGAAGCCGCCACCGCGCTCCCGGCGGTCGCCTACTTCCACGGCGGCGGCTGGGTGTACGGCAGCCTCGACACCCATGAAGCCCTGTGCCGGCGGCTGGCCGCGGCCGCCAACTGCCTGGTCCTCTCCGTCGACTACCGGATGGCGCCCGAGCACCGGTTTCCGGCCGCGGTCGAGGACGCCTGGGCGGTCACCGGTTGGCTGGCTCGGCAGGCGGGTGACCTGGGCGGGGACCCCGGCCGGCTGGCGGTAGCCGGCGACAGCGCGGGCGGAAACCTGGCGGCCGTGATGGCGATCAAAGCCCGCGACGCTGGCTTGAACCTCCGTCACCAGGTGCTGACCTACCCGGTCACCGACTGCGACCTGGAAACCGAGTCCTACCTGGCCAACGCCACCGGCTACGGCCTCACCCGGGCGGGCATGGGCTGGTTCTGGGACCACTACCTGCCCGACCCCGCGGCGAGGACTCATCCCGACGCTTCGCCGCTGCGCGCGCGCTCATTGGCGGGAGTGGCGCCGGCCACGATCGCGGTCTGCGAGCTGGATCCGCTGCGCGACGAGGGCGTGGCGTACGCGGCGCGGCTGGAGGCCGAAGGCGTGCCCACCCGCCTGCTGCGCTATGACGGCATGATCCACGGCTTCGCCCGCATGTTCGCGGTCATCGATCGCAGCCACCAGCTGCTCGCGGAGATCGCCGCCGACCTGGAGGCTGCCTTCCAGCGCTAAAGGGGTGACGGGGGCTGGGTGGGGGAGGTACCCTCTCGCGCACCATGAGCTACCTGTGGCAGCGCTTCATCCATTTCTTGATCGCGGTCATCTTCCTGGCCATCGGCATCGGCCTGACCGTTTTCGTGTACAGCAACACCACCTCCGTCAACATCGACTGGTGGCAGCTGCACTTCACCAACGTGCCGCTCGGGATGGTGGCGCTGGTCCCGCTCCTGCTGGGCGTCGTGCTCGGCTACCTGTACCACGTGCCCTCCGGGCTGCACGACTTCAGCCAGAGCATGCGCAAGTCCCGCCGCATCGGCGAGTTAGAGCGCGAGAAGAAAGAGCTCCAGCACCAGCTCGACCGTCTGCTGGCCATGCCCGAGGACGGGACGCCGGCGGCCCAGCCCGCAGCGCCGGCCGCCCAGGCAGAGGCCACGCCGATGGCCCCGGTCACGCCGCCCATCCAGGCTGCGCCCGCGCATGCCACCAAGACTCGGGCCGTCCACGAACCCAAGCCCCACGAGCCGGCCAAGCCCCACTCGCCCGAGCACCCGAGCCACCGGGAGCCCGCCCCGAGCGCATAGCCGCCGCGCAGACCTCTTAAAGTCCAAACCGTATGTCGGAACGCCGGCGCGCCGGGCGCCTCATCGTCCCCACTGCGCGCCCGTCGGCGGATCGTGCGCTCTTCGAGGGGGAGGAGTTCGCGTTCGAGGAGCTGGCGCTGCACGCCGACCCCTGGCGGGTGCTACGCATCGTCTCCGAGTTCGTCGAAGGTTTTGACGCACTCGCCGACCTGGGACCGGCGGTCACCGTTTTCGGCTCGGCGCGCGTGCACGCCGACGACCCCCTGTATGCGCAGGGCGAGGCCGTGGGTCGGGCGCTGGCCCGGCGTGGCTTCGCCGTCATCACGGGCGGCGGGCCGGGGATCATGGAGGCGGTCAATAAGGGCTGCAAGGAGGCCGGTGGGCTCTCGGTCGGCTGCAACATCGAGCTGCCTCACGAGCAGGCGCTGAACCCATACGTCGACCTAGGCATCGAGTTCCGCTACTTCTTCGTGCGCAAGATGATGTTCGTCAAGTACGCGCGCGGGTTCGTCATCTTTCCCGGCGGGTTCGGGACGCTGGACGAGCTGTTCGAGTCGTTGACGCTGGCGCAGACCGGGAAGATCGAGCACTTCCCGGTCGTCCTCTTCGGCAGCTCCTACTGGAACGGCCTGCTGGACTGGATGCGGGCGGAAACGCTGGCGCACGAGCTGGTCTCGCCCGAAGATCTCAACCTGCTCAGCCTCACCGACGATCCCGATCAGGCCGCCGAGATCGCCACCCGCGCCCGTCCGGAGGCGGCGCCGCACCCGCGCAAGGCGGACGCGCAGTAGCCACACCAACGCCTCCGGTGGCCGCGGTCTTCCTCACGGACGGCGGCCAGAGCGCGGAGTCGGTCGCCACCCTGCTGGCCGGCTTCTGCAGCTCGGCTCGGGTGTCCCTGGAGATCGCGATCTACGACCTCAAGCTGGACGGCCCCGCCCGCGACATCCTGCTCAAGTCGCTGCTGGACGCGCTGGCACGCGGTGTCCGCCTGCGCATCGTCTTCAACCAGGACTACGGCCACGAGCGGGTGGCGCCGGAGCCGCCCCAGATGTCGGACTGGCCCTTCATCAAGGAACTGCCCAAGGAAACCTGGTTCCCGGTCAACGGCGACCCCGACCTCATGCATCACAAGTACGTGGTCTGCGATTCGGCGTCGGTCTGGACCGGCTCCAGCAACTGGACCAACGACTCCTGGACTCGCGAGGAGAACGTGATCCTGCGCGCCGACTCACCCCAGGTCGCCGCCGTCTACCGGGCCAATTTTGAGAATCTGTGGACCTGGCGCCAGGTCCAGATCTCGGGCCGGCAGAGGCCAGAGTGGTTCGAGCTGGGCGCCGGCATCCAGGCCCGGCCGTACTTCACCCCGGGGCGTGCGGAGAAGCTGGTGCACGAGCTCAGCCAGCGCATCGCAACTGCGCGGCGACGGGTGCGCATCTGCTCGCCGGTGCTGACCTCCGGTCCCATCCTGGGCACGCTCGCCGACACCGTGCAGCGCGGCTTCGAAGGCATCGACATCAAGGGGGTTTTCGATGCCACCCAGATGGCAGAGGTGGGCCGCCAGTGGGCGCAGAACCCGCAGGCCGGCTGGAAGCAGCACGCGCTGTCCGCGATCTTGAAAGGCATCCCCTTCAGCGGCAAAGCTTCCACGCCCTGGGCGGCGGGGACCGTGCACGATTTCATGCACGCCAAGTGCGTGGTGGCCGACGATTACGTCTTCTGCGGCAGCTATAACCTCTCTCATTCGGGCGAGATGAACGCCGAAAACGTGATCGAGTTCCAGGATGCCGGGCTGGCGGACCTCTTCGCCGGCTACGTCGACCGGGTGATCGCCCGCTACCCCCCGGCGCCGCTTTCGTGAGCGGGCCGTGAGCGAGAAGGAGCCGCTGAAGCGGGGGCGCCGACCCGGCGACTATCGGGTGGTCGTGCGAGGTCGCCCCAAGCTGCCGCGCACGCTGGGCGTGGGCGCGCTCTTCAGCGCCTGCTACGGCAACGTCGGCTCCTCGATCTACTACGCGCTGGGCGTCACGGCGGCCTTTGCACTGGGCCTGACGCCGCTGGCCTTGATCCTGGCCGGCGCCATCTTCGTCACCACCGCCCTCAACTACGCGGAGGGCACCGCCGCCATGCCCCATGCGGGTGGCTCCTCGAGCTTCGCGCGCCGCGCCTTCAACGAGCCGGTTGGATTCCTGGTGGGCTGGGTGCAGCTCCTCAACTACACCGCCACCGTCTCCATCAGCGCCTATACCGCGATCTCCTACTTGGGCGACCTCGGTCGCTACGTCGGCGTGCTGGCCAACTTCAAGGAGTACTTCGCATGGCACATCGGGGGGGCCGTGGTGCTGGTAGGCCTGCTGATCGCCGTCAACATCGTCGGCATCCAGGAGTCGAGCCTGATCAACCTGGTGCTGGCGCTGCTCGACCTGGGGACCCAGCTGATCCTGGTACTGCTGGGCGTATTTCTTCTCCTCAATCTGCGCACGGTGCTCGGCAACATCCACTTCGGGGTGGCGCCCACTTGGGGCAACTTCCTGGCCTCGATCTCAATCGCGATGGTGACCTACACCGGGATCGAGACGATCTCCAACCTTTCCGAGGAGGCCAAGAACCCGGGCAAGACCGTGCCCCGCGCGACTTACGGCGTGATCGTGGCCGTGCTCTTCGTCTCTGCCTTCCTGCCCACCATCGGCATGAGCGTTTTCCCGGTCGTTCTCGATCCCCAATCGCACGCGTACACGACGGGGTTGGCGACGACCTGGAAGGACGACCCGGTGGCCGGCATCGTCACCGCCTTCCACCCGATGCTTTTGGCCCAGGTCGCCGGAATCTGGGTGGCCATCCTGGCCTTCACGATCCTGATCATCGCCACCAATGCGGGGCTGATCGGCATCTCGCGTCTCAGCTACTCGATGGCCGTCAACGACCTCTTCCCCAAGACCTTCGCGGCTCTGCACCCGAAGTTCAAGACCCCCTGGATCTCGATCATCGTGTTCGGCATCGCGGGTGCCATCCTGATCCTGCCCGGCAAGATCGACCTGATGGGCGCGGTGTATTCACTGGCCGCGACCTTCGCCTTCTGCACCGCGCACCTTTCGGTGATGCGGCTGCGCTATGTAGAACCCGAGCTCTACCGCCCTTACCGAATGCCGCTCAACGTGCCCTTCGGGCGTGCCAGCGTGCCGCTGCTGTCGGTCATCGGCGCGGTGGGCATCGGATCGGTCTTCACACAGCTGATGGCTCAGAACGTGTCCAACTCCACCTTCATCTATCTCTTCTGGCTGGCCCTGGGGGTGGCCGCCTTTATCGCTTACCGGATGCGCCGCCGGCAGCCGCTGTGGGAGCGGCTGGAGGTCCCGCCGCCGCCCGACCGCGAGGTCGCCCACCGCTTCGAGCCGCCCCCACGCGAGGCGCGGGTCCGGATCGGGCGCAAGGGCCACGTTGCGGAGCCGGTGGTGCCGGAGCCGGAGCCGCCACGGGAGGTCGCCCACCGGACGCGCTTCCTGGGCCTGCAGCTGATGGTCCAGCGCCACGGCCGGATGCGGGTGGGCCTGGGCCTGGCGCTCTGCGTGGCGGCCTCTGTGCTGGCGGTGGTCGCCGACCTCTCGGCCAACGACCCCTTCGGCCCCGGCCTGGGCTGGTCCCCGGGCGTGCTGATCGTGAGCTTCACGGCCGCCTGGCTGCTGCTCCGCTCCTGGCACGAAAGCTGACCCGGACCACTCGATAGCCTGAGCCCGTGCAGCGGGCTCGCCTGTACCTGTGGGTGATCGCGGCCTTGATCCTGGGCGCGGCCGGCGCCTACTACCTCACGGCCCCACGCGGCGGGGAGGTCGCCAACGGCACCGTCCTGGTGCTGGCCAGCTCTGCGCAGGGTGCGGATCTCGCCACGCCGGCCGGCATCGAGCTGCTGGCCAACGGGCGGTCGGCTGCCGCCGGGCGCCTGGCGGGCCCGGTGCCGGCCGCGCCTCAGTACCGGCAGCTGGCCGAGGTCCAGGCGCCCGCGGGCCGGTACCAGGGGCTGCGGGTGGGCGGCGCCACCCTCGGCGCCGCGTTCGATCTGGAACCG
>VBEO01000020.1 GCA_005881825.1 Chloroflexota bacterium | reverse complement strand
GGCCGTCCTGGACGAGGAAGGCAACCCGGTGCCGGACGGGACGCCGGGCGAGCTGTGCATGCAGGGCCCCACGGTGATGAACGGGTACTGGAAGCAGCCTGAGCTCTCGGCCGCCACCCTGGCCGGCGGCTGGCTGCACACCGGCGACATCGGCACCCGCGACCAGGACGGCTTCTTCTACATCGTCGACCGCAAGAAGGACATGATCGTGAGCGGCGGCTTCAACGTCTTCCCGCGCGAGATCGAGGACGTCCTGGCCGGCCATCCCGCGGTCTCCACCGCCGCCGTGATCGGGGTGCCGGACGACAGATGGGGCGAGGCCGTGAAGGCCCTGGTGGTGCTGCGGCCAGGCGCGGCGGTCGAGGCCGGCGAGCTGATCGCCCTGGTGCGAGAGCGCAAGGGCCCCATCTATGCGCCCAAGTCGGTCGAGTTCCTGGAAGCGCTGCCCATGACGCCGGTCGGGAAGGCCGACAAGAAGGTGCTCCGAGCCCGCTATTGGGCTGGGCACGACCGCCAGGTGGGATAGCGGCTAGGCGTCAAAGGTGCCGTGACGGCCGGCGCCGGCTGCGAATCGGGCAGCTCCGGCCTGCGTCTCGCCCGATGCGATGACCTCCAGACCCCGCCTGGTCTCATTCCGCAGCGCGTCGGCCAGATCGAGGTCCCACTGCTCATAGGCGGAGAGGCGGTCGCTGCGCAGGCAGACCTGGGGCAAACGCGCGAGCTCCTGGGCGAGCTCGACTGCCGCTCTACGCGCCTCTCCTCGGGGCACCACGCGATTCGCCAGACCGATCGCCAGCGCTTCCTCGGCTGTTACCGGGCGGCCGGTGAGGATCATGTCCAGGGCCCGGCCCTGGCCGATCAAGCGCGGCAGCCGGATGGTGCCGCCGTCGACCAGTGGCACGCCCCAGCGCCGGCAGAAGACGCCGAAGACCGCGCCCTCAGCGGCCACCCGGAGGTCGCACCAAAGCGCCAGCTCGAGTCCGCCCGCCACCGCGTAACCCTCGGCGGCCGCGATGACCGGCTTATCCAGCCTCATGCGCGTGGGGCCCATCGGCCCTTCCCCATCCTCAGTGACCTGGTTGCCGCGGCCCTCGGCCACACCTTTGAGGTCGGCTCCGGCGCAGAAGTTGCCGCCCGCGCCGGTGAGCACCGCAGCGGCCAGGGCGGGGTCGGCGTCGAATCGACGGAAGGCCTCCACCAGCTCGGCCGCGGTGGGACGGTCGACCGCGTTGCGGACCTCCGGCCGCTCGATCGTGACGACGGCGACGCTACCCTCGGTTGCGAACGTGATGCTGGCCATGTGGCGATGATCACATCCGAGCTGGACCTGCAGCTGCCCAGCGGGCGGCTGCATGCGCAGCGCTTCGGCTCGCCGCACGCGCCGATGGTCCTCTGCGTGCCCGGGCTGAGCGCCAACCTGAAGTCTTTCGACTTCCTCGGCGAGCGCATCGCCGGCGACCGGCTGCAGGCGGTGGCGCTGGACCTCCGCGGTCGCGGCCGCAGCGACATCACGCCGCCAGGCACCTACGGCTGGCCCAGCCATGCCCGCGATCTGTTCGCGGCCGCCGATGCGCTGGGCGCGGCGCGCTTCAGCCTGATCGGCCATTCAATGGGGGCGGCGGTCTCGATGGCCGCCGCGGCTCAGGACGCCTCGCGCCTGGACCGCATCGTCCTGATCGACTTCTGCGGCCAGCCCGACGCCGCCAGCCTGGTCCCCATCCAGTCGTCAGTCAATCGCCTCGGCCAGATCTTTCCGTCCGCCGAGTTCTACGTCGAAGCGGTGAAGGGCCTCGGGCTGATCGAACCCTGGAACCAGTACTGGGACGCCTACTTCCGCTACGAGCTGGAGCCGGTGGCGGGCGGAGTGCGCCCGCGCAGCGACCGTGCGGCGGTGCTGGAGGACTTCAGCTACGGCCAGGCTCATCCCGCGTACCCGCTCTGGCCCAGCTTGACCATGCCCGTGCTCCTTTTGCGGGCCGGCCGCGAGATCCTGCCGGGAACGGGCTACATCGTCAGCCAGGGCGATCGCGAGCGCTTCCCTCGCGAGGTGCCCGGCGCGCGCGTGGCCGACGTCGATGCCAACCACTACACGGTGGTCACGACTGAGGCCTCGGCGACGGCGATCCGCCAGTTCTTCGGGCTGCAGCAGTCTCAGCCGCCTCGGTAAGGCGCTCGGCAAACGTCCACCATCTCTCGGTGTCCGGGTTGCGCTCATGCGGGGACCTGAAGATCTGGACGAAGCTCGCAATGTCGTCCAGCGTCCAGCGCACCCGGTAGAGCTGCATGCTCGACGGGTCGAGCGTCCGAGCCGACGCTCGCTCATAGATCTCCAGCGCGGCCGGCTGGCCGTCCAGCCACCAGAGGTCGCGTTCCGGCGCACCCCTGGCCACGGTGTCCCAATCGATCAGGAGGAGCCGGTCGCCGTCCCGGAGGAGGTTGGCCGGGTGGGGCTCGCCGTGTGTGATGACGTTCCGTCCGGCGTTGGCTCTGGCCGCCCGGGAAAGATCGTCGAAGAGGCGGAGGAGCTCTCGGATGGCCGCCTGCTGCCGCGTCACGGCCTCGCGGGCCGGCTCCGAGTACGGGCCGCCCGTCCAGCGCGAGTCCAGGTCATGCAGCGCCCGTTCGAGCCCCGCGCGGCCCGGTATGTCGGCACCGACTTCGGGGAGCCCGGGAGCCAGGGAGAGCTCCGCCGCGTGCAGCCGGGCCAGCAGGCCGGCCAGCTCAGCCGCGGTCCCTTCGTCCAGCTCCAGGCCGAAGGGAAGCGAACGCGCTTCCAGATAGGGGTAAACGGCGACGGCATAGCTCGGACCGAGGGGCCTCAACGACTCACCGGCCACGGTGGGGATTGGAGCCACCACGAAGTCGAGGTGGGCGCGGTCGTGCAGCGCAATCGCCGTGTCCAGGGCGACGCGGAGGGCTGCCGGTGAGGTGCGCTTCAGGTCGACCGCGGTGATCCAGTGCGCCCGGGAGTCAGCGTCGACCACCCGCCAGTGATGACTTCCACCACCGACCGGGACGTACTCGCAGCCGGCGACCACGATGCGCCACCCCTGCCACAGGACCGTGGCCAGGTCCGCCGGCTCGAGGTCGGTAGGTTGCGCACGCACGCTGATAGCTTGCGGGTTGACATATGCGCGTCCTGATCGCGACGCGGACCGGCCTCGTCGATCTCGACCCTGACTCCGCCGAGCAGCGGCGAGAGCTAGACGGCCACGCCGTGACCGCCTTGGCGCCGGCGGCCTGGAAGCATCTCTGGGCCGTGGTGGATGGCGGCCAGATCTGGCGCAGCGACGGCGATGGCTGGCAGCCCGTGGTCTCAGGCACGGACCTCGAGCCCATGTGCCTGGCCGATACGCGCGCCAACCCGGAGGACGGCATCCTCGCCGGCACGGCGGGAGCGCGTCTGGCGCGTATCAGCGCGCCCGGGGAGGTCGAGTTCATCGACGGCTTTGACCGGGCCAAGGGACGCGAAAGCTGGTTCACGCCGTGGGGCGGGCCGCCCGCCATCCGAACCATCACCGAGGACGGCGAAGCCGTGTACGTGAACGTCCACGTGGGCGGCGTCCTCCGCTCGCGAGACCAGGGCGCAAGCTGGGAGCCGACCATCGACATCCACGCCGACGTGCACCAGGTCGCCACCGGGCACGGCCGGGTCTACGCGGCAGGGGCCGACGGCCTCTCCATCAGCGGGGACGGTGGCCAGACCTGGCGCACGGTGCGAGAAGGCTTGCACGCGACCTATTGCCGGGCGGTCGCGGTCTGCGGTGAGCAGGTGCTGCTCAGCGCTTCGAACGGACCGCAGGGAGGCCGCGCCGCGGTCTATCGATGGCCGCCGGGAGGCGATGGCTTCGAGCGCTGCACCGAGGGCCTGCCAGAATGGTTCGCGGGCAACATCGACAGCCTCTGCCTCGATGCGTTACCAGATGGCCGCCTGGCGGCCTTCGGCACCGAGACGGGCGAGGTCTTCGCGTCGACGGACCAGGGTGAGTCGTGGCGGCGGCTCGCCGCCGGCCTGGACGATATCCGCCGGGTGGTGGTGCTGCCCTAGGCTCGGGAGGCGGGCCCAACGGGCGTGCGCGCCTGGCCCTCCAGGGCCTTCACGAGGATCCGCTTCAGAGTGCGCCGCTCCTCGGCCGTGAGCTCCCCGAGCACCTCGTCCTCGATCGCCTCGCGTGCCTTCTCGGCGGTGGTCAGGGCGTCGCGCCCCGCGGGCGTGATTTCCACCACGTGCCGTCGCCGGTCTTCCGCGTCGCGCTTGCGGATGGAGTGGCCCCGGGACTCCAGCTCGTTGAGGAGCAGGACCACCGTGTTGGAGTCGAGCAGCATCTGCTCGCCCAGCTCCTGCTGGGTGGTGCCGCGGCGGTCGCGCAGGTGCGCCAGGATCAGGAACTCCTTCAAGCGCATGCCCAGGAGCTCCTCGGTGCTCCGGCGGTGGAAGCTCTTGGCCACCTGGGTCAGCAGGGCGATCAGCCCCGGCCCGTCCTCCTTGTCTCGAGGGTCTGCCATCTTCTCCTCGCTCGCCATATTACCACGACGAAGGGATGTTGCAGACATGCGGATCATCCCGTTATAGTGATCATCGTTGACAACGGCTCATTGGGGAATCGAGATGATCAAAGAACTAAGGGGACTCAGGGTACGGGACGATCTTAAGCGATGGATCGCTTTGGTGGTGGTCTGCTTTGGGCAGCTGATGATCGTGCTCGACGCGACGATCGTGAACGTAGCCCTGCCTCCGATCCAGCACGACCTGGGCTTCTCGCAGGCAGACCTCACCTGGGTGGTCAACGCCTATGGCATCAGCTACGGCGGCTTCGTGCTTCTGGCCGGACGCGTCGGTGACCTGGTCGGGCGCAAGCCGGTCTTCCTGGCCGGCGTGATCCTGTTCACGATCGCCTCAGCGCTGGCCGGCCTGGCCCCGGTGCCGGCGCTGCTGGTCGCCGCCCGCTTCGCCCAGGGCCTGGGCGGGGCGCTGTCGGCGGGCGTGATCATCGCCATGATCGTCACCGGCTTCAAGGAGCCGCGCGAGCGGGCGCAGGCGATGAGCGTCTTCGCTTTCACGATCGCGGGCGGCGGCTCGCTGGGCCTGCTGGCCGGCGGCGTGCTGACCCAGTTCGCGAGCTGGCATTGGGTCTTCTTCATCAATCTGCCGATAGGCCTGGTCACGCTTTTGGCCGGGATGGCGCTGATCGAGCGCGATCCGGGCGCCGGCCTCCGGCAGGGCGTCGACGTCGCGGGTTCGATCCTGGTCACGGCGGCGGTGATGCTGGGCGTCTACACGATCGTCACCGCGGACGCCAGCGGCTGGACGTCGGCGCGCACGCTGTGGCTCGGCGCCGCCTCCGCACTGCTCCTGGCCGGCTTCTTCGGCCTGCAGGCGCGCCTGGCCAACCCGATCCTGCCACTCGGGATCCTGGCCAACCGCAGCCTGGTGGGCGCCAGCGTGGCGCGGGGCTTGCTGGCCACCGGTATGTTCACGAACTTCTTCCTGGGCGCGCTCTACCTGCAGCGCGTGCGCGGCTTCTCGGCGCTCGGCATCGGCCTGGCCTTCCTGCCCTTCACCCTGGCGCTGGGGGCAGCCTCGCTGGGCATCACCGTCCGGCTGGTCGGCCGCTTCGGCTCGCGGCGCGTGCTGATCGTGGGTCTTCTCTGCATCACGGCCGCGCTGCTGTCGCAGTCCTCGATTGCGCCCGCCACCGCGTACTTCCCGCGCCTGCTCATGACGTACGCGCTGTTCGGCCTGGGGGCGGGCATGTCGCTGATGCCGCTCACGCTGCTCGCGATGGCCGAGGTGCCGGCCGCTCACGTGGGACTGGCGACGGGCATCAACAACGCGTCGATGCAGGTTTCGGCGGCGTTCGGCCTGGCAGCGCTGGGCAGCGTCGCCGCCGGCCACGGCTTCCAGCTCGCGTTCGTGCTCGCGGCCGGACTCGTGACCTGCGCGCTGGCCGTGGTGCTGGTTGTCCTGCGCCCGGCGCGGCGGCCTGCTCCGGCGAGCACCGCCACCGAAGACTCGGAACTGCAGCTGGCGGCCTGAGGACAAGAAGGAGGTTTTCAGATGGTGATGTACATCGCACAGGCAATCGGCTGGGGGTGGTCATGGGTGCTGCGCAGGCCGCGCAATCAGCCGATCTCGCATCGCGAGCTCGCGCATGCGCATTGGGACCCGATCGCACGCCGCTGGTTGACTCACTCGGATATGCACGAGAGCGCTCCCGCGCGCGCTGCGTGACTTCCGCCTGCCAGACTGCGAGCCCATGAGCTCGGAAGAGCCAGGCCACGGCGTGGCTCTCACCAATCTCGATGAGCTGCTGTTCGAGGGCGCCGGGGCGACCAAGCGGGACCTGGTGGACTACCTCGAGGCCGTCGCCGACCGCATCCTGCCGGTGCTTGAGGAACGGCCGCTCTCCGTCATCCGAGTCGTGCGCGGCCAGCCGCCGTTCATGCAGAAGAACGTGCCCAAGTACACGCCGCCGTGGGTCAACACCGTCTCGCTGTGGTCGGAGGCGTCGAAGCGGGAGGTGCGCTACGCGCTCTGCAACGACCGCCGCACGCTGCTTTGGTTCGCCAACCAGCGCGCGGTGGAGTACCACCCGGCGCTGGTGCGCGCCGGCAGCTGGAACCAGCCCACCCACCTGGTGCTCGACCTCGATCCGCCCGCGACCGAGGATGCCTTTGCGCGTGCGGTGCGCGCCGCCGGGTTGGTTCGGCAGACCCTGGCGGACATCGGCCTTGCGGGCGCGGTCAAGACCAGTGGGGCCAAAGGCTTGCATGTGTTCGTGCCCCTACCGCGGCGGGCGTGTGTTCCTTGACTCGACGCGCACGGGCGGCGCCACCGTGGTGGCCGCCTACAGCCCGCGCATCCGGCCCGGTGTGCCGGTCTCCTTTCCTTTGGCCTGGGACCAGCTCGACCAGGTCACGCCCCAAGATTTCACCCTGAACACAGCGCCACGCCTGCTGGAGGAGCGGGCCTCCTGGCAAGACCTGATGCCCGCGCCCCAGGTCCTCAGCCCGATTCTGATCGATGAAGGTCAGGAGATACCGGTCGCGCGCGTGCAAGCAATGCACGAGGGCAAGCGCCGAGCCCGCGGCCGCCGATCCTAGACTTCTCGCGGTGGTGCGCGGCGCGGAGCGCTTCCGGGCGGACATCGGTCACCAGGTGTACGCCGGAGACACACCCCTCCATCTGGCAGCGGCCACGTACCAGCCCGACCTGATTGCGGAACTGCTGAGGGCGGGCGCCGATGTTCGTGCCCGGAATCGGCGCGGCGCTGAGCCGCTCCACTATGCGGTCGACGGCGGGCCGGGGTCGCCGCTGTGGGATCCAACCGCGCAGCGGGAAAGCATTGCCATCCTGCTCGCGGCCGGCGCCGATCCGAACGCGCTCGACAAGAACGGCACCTCGCCGCTGCACAGGGCAGTCCGCAACCGGTGCGCGGACGCCGTCGCAGCGCTGCTCGAGGGCGGCGCCGACCCACGGCTGCGCAATGGTTCCCGCTCGACGCCGATGGACCTGACGCGGTGGACAACGGGTCGCGGAGGCAGCGGATCGGCGGCGGCCAAGGCGCAGCGGGAGCAGATCAGGCAGCTGCTGATCGATCGCGGCGTTGCCGATGACCGGCCATAGGTTCACGAACCAGATGCGTGGAGGCCCCGAGCGCGACGCACCTCCATTTCGAGATGGTCAGGTAGGGCCGGGAGCGAACAGCTTCCAGTGGCCCTCGGAGACGACTTCGACCTTGCCGCCGTTCACCTTGATCGCCGTCTGATCGTCGATCGCGTACGCCGGCACCGGCATGCGGGCGGCCCATCGTTCTGCGTTGGCCATGGAGTGGGCCGGCATCTCCTCGTGGTCCAGGTGCGGGAAGATCGAAAAATCGACCAATCCCAACGCTTCATCGCCGCCGGTGGGCGGCGTCCAGATGACGAAGTACTCACCGATCTTGGGGGTCATCACCAAGCTGCCGGCGCTCACTCCCACCCAGACCGTCTCACTCAGCGACGGTAGAAGGTCGGTCAGGCCGGATTGACGAATCCAGTGGCATAGATACAGCGGGTCGCCGCCATTCACCAGCAGGGCGTCGGTCTCCTTGAGCATGGGGAGCCAGAGCTTTTCATCGATGCTGGGCAGCGCCGTTAGCTCCAGCACTCCCAACGATTTCCAACCCAGCTCGCACATGGGGCAACGGGGTTCTCGTCCGCTGATGAACCGCCAGGCCGCGCCCGGACCGGCCAAGGGGTGCCCGTACGAGGCGGTGGGTATGCAGAGGGCGCTGGCCTCGCTGATCGGTTTGCCCAGGAGGTCGACCAGCGCGTCGTGGATGCTCGGGTTCTTGATGCCAGCTGACGTGAGTAGAAGCCTCATTCTGATATGGCCTACCTATGGGCGGCTACCGCGCCTGCGAGCGGACCAGAACAAAGTACGAGTCAAGTGATCTACCGCGCCGAAAGGCGGCTCCAACAAGCACGTCAGCCGTGAGCCAGACCACGTGGTCCAGCAGATCCCCATAGACGCTGCGGGCGAGGCCACCGCTGTTCGCCCTCACCGCCGGCCATCCGGGCGGCGCCTGCCTCGGAACATCCGCGTAGTCGAACTCAAGCGGTCCTGCTTTGCCCGTGCGAACGGTGAAGTAACCGGGGCCGATCAAGGGACGCAAGAAGTGGCGGTTGCAGCCCACGACCGCGCCTTCCTGCGACGCAAACCATTTCTCGAACTTGGAGAACGTCGCGAGCGAGTTGCGTCCCGCGAACACTGAGCTGGAGTCAGAGACGAGATCCCCAGATGGATAGAGATCGGCCGCAATCGCGATCTCCCAGAGACGTCTTTGCTGACCCGCCTTGAGCCCGAGGCACTGACCGCGCCGGTCGCCGGGCGACAGATCTTCGAGATATCGCCGGACGTCGTCCGCGCTTACCGTTTGCGGTTCCAGGAAGGTCCCCAAGGTCATGCGGCAAGTCTCTCGACGGCCAGCCGCGCCATCGCCATGATGCTCAACTGGGGATTGACGCCGAGGTTGGTCGGGAAGACAGAGGAGTCGACCACATAGAGGTTGTCTGTGCCACGAACGCAGAAGTCGGGTCCGACAACTCCGGCTTCGGGCCGGCTGCTCATACGCGCGGTGCCGAAGAGGTGCGACATGGCAAGCGAGTACGCGCTGGGGTCGTTCGTGCCGGATTCGATCAGCCCCAGCTGGTCAGCCCGCAGCCGACGGGGCAAACCGTGCACCGGGCAGACCACTTCGCGGGCGCCGGCCAGAAACATCAGCTCGGCCGCCTGCCGCAGCCCGCGCCGAAGGTTCGGCAGATCGCGCGGGTCGAGCCGGAAGCTGATCGATCTTCCCCACCGGCCGGTCGAGACGCGGCCCTCGGCGTAGGAGCGCAGCGGCAGCACCCAGACTGCGGAGCGCGCGTACCCGGCCATCAGCGAAAGCCACTCGCGCCCGACACCCGGCATTCCGCCGAAGAACGTTTCGGGCGGAGCCGCCAGCGTCTCCACCTTGACTCGGGTATCCGAGCGGAGACCATCCAACTCGAAGCCCTGTGTGGCGCCCCGTCCGAGCCGGACCTCCTCGTCGAAGAGGCCCACGATCGCCATGCCGGGATGGCCCTGGAAATGGCGTCCGAGATGTGGAGAACGGACGCCGCTTCGCCACAGAAGGCGCGGCGTTTCGACAGCTGAGGCGGCGACGAGCACAGCTCGCCGAGCCGCGAGGAAGCCGGCCGTGGTCTGGACTCCGACCGCCCGGCGCCCGCGAAGCTCGACGCGCTCTGCGCGGGAGTCGGTGAACAGGCGCGCGCCTCGTTCTGCGGCGTACGGCAGGTAAGTCACCTGCATGCTCTGCTTGGCATCGACGGGGCAGCCCACGTTGCAGCGAGCGCTCCCCCGGCAGCCGACGACATTGCGGCGGATGGCAGACCCGGCGATCCCACTACGCACCGCCGCCAAGCTCATCAGTCGGTTGTTCCCGCCCCAGACAGTCTCCGGCGTCGACGCTGTGTGCAGCTCCGATTCGATGGCGGCCGAGGCGTTGTCGATGCCAGCGAAGGGAAGGGCCGCTCCCAACCCGTGGACGTCCCGCCACTCCGCCCAGACCTCCTCCGGCAGGCGCCGCATGATGGCGGAGTTGACGACGGTGCTACCGCCGAGACAACGGCCCTGTAAGACCAGTATCGGTGCCCTGCCATCGGTGAGCTGGGCGCCCATGTCCCTATACAGCCGGGCAAGAGAGGGGAAGGCGCGGTCGGAGAACTGCTCGGTGGGGACGGATGGCCCCTCCTCGACGACGGCCACTTCAGGCGCCAGGTCGACCAGCGCGCGGGCCGCCGAGGAGCCGGCGGCGCCGGACCCGATCACGACGTAGTCGAATGTCTCGGTCACGGATAGCCGATCGCCTGACGGACCGCTGGCAATCCCCCGTAGTGAAGGCTGACTACTGTTTTGAGCACCCTGACAAGCTGCCGGAGCTCGGGCACGGGCGAGTCCTCCATCGCAGCCAGGGCCCGAGCCCGGTCGATGTTCGACAGCCGGCCGATCGGCGGCATCCGGCGCACGAGTAGCGGACCGATCCAGCCGGCAGTCCAAAGAGCCAGCCGGAAGGCGCGCCATAGCCTGGGGGGTGACTGGCGATGGAACTCGATCAGGAAAGCCTCGAATCCAGAGCCAGCGATTCCGAGGGTCAGGACGGAATTAGCACCAGCCGGCAATAGCGCGTCTAGTACCGCGGCATCGTTTCGGCTCAGCCGCATCGCGGCATCTTAGACAGGTCCGCCGGCGCAGCGATCGCTAGGCTGTCGCGGATGCCGGGCGGGCGGATGCGGGTCCTGACACTTAACTGTCTATTTCGCAGCCGACCGCGCGCCCGACTGAGGGTAATCGGGCGTCTCCTGCGAGAGGTCGACCCCGAAGTCTCGTGCCTTCAAGAGATCTTCCTGCGACGCAACGTGGGGCTGCTCATGGCCGCGCACGCCACCTATTCGCAGTGGGGGCCGTTCGTCCACGGCGGCCTCGTCACGCTGACCCGGACCCCCGTCGAAAGCAGCGCATTCGAGGTCTTCCGGACTGGGCTTTGGTTCGAATGGGGCGCACGGAAAGGTTTGCTCATCACCCGACTGCGGCTGGGTGGCCGCCCCGTCACCGTCATCAATACGCATTTGCTTGCTAATTACGACGAGGACTGGGCTCGCGGGAACCGCTACGCGCGGAAGCAGCTGGATGAGCTGAGCCAGCTGGCAAGTGCCGTGCGGCGGGTGCCGAATGAGGAATTCCTGGTCGTCGCAGGCGACTTCAACGTCCCTCTGAGCAGCCCCCAGTTCGCGGAGTTCATGGCGGCGTGCAGCTTGACGCCGGCATTCGATTGGAGCCAGCCGCCGACTGGTGAGCGGAGGACGCTGGCCATCGACAACGTCCTCTACCGAGCGCCGGCAGGCGTCGCGGTCCGAGCCCATGCCGAGATTTGCATGAGCGAGCTCGTCCAAATCGAGGACGGTCGCTCCGTCTACCCCTCCGACCACGTTGCAGTCGTCGGAGAGCTGCAGTGGTGACTGCCTGGCGGGCGCCTAGCCAATCACATCGGCGAGGCTTGTCAGCTGCATCTCCGGAAACCGATGCCGCAGCTCGGTGGTGTCGAAGGTCATGTCGGCGGTATCGAAGCTGATCCCTGCTTCGATCATCCCGGCGAGGTTCGGCTTGAATGGCTGCAACGCGAGACGCGAGAGCTTCATCAGCCCTAGCGGAATGTGTCGGACCGGGGTCCTCCTACCCATTGCGACTTGGAGACGCTCGACGATCTCGTTCAAGCTGAGGTTCTCGGGGCCACCGACCTCGAGCACGGTGCGAGCAAGATGTGGTTCGCAGAGCGCCATCTCTACAACGCGCGCGACATCGCCTGCCGAGACCAGGTTCACCGGCCTCTCACCGCTGCCGAAGACGGTCGCCTTCTGGCCGCGCCGGATGGGACCACCAAGGATTTGGGTCCAGAGTTCCATCAGCGCCGTGGGGCGGACGATGACCCATTCCAGCCGGCTCGCCCGCAGCGCCCCCTCGGCGGCGTGCTTCATCCGTCCGAGTTCCATGACGTGAGCCGCAGCCGCACCGCGCATTGACAGCAGCACGAAGCGACGCACCCCGGCGGTTTCGGCGATGTGGATCAGGTTCCTGGTGCCTTCGTCGTCGACTGCGCGTGGCCCCGCTCCGCCCGGGCCGAAACCGGTCATTGCCGAGACCACGCGGTCCACTCCTTCGACGGCGGCACCCAGACTCGCCGCGTCGCGGACGTCACCGAGCACCACCTCGGCCGTCTCTCCGAGACGGCGTCGCGCACGTTCGAGGTCCCTGGTAAGGACACGCACTTCATGTCCGCGCTCAAGCAGGAGGGGCACGAGAACCGTTCCGAGGTGGCCGGTGCCTCCTGTCACGAGAACCCTCATCGCACCACCTGGCCTCGGCGCGCCTCGTCGACCGTTGTCGAGCTCTCGTCCACCGGCTCGAGATAGAAGCGCGCCCAGCGGATGAGCCCGGTTGAGACGCCGAACACGATCACACCGCGCATTCGGCTCGGGGTGCCGTCGCGCCGCGTCCCCTCCATCTCCCATTCCGTCCAGACCGCATCGCCGTCGACGGCGGCACGGAGGACCTGGACCTGGATGTCCGGCACGAAGGCGAAAATCTCGCTCCAGTTCCGGCCTACCTGGGCCTTGCCCGTGAAGCTCCGCGCAGGATGCGCCGGCGTCTCGTTGCGGTAATCCTCCGCGAAGCACCCGACCAGGGCGTCCAGATCGTGTCGGTTGGTGCTCTCCACGAGCCTCTCGATCGTCACCAGGGGTTCTTCCACTGCTCCCACCTCCATTTCGTTCCAGTAGACTGGAACCAATGGCGACTATAGGCCGCGCTGCGGACCGCGTCAAGGCGCGACGCGCATACGACTCAAGCCGGCGGCAAGAGCATGCCCGGCAAATGCGTGACCGCCTCCTGGATGTCGCCGAGCACCGGTTCCTGACTGACGGATACGAGCCGACGACGATCGCCAGCATCGCCGCTGAAGCGGGCGTCTCGGTGGACACCATCTACAAGGGCTTTGGCGGGAAACCAGGCTTGATCAGAGGGATTCGGGCCCGGGCGCTGCTCGGGAGCGATCCCGTCCCCGCAGAGCAGCGCTCCGACGAGCTGCAGGCTCGAGAGCGGGACCCGCGCCAGATCATTCGTGGCTGGGCGGATTTCACGGTTGAGCTCGCGCCGCGCGCCGCCCCAATCCTCCTCCTGCTGCGAGATGCCGCAGCGAGCGACCCTGACCTTCGCTCGCTGCTCAAGGAGCTCGACGCTGACCGTCTTCGTCGAATGGCCGAAAACGCGCGCCGGTTGGCGAAGGCGGGTCATCTGCGTTCGGGCGTTTCCGCAGCGGATGCGGCCACGGTGCTCTGGACCTACAGCGCTCCGGAGCTCTATGAGCTGCTTGTGCTAAGGCGCGGGATGCCACTCGAGGAATTCGGACGGTTCATCGGCGACGCGATGATCGCCGCTGTGCTGAGGCCCTAGTGCAGCGCGCGACCGGCAGGGCAACGGTCATGGCGAGTCCTCCAATGAACCCCTAGGACTATCCCATATCTTGACAGACCTACTATCATGCTTTAGCCTATCGCTCGTCGGAAACCGAGGGCAGCGGACCGCTGTGTTGCGGCTCGTCGCGTGCCGTTGGCTGCATGTCGCGGTCATTGCCCATACGGTCAAAGTCCGAAGAACCACGAGGGGGTTAAACCAAATTGGCCATCCTTGCCGCCGAAGTCGGCAGCCGAGGCTGCCGGATTCTGTTGATTGAAGACGAGACGTCGATCGCTGAGATGTACGCCTCGGTGCTGCGACTATCCGGTCACGAGGTCCAGGTCGCTCACGACGGCACGGCCGGGCTGAAGGCTGCTCGGGAAGGCGACTTCGACCTGGTGCTCCTGGACATCCGGATGCCGGGGCGGGACGGGATGTCGGTGCTCGCCGAGTTGGCGCAAGACACGCACAGCAGGGAGTGGCCGGTTGTGATGCTTACCAACTTCGACGACCCGGCGCTCCGCAGCAGGGCGCGTGAACTGGGAGCTCGGGACTATTTGCTCAAGAGCAAGGTGATGCCTCGGCAGTTGGCCGAGTTGGTGCCAGGATGGGCGAGGACCTGCGGCTGACGCGATCGGGAGGACGCCTCGGCGCGGAGACTCCGGTTCGAGCTCCAGGTCCGCTGCGAGGTCTGGTGATCGAGCGCGACCAGGACTACCGCGAGGTGATCGGTTTTGTGGTCGGCCTGGCGGGCGCCGGTACCGACCGCGTCGCCGCACACGAAGAGGCGGTGCCACTCTCCAAAGACACTTCATATGACATCGTCATCGTGGGCATCTCCCAGGGCGAAGAGCTTGGCATCGACTTCCTGGCCGAGCTCCGCCGCAACACCGGCTGCCCGATCATCGTGCTGGACGAATCCTTCGACGAGGCGCGGACCAGGTACGAAGCGGGCGCAGACCAGATCTTGGCCAAGCCGTTTGTGCCTGGGGCGTTGATCGGGGCGATCAAGGCCGCTCTCAGAGGTCCGAGCCCGAACTCCGTCGTGCCCGTGGCGACCGAGATCAAGGTCCAGGGGGCAAGGTTCGACGCCGCCACCCGGACCGTCCACCATGCAAACGTCACCGCCTCATTGAGCCGGCGGGAGTGGCAGCTACTCGCGTTCTTTCTCGCCAACACCAACCGCTACTACGAGGCCCGAGACGTGATCGACCAAGTGTGGGACAGGGAAATCTCGACCGAACAGTTCCGGAGCTACCTCACGCGGATCAGGAGGAAGCTGGAGCCTCTTCGCCTTCCGTTCCAGATTGTGACCCGGCCCGGGGTCGGTTACGCCCTGAACATGGATCTCACACCGGTTGTTTGAGCGTGCAACCGCGGATGTCGGGGACACCATGACGACCGACCCGGAGGAGTTCTCCCAGGAGATCCACCACGCCTCGCCCGAACGCCCGGTGGACGTGATCTACGACGCGGTCTTCCGTTTCGAACTCGAGACCGGGCAAATCACCGAGTGGAACGCCGGCGCCGAAGAGCTCTACGGGTGGCGGCGGCAGGACGCGCTAGGCCGTCAGCCACACGAGCTGTTGAAGACCATGCACGACCGGCCGCGCGACGACATCGTGGCTGAGGTCATTGAGCGCGGCCGCTGGAGTGGGACGCTGGTCCAGACCACTCGGTCTGGCGACCGGCTGATCGTCGACGCCAGGTGGGCGCTTACTCGCGACGCCGACGGTAGTCCGACAGGTGTGCTCGAAGTCAATCGCGATCAGACCCGACTCCGAGCAGCACTGGCCGACCTGGAGTTCGCCAACCAAGTGATGAGCCAGCTCAACTCCAGCCTAGAGCCCGCCGAGGTCCTCGATCGGCTGCTCACGATCGTGGTGGCAGCGTCCCAGGCGACTCACGCGACGGCGGCGCGGGTCGAGGGGGAGGATGCGATCGTCGAAGCGTCCTTCGACGTGGACGGCGAGAAGCTGCCAACCGGCATGCGATGGCGCCTCAGCCTGCCTGACGTCCTCCGCGCGGTCCGCTCGCCGAGGACTGTGGCCAGCGGACGAATCGATCCGCGCCGGCTTGCAGATGGGACTGAGGAGCGAATACCCGATCTTGGGTATCGGCTGACGGTCCCACTCGTGATGGGCGAGCGGGTTATCGGTCTACTAAGCGTCGGCCGGAGCTCGCTACCGTTCACGCCGGAGCAGCAGAAGGCCGTCGAGCGAATCGCCGCATCGGCGGCGATGGCGCTCCACAACGCTTGGCTCTACCGAGAGTCTGTCGAACAGCGAGAGGCCGCTCGCCGAAACCAGGAGCGCCTGGGGCTCGCCATACAAGTCGCAGGCGATCTGGCGACCGAACCGGATCTGGAACACCTGACCAAGAAGCTGCTGGATCGCGCCATCGATCTAACCGGTGCGGACCGAGGATCCATAAGCCGGATCCAGGCCGGTGAGATCGTTGTCGAGCACTGTATCGACAGGCTCGGCGACTGGATTCCGGCCCCGGGCGACCGCTTCCCCATGTTCAGGGCAGCGCAAGACGCGATTCGAGGCCGGCGCCCAGTGGAATCCGATGCTGAACCCACGTGGTCATTCGCCCGGCCTGGGCCGCTCACTGAGGGCGCGACGCGGCTCCGCCACCTGCTGGCGGTTCCGCTGGTAGTCACCGACGAGGTGGTCGGCCTGCTGAACGTCGTCAAGCGCCGCGACGAGAGATTCACGCAGGAGCAAGTGGACAGTCTGCAGCAGGTCGCGGCGGTGGCCGCACTGCTGCTGCGTTCGGCCCGCCTCCTCGATGACGCGCGGAGAGCGGAAGCTGCCAAGAGCGAGTTCATCAACCTGGCCGGCCACGAGCTAAGGACGCCCCTGACGGTGCTCAAGGGCTACATGTCGATGCTGGTGGAAGGGGGCCTGGGGAGCCCGCCCGAGACGTGGCAGGAGCCACTGGCGATCCTGGGGCGGAAGCTGGGGGATCTCGACCGGCTCATCGAGTCGGTGATCGCCGCGGCTCGCGCCGACTCTCTGCAGCTGCTGCCTTCCAAGCTCGAGCTCGACCTCAATGCGCAGGCCGGCGCGGCCGCCGAGCGGGCTCGGGCGCGAGCCGAGATCGATGGCGCGATCGTGGTCTTCCAGCCGGCGAACAGCCCGGTCTTGGCCCTCGCCGATCCTGAGCACCTGGCGCGCATCCTGGACACCCTCATCAACAACAGCCTCGACTACAGCCAGCCGCCCGCAAGCGTGACGGTCGAGGTCCACGCCGGCAGTCAGCCCGCAATCCTTGTCAGGGACCGCGGAGTCGGCATTCCCGAGGCTGCTCGTGAGGCTGTGTTCGAGCGCTTCGTGCGGCTCATGCCGGAAGCGTTTCCGGCCAAGACCGGCACCGGTCTGGGCTTGTACCTAAGCCGGAGACTGGCGCGCTCGATGGGCGGGGACGTCGAGATTCAGGAGAGCGAGGTCGGCAAAGGGACCGTGATGAGGGTCCGGCTCTCGCCTCCCGAAGCGGCCGGTGAACCGGCGGACGAAGGATGAACACGGACCGCCATACGCGGCGTTGCCGGAGATATCGCAGGTCGCTTTCGATGGCCACGACTCCCGGCCTGAGAGGCTCGATTTTGAGTGGTGCCCCCGGGAGGACTCGAACCTCCGCTCGCGGTTTAGGAAGCCGCCGCCCGGTCGTTCGCAGCCGTGTGCAGGCGTGCGCAGCGAATACAAATCGGCTCTCAGGAACCTATCGATCGTACGCAGCCGTGCGTACACATTCGCGCCAGTAGCTGTCAAGTAGCTGTCAGACGTGCTGCCTCGTTAGGTGCTGCGACCGGGTCGCCAGGTGCGCTTCATGCGCTTCGCGAACAGGGCGGACATTGAG